>DASWHG010000174.1:0-4537 GCA_036393315.1 Anaerolineales bacterium | reverse complement strand
CAGCGGGACGGCGGCCCTGCACCTGGCGCTGGAAGCGCTTGGGGTAGGACCGGGGGACGAGGTGATCACGGTGAGCAATACCTACATTGCCACCGCCCTGGCCATCTCCTACACGGGAGCCACACCGGTCTTCATCGACGTGGACCCGATCACCTACAACATGACGGCGGAGCGTGTCGAGCCGGCGATCACGAGCAGGACAAAGGCGATCATCCCGGTGCACCTGTACGGCCATCCTGTGGATATGGACCCGATCATGGAGCTGGCGGAGCGAAGGGGCTTGTGGGTGCTGGAAGACGCCGCGCACGCCCATGGCGCCAGGTACAAAGGCCGCCGGACCGGCTCGCTCGGCCATATCGCAGCCTTTTCCTTTTATCCAAGCAAGAACATGGGCGCGGTCGGCGACGCCGGGATCGTCACAACCAACAGCCCTGAGCTGGACGCGAAAGTTCGCATGCTGCGTTACGTGGGGCAGCGTGTGAAGTTCGTTCACGAGGTGATCGGGTTCCAGGAGCGGATGGACGAGATCCAGGCCGCTATCCTGAGCGTGAAACTGAAGCGGTTAGATGAGTGGAACAACCGCCGCAGGCGTTTCGCTGCCATCTACGACGAGATGCTGGCCGGAACGCCGCTGGTGCTGCCCTCTGCTGCCGGCTATGCTGAACACGTATATTACTCCTATGCCACGCTGGCGCCAACCGAGGCGGAGCGCCTCGAGTTAATGGCTTTCCTGGCCGACCGGGGTGTCGGCACTTTTGCCATGTACCCGATCCTGGTGCCGATGCAGGGAGCCTACGCCCACCTCAACTACCGTGAAGAGGACTTTCCGGTCAGCGGGCCGTACGCGAGGCGGGTGTGGAACCTGCCTATGTTCGAGACCCTTCGGGAGGACGAAGTGCGCCGGACCTGCGAGGCGATCCTGTCCTTCTACGACCGGGCCTGATCGAAGGATACAGATGAACAAGGAGAACAAAGATCGGCTGAAACTGGCAGTGCTGGGCGGCAGCAGCGTCGCCTCGCCGAAGCTCGTCCAGGCGCTGCGCCAGCGTGAGGACCGCCCGCCCACTGAGGTCGTCCTTATCGGGCGCTCGGCCGGTAAACTGGAGCGTGTCGCAGCCGTGTGTTCCCACCTCGCCGACGGTACTTCTCCCCCGATCACGATCTCAGCCACCTCAGACCTGGAATCCGGTTTAGAAGGGGCTGACTACGTCCTCAACCAGGTCCGGGTTGGCGGCTTCCAGGCCCGCGCTTACGACGAATCTTTCCCACAGGCTTTTGGCATCCCTGGCGAGGAGACCTTCGGCCCAGGCGGGATGAACAACGCCCTGCGCACAATCCCGGTGACGCTGGAGCACTGCCGGATCATCGAGCGAGTCGCCCCACAAGCCTTGCTCATCAACCTGACCAACCCCAGCAGTTTCATCCAATATGCGGTCGCCCGCTACACGAAGGTAAATGTGGTGGGAGTGTGCGACTCACCGGTCGGCTTATCTCGAGCCGTGGCAACCTTGCTCGGCGTATCTCCCCAGGAGCTGTGGATCGGCTACATCGGGATGCACCACTTCGGCTGGGTGACCGAGGTGCGCTGGAAGGGCCAGGACGCCATGCCGCGAATTCTGGAGCGCCTTTCCGGTTACACAGGGCTCCCGGTGGATGTCGACTTCGTTCGCGCCATCGGGGCGATCCCCACTTCGTACTTCAAGTATTTCTACCATTCGAACCGGATGCTGGAAAAACAGCGCGGCCAGAAGACCCGCGCCGAACAGTTGTTATCCCTGGAATCTGAAATCCTCGCTGACTTCGAGGATCCGGACTCCGAAAACGTGATGGCAAGCCTGGAGCAGCGCGGCGCGCATTGGTATAACAGCATCGTCGTGCCTGTGCTGCTGGCGCATGCCAGCGATGCGCGCGCGGTCTTCATCCTGAACGTCAGCAATGGAACAACCGTCCCGTGGATGCCGCCGGAGGCCATCGTCGAACTGCCCGTGGTTGTGGCGCGCCACGGCTTACAGCCGCTCCAGCCACCCTTTGCGCCAGCCGATATCCAGGCGACCATGCAGCTGAACGCGGCCTGCGAGATGCTGTGGGTCGAAGCTGTGGTGGAGCAATCCTACGATAAAGCCTTGCGGGCGATGATGCTCAACCACCTGGTACAGAATCTCGACCAGGCGCGCGGCATTCTGAAAGAGATCTGGCCTGGAGCGTGACTGTGTCTGGCGAGGGAACTGTCCTTGGGCTGGATGGAGGCGGCTCGAATACGGTCTGCGTGATCGTTGAAGAAGGAGGCCGGGTCGTCAGCCGGGCGGTTGCCGGACCTTGCAACCACCAATCGATCAGCATCCAGTCGGCCAGGGCTGCGCTGGCCGAGGCGGTCGGCTCTGCTCGCCGGGCTGCGGGGGATCCCGATCTGAGGGCTGCCTGCCTTGGGATGGCTGGTTTGGACCGGGATGCGGACCTGCCCCTGATCCAGGAGATGATTGCCCCGCTCTTCGAGGGCGTGCCGCTGGAGATCGTCCACGATGCCGACATCGCCCTGGCGGCCGGGACGGGTGGCCGGAAGTTCGGCGTGGCCGTTATCGCCGGGACTGGGTCCATTGCGCTTGGCTACAACGCCGCCGGTATCCGGGTGCGCGCCGGAGGTTGGGGGCATATCTTGGGAGACGAGGGTAGTGGTTACGATATCGCCCTCCGGGGCCTGAACGCGGCCACCCGCGCCTCCGATGGCCGTGGACCCGCTACCAGCCTGACCGAGAAGCTGTTGGCAACTACCGGCGACGGATCACTGGAGGAGCTCGCCGATCGCATCTACCTGGACGGCTGGACGGTGGGGCAAACGGCTGCCCTTGCCCCGGTCGTCATGGCAGCGGCGGAAGCAGGCGATCGCGTGGCCAGTGAGATCGTGGCAAGTGCAGCGCACGAACTAGCCCTCGCGGCGGGAGTGGTGATCGAGGCGTTAGGCTTGCAAGAGGAGATATTTCCCGTCATCCTGTCCGGTGGAATCTTTGCCAGCAGCCAGAAAATCTTCGAGCCGGTCAGGCAGGCCGTGAATGAGCTCGCCCCGCGGGCCGAGGTCGCGCGGCCCGCACACGAGCCGGCCTACGGAGCAGCCTTGATGGCCCTCCAACGGCTGCGCCAGGAAGGTGGGGAGCACTCAAATGTTGTTAGATACTGGTAGGAGATATCATCCAAACCAGGCCTGCAACCTGTCCCTTTCGAAGTTGTGTTTTTCGTCGAGATACTCAGGCGAAGGCCCGGTTAGCTCGACCTGCAGCTCAGGTTCGGCGAGGAAGCTCCCTTGTACCATCATCGCCTGTCCCCCGCCCACTTCCAGGTAACAGCCCCCCTCTCCGGTAAACGCGGCATCTGACTCGCGCCCGTTGAACGCCGCCGCAATCCGGTCGGCGACCACCTCGCCCATCGCTTCTGCGAACACGCCCGCCTTAGGCAGTGGCTTGCCATCTGCCATCTGGATTTGGACTACGTCGCCTACGGCATAGACCCCGGGGACCTGGGTCTCAAGGGTGCGCGGGTTCACGGGAACCCAGCCCGATTCGTCTACCAGACCGCTATCCCGGACGACGGCGGGAGGCCGGTGAGGCGGAACGGCGAACAACAGGTCGTACGGCCTTCTCCCATTCACAAAGACCACCTCGTTGGGCTCGACTGCAGAGGCCTTGTGATTCGGCAGGAAGGTTATCCCCTTTTCCGCTAATTTACCCTCGATCACCCCGCAGCCCACTTCTCCGAGGACAGGCAGCGACATGGGCTGTGGGGTGAAGATCTCAATCGCTATCTTACGGTCGAGGGATTTGAAGAACTCGTCGATCAGCAAAGCCATCTCGTAAGGCGCAGGGGGGCATTTGTAAGGAACCCCGAAGATGCCGATGCACAACTTGCCCACGCGCAATTCCCGTAAAGATTCCGCAGCCCGCGGGATATCCTGGGAATCGTAGACGTTGAAGGCATGCTCCGCCAGGCCAGGCACTGCATCAGGGGCCAGTTCTGCGCCCAGGGCGACGACTAAGGCGTCGGCCTCGAATCTTTGATCGCTCAGGCTAACAGCTTTAGCCTGAGGGTCAATCGCGGTAACTGAATCCTGGATCACTTTTACGCCGATGCTGTTCAGCCTTGCGAGGGGACGTCTACCTTCCTGAAATGGCGCGATTCCAGCCAGCGTCCAGGATTTGCGGAAGCCCATCATAAACTCAGCGCGTCTATCGATGAGGATGATTTCATCTTCTGCTGGCAGCAGCTTTTTAAGCCGGTGAGCGGCAGCCAGTCCGCCGAATCCGCCGCCCAATATCAGGATCCTTTTCATCTGAGATACCTCCTTCTTTCTTTTGATATGATTTATTCACTTAAAATCAAATCGATCAGGATTAGTCAACAAGTTACCTGCCGCTTAGCCCAGTTGTTGTACCGAATGAATTCGACAAGAGTCGTTTCAGGTAGTGCATTCATAATGGCAGATCTCCAGTTCTGCGGTAGCTCCTTGTCAATTGGGGTTTGGGGTGGGAGAATGCGGCTTTGCCGCCTT
>DASWHG010000173.1:0-10388 GCA_036393315.1 Anaerolineales bacterium | reverse complement strand
TTTCGACCTGTGGAGTTCGTCAAACCCGTTCCGTTGTCTGATCCTTCTTTTAATTTCCTCGTACAGCAGGAGTCGCCCTTACCTGTCGCCGGGAAAGAATTCGGCATCGGGGCGTCCTTCTCGAACGGCTTGGGGCTTCCCTTGCAGCTGCGTGAGCACCCGGTCGGGGTTCTCTTCGTTGCCCAGGCTGATCCCTCCCAACCCCTCTCCGCTCACCAACAGGAGATGCTGCGGGTGGTCGCCGGGCAGGCGGCGGTCGCGCTGGGCACCACCATGGTGTGCATCGACCGCACCCGTCGCCTGGCGGTCGAGCAGGAACGCAACCGCATCGCCAGGGACATCCACGATACGATCGCACAGTCCCTTTTCGGGATCGTCTTCAGCCTGGATGCCTGCATCAATATGCTGCCCGGCGAGAGCGATCAGGTAAAGGCAGAACTGGTCGAGCTGCGCGACCTGGCCGGCCAGGTCAGGAACGAGGTGCGCCGCTCCATCTATGACCTCTGGCCGGCCGAGATCACCCTCGAGCGTTTCCAGGCCGACTTGACAGCCTACGTATCTCAATGCTGCCACCCCCATGCCTTCCGCGTGGATTTTAACGCGAGCGGGGATTTTGAAGGCCTTTCTCCGCTGATCCGCCGCACCCTTTACCGGATCTCTCAGGAAGCCCTCGTCAATGCCGCGCGCCACGGAGACGTGGAGTCGGCGCAGGTCTGCCTGGGGATCGAGAGTGAGCAGGTTCACCTCTGCATCCAGGACCAGGGTAAGGGGTTCGATCTTCAGGCAGTCCTGGCGGGTGACAAAGAGCGAGACCGTTTTGGTCTCTTCGGCATCCAGGGACGTATTCGGGCATTGGGCGGGGAAAGCCAGATCTTCAGCCAGGAAGGCCAGGGGACGTTGATCCTGGTCAGCCTGCCGGCCAGGCCGGGAGGTGCCCTTGGATCCTGAACGAATCCGGATCCTGATCGCAGATGATCACGCCGTCGTGCGCAAGGGGCTGGCCATGGTTTTGCGGCTCGAGCCGGATTTTGAAGTGGTCGCCGAGGCGGGCAATGGCCGCCAGACCCTGGACCTGGCCCGGCAGCTGCGCCCGGACCTGATCCTGTTGGACCGGGTTATGCCGGAGATGGACGGCCAGGAGATCGCCACGGCGCTGCGCTCGAGCCTGCCGGGGATCCGCATCCTGATTCTCACCGGCACCGAGATCGACGGGAGGGTGCTGGATATGCTGGCTGCCGGCGTCGATGGATACGTGCTGAAAGAGATCGAGCCTGATGAATTGAAGCAGGCCATCCGGGCGGTTGCGCGTGGCGAAGGCTACCTGCAGCCTGCCATCGCCCGCCAGGTGCTCACCCGCATCCAGGACCAGGCCAGGAGCCTGTCAAAACCACTGCTCACCCCGCGTGAGCTGGAAGTGCTCCAGTGGTTGAAGACGCCGAAGACCTACCGCCAGATCGCCGATGAGCTCAACGTAAGCGAGGAGACGGTTCGCAGCCACGCTAAGAGCATCCTCAACAAGCTGGGCCAACCGAACCGTGGCCTGGCCGTCCTTGCCGCCGTCCGGGCAGGCCTGCTGGAACTGAGCGAACCGTGAATAAGACCCGGAGCCAGTTTGACGGGAAGGCGGCGTAATGCTCCAGCAGCCTGGCTATCCGGAAACCAGGATGTAGCCCTTGACCTTATCACGTTCCAGGTTGATGATGGCAGCTCTCAAAATCCCCTCGGCGTATTCGCTGCCTGCATTGATGGAGAGCGTGCGACCGATGCGCGTATAGCCTGGCGATTCGTGGATGTGGCCGTGCAGAGAGAGCAGCGGCTGCATCTTTTCGATGAATTTGCGCACTGCCGTGCTGCCTACCGGCTTCATTAAGACCTGCCCACCCAGGGTTTTTACCTTGAGGTTCTCGTCCAGTTCCGGGCAGACGTCCAGGCCGGATTTGTAAGGGGGCACGTGCAGGTCGACGACTGCCCGGGCCGGATATTCGAGCAGGGCAGCCAGCTCCTCCAGCCGTTTTTCCAGTACGTCTTCCTCGACGTCTCGAGCGCATTTCCAGGGAGTCATGTTCGCGTTCGAAATCCCTACCAGCTCGTGATCGTCGTCGATCCAGTAGCGCTTGCCGTCCGGGTTGTGCACCTGGTCGAATTCAGCGATCACCGCGTCGATGGGATAAAGATCGTCGTTCCCGGGCATGAAATAAAGGGGGATGCGGCTGGCAAACAGCTTACCTTCAGCCCAGGTCAGCCAGTCTCGCACCCGGTTGACCATTTCCGCTTCGAAACGCATCTCCAATAGGTCCTTGTCCGCCTCCAGGGCTGAGGCTTCGTCCGGTTCCAGGACGATCGGGTAGAAGCCGGTATTGCTGATCACGCGCTTGAAATTCGCCAGCTCTTCCTGGGTGGCCGGCTCTTCTTTCCGCCCGAAGAGGGTGCCACGATAGCGGCCATTCCCCTGGTGGATGATGGGGACCATGGCCTTCCCGGTCACGTCTCCGCCGGCGATCAAGACGTCAGCCTCGTAGTGGGAGGCGGCAGAGATAAACTTGCGAAAGCATGCCTCCGATCCGTGAAAATCAGAGGCAAACAGGATGCGAGTCATCGACATGGAAAGCTCAATTGAGGCTTTCCGTCGATGAGAAGGGGAGTCTTACCCTCACCCCCAGGGGGCATTATAGAGGAAGACCAGCGCGATCGCAGTGCACGCAACGATGCAGGCCAGGATCACGATCAGGGTTGCGACAACCACGGCGATCGTGACCCGGCTGCTGCGATCTGCAGCAGGCTCAAGCGGTCGCACGTACTCTGGGTTTGGATCGTTCATCGATCACCCCTTTCTGAATTTGTTCAGGCCAATCGGTGATCCAATTCTAACACTACAACGGGAAAGTGACGAATGTCAGGTGGACAAACCGGGTGGATGCGAGGATAATTACAAAATGCAGATCTGCAGCTTTCCATCGAGATTTACGGAATGATCTATATTGAAGGGAGCTACACGCTGGCGGCGCCTCGCGAGCAGGTCTGGCCTGTTATTTTCGACCCGAACGCTCTGATGGGCTTGATCCCGGGCTGTCAAAGTATTGAGCAGGTCGCCCAGGACGAATACCGCGGTCAGGTTCAAGTAGGGATCGCCTCGGTAAGCGGGATATACGATACGATTGTCAGAGTCGCCAGGCACGAGCCACCCGGATACTGCCAGTTCGAAGGAGAAATCAGCGGTCCTACCGGATTGATCAAAGGGACCGCGACCTTTACGCTGAAGGAGGTGGAAGAGAAGAGTTTAATTGATTACCAGGCACAGGCGATGATAACCGGTGCGCTCGCAAAACTGAGCCCCCGGTTTATCGAAGGGGTCGTCAGCACGTTGATCAAGCTAGGCTTGGCAAACTTGAACAAGCAGGTGCAGCAGGCGGCTCCCAGCCTCGAGTAGCAACACCTGCCCATCATCCCAATTTCACTGGAGGTAACCATGCAGATTGTGGACTTATCCGTACCCATTGGAGAAGATACCCTCAGCCCACCTTCCGTTAATCTCCAGCTGCAATTAACCAGCTACCATCGCGGTCCCGGCTTCTGGCAGGCCAGCAAGATCGAAATGCTGCTGCACACCGGCTCGCACGTGGATTTCACCCGGCACGTCCAGGCGGATGGGGAGACGGCCGTGGATGTGGCCCTGGAGCGGGTCTTCGGGGAGGCGACCATCGTCGACCTGAGCGATGCCGGGCCGAACCACGAGATCTCTGTCGCCGATTTGGAAGCCCGCGCAGAGCACGTGCAGAAAGGGGACATCGTCCTGGTCCGCACCGACTGGACCGAGAAGCATTGGGGAAATTTCCCGACTTATTACATGGAGTCACCCTACTGCTCTCCGCAGGCAGCCCAATGGCTGATCGACCGCGGAGCCAGGGCAATCGGCTTCGACTGTTTCAGTGAATACTGCGCCCGGCTCCCGGATTTCACCTCAGAAGATTTCATCATCCATAAGATCATCCTGGAGAACGGGGCGATCTTGATGCAGCAAATGACGAACCTGTCGCAGCTCCCGACCGGCCGGCGCTTCCAATTCTTTGCACCATTTGTAAAGATCCGGGGCGCAGAAGGGTCGCCTGCCCGGTTCTTCGCACTCTTAAACGAACAGGAGGTGTAAATTTGACCACAAAAGCATATTTCCAGCCCACATCGGTCGCCGAGGCGGTCGACCTGCTGGAAGCGGAAGGCCCCGCGCTGTTGGTGATGGCCGGCGGGACGATCGCCATGCCGCTCGTCAACGAGGGCATCTCGATGCCGGAGAAGGTGCTGGGTCTGCGGCGGGCTGGCCTGAATTATCTGCGCCGGGAAAATGGGAGCGTTGCGATCGGCGCGACCACCACACTCACCCAGATGCTGGCCCAAACCGAGATCCCCCTCCTGCGAGAGGCCGCGAACAACGTCGGCGGTTGGGCCATCCGCAACATGGGGACGGTGGGCGGCAACCTGTTCGCGCCGCCGCCCGCCGGTGATTTCGCCGTTGCCTTGCTGGCGCTGGATGCCAGGGTAATCCTGGTCGGTGTGAACGGGGAGCGGGAGCTCCCGCTGGAGGAGTTCTATACCGGCTTCCTGCTGACGGCCCTCGCTCCCGGCGAGCTGCTGAAAGAGATCCGGGTGCCGCTCCCGAAAGGGGTGACCGCTTATCTCAAGTTCGGCCGAAAGCACGCCAACACACCGGCCGTCGTGACGGTCGCCGCGCACCTGGAGCTGGATGGGGAAACGGTCAGAGACGCACGCCTGGCGCTTAACGCCGTCGGTCCCTATCCTTTGCGGGCGAAGAACGCCGAACAGGCCCTGACCGGCTCCCGCCTCGACGAACCTGCCATCACCGCGGCTTCGGCAGCCGCAGCAGAGGAGTGTGAGCCTTTTACCGACGCCATCGCCAGCGAATGGTACCGGCGAAAGATGGCTGCCGTGTACGTCCGCCGGACCCTCGAGAAGATCGCCGGGATGGTCGCATAGGAGGTTGATATGGCATCCAAGATTGTTAGCTTTACGTTGAACGGCCGGGAAGTCGAGGTCATGGTGAAACCCCTGACCACGCTGCAATCCCTGCTGCGCACCGACCTTGGTTATACGGCTGCGAAAACCGGTTGCAAGCAGGGCGGCTGCGGCAGCTGTACGGTGCTGGTCAACGGCGAACCAATGATGTCCTGCCTGCTACCTGTCGAAGATGTCGAAGGCCAGCAGGTCGTGACCCTGGAAGGCCTCTCCAAGAACGGGACTCTTCACCCAATCCAGGAGGCATTCTTCGAGAAGTTTGCTATCCAGTGCGGCTACTGCACACCGGGCATGATCCTGGTGGCCAAAGCGCTGCTCGAGCACACCCCGCGGCCGGGCCGGGAGGAGATCGTCGCCGCGCTGACAGGCAACTACTGCCGTTGCACCGGTTACGAACCGATCATCCAGGCAATTGAAACCGCCGGGCAGCGGATGAACGGGCAGGGGAACTAGGCAGGAGGAGCATCCATTATGACAGAAAAAACCTTGAACGTGGTCGGTCATTCGGTGCCCCGGCGGGACGGGATGGGACACGTGACCGGCAAGACTCTTTACGTAGACGACATCCACTTCCCCGACATGCTGCACCTGAAGATGGTGCGCAGCCCGGTCCCGCATGCCCGCATCAACGGCATCGACTTCTCAGAAGCCGAGAAGGTGCCGGGTTTCGTGCGGGCTTTTACCTACAAGGACGTCCCAAAGAACATTTACACGATCCTGTGCCTGATCGGGGTCGGGCCGGATGAAGAGCCCGTCCTGGCCGAGGATAAGGTGCGCTACCAGGGTGAGCAGATCGCTGCGATCGTCGCCGAGAGCGAAGCGGCCGCCATGGAGGCCGTCTCCAAGGTCAGGCTCGACCTGGAGGAGCTGCCGGCGGTGTTCGATGTCGAGGAAGCGCTGAAGCCGGGGGCGCCGGTCCTGAAAGATTGGGGCACGAACTACTTTGTCTACGAAGGCCACCACTGCCGTCGCGTGCGCTTCGGCGACGTGGATAAGGGCTTTGCCGAGGCCGATTTCATCATCGAAGGGCGCTACCAGACCAGCCCGATCGAGCATGCGCCGACTGAGACGACCGGCTGTGTCGCCAAACCCGAAGCAGACGGGCGCATCACGGTCTACACCAACACCCAGGCTTTGTTCTTCACCCTGGATAACACCGCCCTGATCTTACAGGTCCCGTTCCAGAAGCTGCACTTTGTCGGCGGGACGGTTGGAGGCGGGTTCGGTGGAAAAGTCGACGTGATCGTCGAGCCGATCGCGACGCTGGCGGCAATGCGCACCAACCGCCCGGTGAAGTACGTCTTCACCCGGGAGGAGGAGATGCGCGTTTCGTCCTCCCGCAGCGCCTGGCGGATGTATTTCAAAGACGGGGTCATGAAGGACGGGCGCATCGTCGCCCGTAAGATCACCTCCTATGCCGACGCGGGCGCCTACAACCGGCACACGCCTTACGCTGTCACCAAGCACGCTGCCAATATCGCCGGCCCCTACCGCATCCCCAACGTCTGGATCGACGCGCACTGCGTCTACACCAACCGCCAGCCGAGCAGCGCCATGCGTGGGTTCGGCGTGACTCCGGCTTCCTTCGCCATCGAAGTGCAGATGGACAAGATCGCCGAAGCAACCGGGATCGACCCCTGGTCGATCCGCTTCATCAATGCATACCGCAACGGCGATATGAAGCCGCACCAGAAAGAGGTGGAAGACGCCACCTTGATCGAGGTGATGCAGGCAGCCGCGCAGATGGTGGGCCATGAGCTGCCGGAGGAATTCTTGCAAATGAGCTCGTGGGATAGGAAGGAAGGTCAACATGGCTAAAGTCAGAGGCGTTGGAATGGCTGCCGTCAACTACCCGACCGGCATGAACCTGGGCGGCGATCCTTCCCAGGCGTTGATCCACTCGACCACGACCGGCAATTTCGTCATCTCGCTCTCCAGCACCGACCTGGGCCAGGGCCTGAAGACCGTGATCGCCCAGATCGGGGCGGAGACGCTGGGGGTGCCGTTCGAGAACGTCATGATCGACACCGCCGATACCGACACCGGCCCGCACTGCATGGGCACCTTTGCCAGCCGCGCCACCCACCGCGTCGGCAACGCCGTCGTCCAGGCTGCCCAGGAGGCGCGCAAGGTAATGATGGAAGTGGCCGCTGACGAACTGGAGGCCAACCCGGACGATCTGGAGACGGACGGGCAGGGATTCATTCGCGTCAAAGGCTCACCCGAACGCTCGATCCACATCGTCGACCTGGCCCTGGCGGCCCACTTCAAATACGCGCGCACGATCTCCGGCCGCGGGATGTACATGAAGCCGAAGAGCGACGTCGACCCCGAGACCGGCAAGATGGACCCCGATTCCACGGAAGCCCACGCCTGCACGGTCGCAGAGGTGGAGGTGGACACCGAGACTGGCGAAGTCACCGTCTTGAGCCTCAAGAGCGCCTACGAGGTTGGGAAGCAGGTGAACCCGGCGCTGGTCGAGGGCCAGATCCGCGGCGGCTCGCTGATGGGCATGGCTCATGCGCTTTACGAGACCACCTACCCGTACTACCCGGCAGTCGACCACATGCCCGGTGGATTCAGCGAGTACGTGTTGCCGGGCCCGATGGAACTGCCCCAGATCGAGAGCACCGTGCTGGAGTATCCTTCGGTAAACGGGCCGTACGGGGTCAAGGGCGTGGGTGAGATGACCGCTAATCCGCCCATCCCGGCGATCGTGAATGCCATCTATAATGCGACCGGCGTCCGCATGACGGACCTGCCGGTGACTCCGGAGAAGCTGCTGCGCGCTCTGGAAGAGAAAGCTGCTTCTCAGGGATAAGCCTCTCAAGAGATGAGGGCGGCGGCAGCCGGACATCGCCGCTGCCCTCGAATGAAATATCTTCGCGGACTTCCCCGGAAGCCCGGTATCTATTACAATAACCCATAGACGAGGTGATCGGATGTTGAAAGTGATCTCGCTGCTCAAGCGTAAAGAAGACCTGTCCTTTGAGGATTTCCGCAAGTGGGCGCTGGAAGAGCACCCCCCGTTCGGGAAGCAGCTGCCCGGGATCCGTCACTACCGTATGAGCGTGCTGCTGGAGGACAACCCGGACCTGCCTTATCATGCGGTATCCGAGTTCTGGTTCGACGACAACGACGCTCGCGTGGCGGCTTTCGCCACCTCGGAGGGGAAGGCCGCAGCCGAGGACGCGGCCGCGCACTGCGCCTCCCGGGTCCATTTACTGACCGAGGAGAAAGTCATCATCGCATGAGAGATGTACTCGACCGCTTAGACGCCTGGATCCAGGATGGGGAGGAACTGGCCGTCGCGACTGTCATCCAGACGTGGGGTTCGGCGCCGCGCCCGGTGGGCTCCAAGATGATCGTTACGCGCAGTGGAGGCATCGCCGGCTCGGTCAGCGCCGGGTGCGTCGAAGGGGCGGTCGTCGAGGAAAGCCAGGCGGTCATGGCGGAGGGCAGGCCGCGCTTACTGAAGTACGGGGTTGCCGACGAGGAGGCCTGGCAGGTTGGGCTGGCTTGCGGCGGCACGATCCATGTCTTCGTTGAGCCGGGCAAAGCCCTTAATCCGATCTACACCTCCTTGAAGCAGCACCTTGCTGACCGCGCACCCCTGGCCGTGGTAGGCGTGCTGGCAGGCCCGCCCGAACAGCTGAACCGCAAGCTGATCGTGCTGCCAGACGGCACCACCCAGGGCGACCTGGACCTCAAAGAACAGGCTGGCCCGGTCGTCCAATCCGCACTGGAAAACCTGGCGCAGGGCATTAGTGGGGTGCTGGCTCTGGCGGACGGGACCGAACTGTTCGTTGAGGTGTACCCGCTGCCGCCGCGCCTGATCATCGTCGGCGCCGTCCACCTGGCCGAGCCGCTCGTCACCATCGCCGGCGCCTCCGGCTTTGAATCGATCATCGTCGATCCCCGCCGGGCTTTCGCGGTCCGTGAACGGTTTCCCCAGGCCGCCGAGGTGCTCCAGGAATGGCCGCAGGATGCGCTCCCCAATATGGTTCTCGACAGTTCGGCCCACGTGGTCGTTTTGACCCACGATCCCAAGTTAGACGATCCTGCTTTAATGATCGCCCTGAAAAGCGGCGCACGGTACGTCGGCGCGCTGGGCAGCCGCCGGACGAACGAGAAGCGCCAAAAGCGGCTGCGCAAAGCAGGCCTGGACGATGAGCAGATTGCCCGCCTGCACGCGCCCATCGGTCTCGACCTGGGCGGGCGCTCGACTGGAGAGATCGCGATCAGCATCATGGCAGAGGTCATCCAGGTCAGGAATGGTAAAAGCCGTTGAGCGAAAACGACTCCATATTTGAAAGCATCGAGCGGGTCCAGCTAGGGATGCTGGACCATTCCTACGTCGCCAACCGTGGTTTGGCGACGATCGTTTTCCTGGCCCTTAAACTGGGCAAACCTCTCTTTCTCGAGGGCGAGGCCGGCGTGGGCAAGACCGAGGTTGCCAAAGTCCTGGGGGGTATGCTGGGGACGAGCCTGATCCGCTTGCAGTGCTACGAGGGGTTGGACGTGCACAACGCGGTTTACGAGTGGGACTACGCCCGCCAGATCCTGCACCTGCGCATGCTCGAGGCCACCGCTGCTTCCCGGGCCGAGATGGAGCGCGACTTGTACGACCGCGAGTTTCTGCTGGCGCGCCCCCTCCTGCAGGCCGTAGAACAGGTTGGAAGCCAGGTTCCCGTCTTGCTCATCGACGAGATCGACAGGGCCGACGAGGAGTTCGAGAGCTTCCTGCTCGAGATCCTCTCCGATTTCCAGATCACCATCCCCGAGATCGGGACGATCCGCGCTGCCCAACCCCCGGTCGTCGTGGTAACCTCCAACCGTACCCGCGAGGTGCACGACGCCCTCAAGCGCCGCTGCCTGTACCAGTGGATCGACTACCCCAGCTTCGAGACCGAGTACCATATCCTGCATCTGAAAGTCCCCGGCATCCCGGAGCGCCTGTCTTTCCAGATCGTCTCGGCCGTCCAACAGCTGCGCCAGGTCGACCTGTTCAAAGCCCCGGGGATTGCCGAGACTTTGGACTGGGCTCGGTCACTTCTGGCGATGGACCGCCAGCAGTTGGACGAGCAGACCATCGACGATACCCTCGGCGTTTTGCTCAAGTACCAGGACGATGTCCAGCGCGTGCAGGGGGACCTGGCACGCGAGCTGGCCAGGCAAGTCCATGCCGGCTGAACTTGTTGAAGAACCGGGTGGCTTGCTGCTGGCAAACCTGCTGCATTTCGGGCGACTGCTGCGCCGAGCCGGTATCCAGGTCAGCAGCCAGCAGATCTACGACCTGGCTGCTGGGCTGGCCTATATCGACCTGGGTCGCCAGGATGATTTCTACCATTCCGCACGCAGCT
>DASWHG010000172.1:0-4970 GCA_036393315.1 Anaerolineales bacterium | reverse complement strand
CAGCGCCCTGGCTGCGCCCAAAAAGTGGACCGCCGCGCTGGCGGTGGTAATCGTCCCGCTGGGCATCGAACTGACCCAGGCGCTCCTGCCCCTCCTTGACCGCTACTGCACCGTCCAGGATTTCGTCGACAACGCTAGCGGCGGTCTGGTCGGCGTAGCCTTCGGAGTCGTAATCCAGTGGGTGGTGAGGTGGAGCGTGGGGCGTGAAGCGTGAAGCGTGAAGCGCACTCCGTGCAGCGGTGGGGTGCGCCGCTGTCCTGCTACTGCCAGATATCCTTGAATTTTGTTTCTTTCGTCACTTGCCAGGGGGAACCATTCTCCGTAAAATAATAATCGACGTATAAACATAATCCACAAGGGGCTTCATCATGTCTGTAGATAGTGTGCTCGACCAACCTCGCCTCAGCTTTCTCGCGCTCCTATGGGGGATGATCCGCCACCCTTATCCTACACTGGAAACCATCAGCCAGAGCAGCAAGCGCACCTGGATCGTCATCGCGCTTCTGGCAGCCATCACCGTGGTATTGCTGGTTGTTGCTGCTGCGCCCATTTCGGCGCGCCTGGCTCGAGAGGCGATCCAGGCGCAACTGGAATCGCAGCCGGGTTTTTCCTCAAACAGCGAGGATCCCGAAATGCAAGCGCGCATCAGCCAGTTTACAGGCAATCCATTTCTCACCATGGTCGTGCCAGGCATCACCGGGGTGATTGGTCTGCTCATCGGCTGGCTGGTATGGTCCGGCAGCCTCCACTTGCTCAGCGTGATGGCCGGTGGCGACAGTCATTTTGGGAATATGTGGCAGGCCGTTGTTTGGAGCTACCTGCCCCTCATGCTGCGCAATGGGATACAGACCATCTTCATCTTGCTAACCGGAGAACTGGTCGCTAACCAGGGGCTTTCCGGATTGGTGGCCGAGGAGCGCAGCGTCTCCGATTTGATGGCCTCCCCGCCGGGCGCTGGCAGCCTCGCCCTCCAGTCGCTGCTCGCGCAGATCGACCTGTTTAACATCTGGAATTTCATCCTGCTCTTCCTCGCCGTGACGGCAATCGCCCGCCTGTCGCGGCGAAAGGCGTTTTGGATCACTCTGGGCGTGTGGGGCGGCCTCACAGCCGCACGCATCCTGTTGGCCATCGTGCCTGCCTGGCTGGCGAGTGGATTCGCATGAGCCCGGAAGTGCTCATCCGGGCCGACCGCCTCCGGCGGCACTTCAGGATGGGCAAGGAGGTGGTCAAGGCCCTGGATGGCGTGGACCTTGAAATACAGCAGGGGGAGTTCCTCGGAGTGACCGGGCCTTCTGGTTCGGGAAAGTCGACGCTGCTTTACCTCCTGGGTGGTCTCGATCATCCCTCGGATGGGCAAATTTGGGTCAAAGGGACCGAGATTACCACTCTGGACGAGGACGGCCTGGCGGATTTCCGCCAGAAGACCATCGGGTTCGTCTTTCAGACGTTCAACCTGGTCCCTACCATGACCGCATTGGAAAACGTCGAGTTCCCGCTATTATTCTCAAAAGCCACTGCAAAGCAGCGCCGCCAGCGCGCCAACCAGATGCTCGATATGGTGGGACTAGGGGATCGAATGCACCACCGGCCTACCGAGCTTTCCGGAGGCCAACAGCAACGGGTGGCCATCGCCCGGGCATTGATTAATGACCCAATTTTGGTGCTGGCAGACGAGCCGACGGGCAACCTGGACAGCCATTCCGGCGGTGAGGTGATCAATGTATTGGGCCAGCTCAATCGACAAGGTCGTACGATTGTCGTCGTCTCCCACGACGCAGACGTGATCGCCAGCGCAAAGCGCAGCCTCCGCTTACATGATGGACAAGTTGTCAAACAAGCCTCTCACCATAAGGAAGGCAACCATGAATAAAGCAGTGAGCGTTTCCCTGGTTCTCCTGGTTATGTGGATTAGCAGCGCTGTTTTTGACACAGCGCAGGCAGTACCTGGCCGGCCGGTGGCGCTGGACGAAACGAGCTCGCAGCGAGATGGAGAGCTGCAATCCACCCAGGAACAAGCCACGGCAACGATAGAGACAACCGCCGCTCCGGTTGAAAGCCCGACTGAACCGGCTACGCAGGCGGTAGAACCCAGCGCGACACCTCCGCCGGCGGAATTAGTGGTGCTGAAGATCGAACCCGACAGAATCTCGCGAGAAAGCGGCGGAACGCTGAGCATCTATGGCAGCGGCTTTGGCCCGGGGATCGCCGTGCGACTGGTAGGTTACGGGCTTCTCGATGCGGCCGTGCTGAACCCCACCGCCATCCGCGCCGTAGTGCCGCCTGGCTTGTCGGAGGGCCGCTACGGCGTGGAGGTAATCCAGAGCAACGGTAATAGCGTCCGTCTGGGAAACGCACTGCGCATTCGTTCATCGCTTCCGGAACCGACCGACACTCCCGAGCCGGGCCCTCTCCTGGCTTACTACCAGCCGGAGCTGGTGATCCAGTCCGTTGAGACCGACCCCGACGCGATCCATTCAAAGGGCACTTTCACATTGCGACTGGATCTCATCAATCGCGGCGACTACACCGCCACTAACGTGCGCCTGACTTTGGCTTCTGCGGAAATAGCGATCCCAAAGGAAGGGAGCAACCTGGTGGTGCTCGATAAGCTCGACCCCGATCAGGTGGAGACCGTACAATTGTCATTGGTGCTGAGCGAGGCTGCTCCAGCCGGTTACAACAGCCTTCCGATTACTGTGCAATATTCCGACTATTACCAGCGTGAATACATATCAGAGCAAAGCATTGGGCTGAACGTGAGCGATTCGGCGAGCGGACAGCCGCTGGTCCTGTTGAGTTCGTACGAGACCCAGCCAGAAGCGCTTTCCCCAGGAGAGGCTTTCATCCTGCGCCTGCAGCTATCCAACGTAGGCGATAACAGCGCCCGGCAACTGCTGGTTACGCTGGGCGGAAATGAAGGGAACGACACCCGGCCTTTCGCCATCCTGGGTTCAGGCAATGTGCGCTTCATCCAGGCGCTAGACGCCGGGGACAACATCGACCTTGAAATGCGCGTGATGCTGGCTGGTTCGGCCGAATCAGGAGTGTACAACTTGCCGGTGAGCCTCGAATACGAGAGCGAAGAGAGCGCCGAAAGGCTCGTGGAGAGCCAAATACTCAACCTGCTGGTCAGCCGGCGCCCGAACCTGCGGATCGACTATTACCTGAAGCCAGAAACAGGGCAGGTGGGCCAGTCGCTGGAGCTACCCATCGAGGTGGTCAACATCGGCCGGGAACTGGTTAACGTCAGCACGATCCAGGTAAGCGGCGAGGGCTTAAAGGTAGAGGATGGCGAGGCTTTCATCGGTGCGCTCGACGCGGGCACCTCGGGATCGCTGGATGCCAGCGTGGTGCCCGAACGAAGCGGCACGCTATCCGCAATTGTAACCGTGAACTACCTGGACGATTTCAACCAGCCTCAGACCATAACACAGCCTTTGAGCGTGCAGGTCGCGCAGCCTGAACCTACCCCTCAGGGACCAGATGCGGGGTCAGACGAATCGGGCTCAGGTTTGTGGCCGCGCATCTTGCGGTTCTTTCGCGGCCTGATCGGCCTGGGGAGCTGAGCAAGTGACCTGGCGCAACCTGGTCTATCTCCTTAAGCGAAACCTGGTGCGGATGAAAATCCGGGTGGCGATGACCGCCATCGGCGTGTTGATCGGCACGACCGCAGTGATCCTGCTTGTATCGCTGGGCATGGGCCTGCAGCGCTTCGCCCTGGAGAGCACCGGAAGCATAGGAGCATTGACGGAGATCAATGTCTATTCCCCCGGCAGTTTTATGGGTTTCGTTTCCGCAGGGACAGGCGCGACAGAGCAGGCAGTCCTCAACGAGCGCGCCCTTAAATCGTTCCGCGAACTCCCTGGGGTTGTAGCAGTAACACCGCTCGAACCGATCCGCGCCGGTGTGCTCTTACGCCTCAAGCGCATGCAGACCTATGCCGGCGTCAGCGGCATTGACCCGCGGGGGCTGCAGGAACTCGAGTTTGACCTGAGAAGCGGGATCCCCCGCCTGGGGAAGTGGCAGGCAATCGTGGGAGCCAAGGTGGCGGAAACCTTCCAGGATACGATAACCCGGGAGCAGCCGAAAGAGACACCTGACTTGCAGGGCCAGACACTCCAGCTGGTCATTAATGCACTGGGCTCCGACGGCAATCCGATGACTCGCACCGTGCGGGTACGCGTGATTGGCGTTCTGGAAGAGACGGGGGGGCAAAATGATTACAGCATCTTACTGTCACTCAATGAAGTGATGGAGCTGAACGCCTGGGCGACCGGTCACCGGCCGAATCCGAACGTCGAAGGCTACGACCGAGCTTTGGTTAAAGTAGCAGAGGCGCGCCAGGTGCGGGCGGTGGAGGCGGCCATTATTCAATCTGGGTTCCTGGCATCCTCCGCTCAATCTGCGCTGCGCAGTTTGAACCAGGTTTTCTTCGCCATCCAGGCGGTGCTCGGAGCCATTGGGGCGATAGCCTTGCTGGTGGCCGGGTTCGGCATCGCCAATGCAATGATCATGGCCATTTACGAGCGCACCCGTGAGATAGGCCTCATGAAGGCGGTAGGCGCCCGAAACCGGGATGTTATGTTGATATTCTTGGGGGAAGCCGGGGCGATCGGTATGCTGGGTGGTGCTGGAGGGGTAGCATTTGGCTGGGTAATCGGCCTAGTCATCAGCCTGGTGGGACGCTCCTACCTGACTTCTTTGGCTCTACAGAGCGGAGCAGCCGATTTCGAAGCCCCTTCTTTGGTATACACGCCCCTCTGGTTGATGATCTTCGCCATCCTGTTCGCCACGCTGGTCGGGTTGGTATCTGGAGTTTACCCGGCGCTGCGGGCCACCCGTCTGGATCCGATCGTGGCGCTGCGCTATGAGTAATGGCCATTAAAAAGTTGAGCGCCTGGGCGAGGGGGGCACCCAGACGTTCAACGTCGAGTATGGTAACCGAACGTTTCAACTTAGTCAAGACCTTT
>DASWHG010000171.1:0-7254 GCA_036393315.1 Anaerolineales bacterium | reverse complement strand
GCAGCTGGAGGCGGGCATCCTGGGCGGCAGGATGTACCTGGCTGCTTATGCGCTTGGCCGCGGCGCCAGCGGTCTGACCTTCTTCGACGACGATGTGGTGGATTTCTTCTCTCCCGCGGCGGAAGGAACCGAGGCGGTTTTTGTCACTGCGCTGGGCGTTCCTGCCCGTCCGGCCCGGCGAGCGGGAAAGATGGTGTATCTCGGCCCCGGCAGGCGGTAATAGGATTTATCCCTTACTTTGCGATTCCTCCAGCTCCCGGATCAGCTCCTCCACCCGGCGCGCCAGCCTCGGCCCGATATCAGGGACGCTCTGCAGTCCTTTCAGCCCGAGCATGCGGTACACCAGACCGATATCCTGCTCCAGATCCTCAACGGCCCAGGCTGTTTTTCGATACGCCCATACCCGCTGGACAGGTTGCCCTTCTAGCTCCATATCATACACCTGGTTTGCCAGGGCTTCGACGATGCGCTTATTGAGGGCGCGCTTATCGCCGGGGTTGATCGGTCGAGGGATCCGGTCCCGGATTCCGTAGAAGCTGCATAATTCGCGGACCTGCCGGGCGATCCGCAGCCGGTCCTCCTGGCTCGGGCCGTAACTTCCCGGCGGATAAAGAGCCTGGTAAATGCCGAGCAGGTCTGGGAAGCGCTCTCCCAATACGCCGAAGTAATATTCGCGCTGCTGGTCTGCCAGGGTTAGCCCTCCGGCCAGGACGAACTGCCCACCGTGTTCCGCTGTCCAGCGGACGACGTTCTCGAGGTTAGCATCGTCGTCACACAAACCCGGTAGGACCGGCATGAGGCATGTCCCCGTCGGTATGCCGGCCGTGGCGAGCTTCTGCATGGCAGCGAAGCGCTCCTCAGGCGGCGGGGAGAGATGCTCCATTTGCCGCACCCTCTCGTAATGCTCCGAATCCGGTGTGGTGATGACGCTGAATGCCACAACGGCCCGGGCGCGGGAATGCAGCGATTGGATCAGGTCGAAGTCGCGCAGCACCAGCGGGGAACGTTCCAGGATGAAGACTGGGAAGCCGTGCTCGTAGCACACCTGCAGCATCTGGCGGGACAGTTTGAACTTGCTTTCCGCCGGCTCATCGACCTCTGCTCCTCACCCTGGCTCGCTGATCTGAATCCAGGAAGGTGAGTGCTTTTCACATAATCAGGGCACGGTGAGGGCGCTGAGCTGCCTCCACCAGCCAGTCTGAGACAAGGTCCGGATAGTGCCTTCCCAGGGTCTTCAGCCCCCAGCCTACGCCCTTGACGGCTTCGGTTTCCCGCTCTGAAAATAGGGGAGCGAGGAAATCCAGCACCTTCTCCCTTTACTCCTATATTATCACGTTCGGCGGTTTGCTCAGCACGTTCGCCGATTGTAAATTAAAATATCCTGGCCCACTGTCTGAGAAATCAGGCAGTGCGAACAGGTGGGAGGAGGATGTTCCTTGCGAACGCTTTGGGGGTAAATAAATACAGACCGGGTCTATCAAACTCAGTTGATGGACTGCTCGGGGGATTGGTGTGAACCGCCAGCAGTTATTCAGCGTCGGGGCACTGGCGGGGGCCACACTCCTGCTCGAGACGACCTTGACCCGCCTGCTGGCAGTCGCCCAGTACTATCACTTCGCCTTTCTGGTTGTCAGCCTGGCCCTGCTCGGGTTCGGGGCCAGCGGCTCCCTGCTCAGCCTGTCTCCCCGGGTCTACCGGGGTTCTGGCGGGATTGGCGGGCCAGAGCAGGCTGGAGGTCGTTTGTTGGGCTTCGCCGGGCTGGCTTTCGCCGCCAGCGCGGGATTGGCTTACGGGGTGGTCAACCTGCTGCCTTTCGACAGCTACAGCATTGCCTGGGACCCGCGGCAGATCTTCTACTTCGGGCTGTACTACCTGGCGCTGACGGCGCCCTTCCTGTTCGCCGGGATTGGTATCGGCGGGGCTTTGGCCGCGGGCGCGGGGCGCAGTCACCTGGTCTATTCGGCCAATTTATTGGGCTCGGGCGTGGGAGTGCTTCTCGCGCCGCTGGCCCTGTGGGCTACCGGCGTGCCCGGCGCGGTGCTGGTGAGCGCGCTGGTCGGGCTACTGGCTGCTTATTCCTCGGGTCGTGCCTGGCGGACCCCGGCCCGCATCGGGTTTGGGCTGGCCCTGCTGGCCGGTGCAGCTGGTTTTACGGCTCTAGGGGCTGCCAACCTGGGCGAGCGCGCCCCCCTCGGCATGACCATCTCCCAGTACAAAGGCCTGGCCAACGCCCGACGCTATCCCGGCTCGGAGACAATCTTCGGGCGCTGGAACGCTATTTCCCGGGTCGACGTGCTGGCGAAGGCCGGGACGCGCCTGCTGCCCGGGCTGAGCTACACCTACCCGGGCACTCCGCCTCCGCAGCACGGCCTTTCGATCGACGCAGATGCCATCCAGCCTGTCAGCCTGGTCGGGCCAGAGAGGTTCGAAGCCTCCGGCTTCCTGCCGGAGGCGGTGGCTTTCTCGCTCCGCCCGGGGGGCCGGGTAATGGTGCTCGAGCCGGGCGGAGGGCTAGGGGTGCTGCAGGCGGTTGCAGGGGGCAGCCGGGAAGTCTTTGCCGTGGTCGCCAATCCCTTGATCCCTCAAGCGGTCTCTCGGGTGGCCGGGGAGGCAGACCCTTACTCGCTCCCCGGGGTTTGGACGGTTCTAGAGCCCCCGCGTGTCTTCCTGCAGGCCTCGAAGGACACGTACGATCTCGTCTACCTGCCACTTACTGACGCCTACCGGCCTGTGACGAGCGGCGCGTACAGCCTGTCTGAGACTTACCTCCTCACGGAGGAGGCGTTTACGGATATGCTGGCCCACCTTTCCCCAAACGGGCTGCTGGTGGTCTCGCGCTGGCTGCAGACGCCTCCAAGCGAAGAGGTGCGCCTGGTCGCCACGCTGGTCGAAGCCCTGCAGCGGCGCAGCCTCGCCCGGCCGGAACAGGCAATCGTGGCTTACCGTGGCATCCAGGTGCTGACCGCCCTGGTGCAGCCCGATGGCTGGAGCGCAGCCGAGCTGGCGGAGGTGCGCGCCTTCCTGGAGGAGCGCCGCTTCGACCTGGTCTGGGCGCCAGACGTCCAACCCGAGGAGACCAATCGCTTCAACCGGCTGCCCGAACCGGTCTACTACGATGCGGTCGCTTCGCTCTTCGGACCGGCTGGAACGGGTACTTTCTACGCCGCTTACCCGTTCGAAGTTGCCCCGTCAACCGACGACCGGCCGTTCTTCTTCCATTTCTTCCGTTGGGGACAGACTCCCGAGCTGCTCGCCACGCTCGGACGCACCTGGCAGCCTTTCGGCGGGAGTGGCTATCTCGTGCTGGTGGCCCTGCTGGTCCTGGTGACGGTGCTGAGTGCGGGCCTGATCCTGGCACCGCTACTGACCTGCAGGCCGCATGGTGCCGATGGAGATTTACCAGGCAGAGGCGCTCCGAGCAGGGTCCGGGTGCTGGTTTACTTCACCGCGTTGGGGCTGGCTTTCCTGTTCGTGGAGATCCCGCTGATCCAGCGCTGGATTCTGCTGCTTGGCCACCCGACTTACGCGTTTACCGTCGTTGTGCTGGTCTTGCTTTCCTTCTCGAGCCTGGGGAGCGCGCTGGCGCGTTCGGCCTGGCTGCCGCGCCGGGCTGCTTTCGCTGCGCTGGTTCTGCTGGCCCTGCTCACACCCTGGATTGCGGCAAAACTTACGTCGGCTGGCCTGGCCTGGCCCACGCCGCTACGGGTGATGGGGGCGGGTTTGAGCCTGGCACCGCTGGCGGTGTTGATGGGGCTGCCCTTTCCGTTGGGGCTGGCCTGGTTGGAGAACCAGGCTCCGGGCTGGGTGCCGTGGGCCTGGGCCGTCAACGGCTGCGCCTCGGTCATCTCTGCGGTCCTTGCGGCCATGCTGGCGCTGAGCTACGGGTTCACCCTGGTGCTGCTCCTGGGAGCGGCTGCATACGGTGTGGCTTTCGCCGCCCTGATTGGTGAGCGGAACGAGACTGATTCTGGTGTAGCTGCTGTCAGCGAGTCTTAGTGTTCCCCGGTCAGGGGGACGAATCGCACGCCGCCCAGGTTGGTGGCCTGCAGTTCTCCTTCAACTTTCTCGAACAACCACAGGGTCTGGACCGCGCCGATCGGGCCAATCGGGATGATGAGGCGGCCTCCCTCTGCCAGCTGGTTGGCGAGCGGCTGAGGCAGGTGATCGGGTGCGGCGGTAACGATGATGGCGTCGAAGGGGGCGTGTTCTTCCCAGCCGAAGTAGCCATCCGCCTGTAAAACGGAGACATTCGCATAGTCAAGCTCTTCCAGGCGGGCGGTGGCCGCTTCGGCCAGTTCGGGGACGATCTCGATGGTGTAAACCTCCACATCCAGCTCGGCCAGCACGGCAGCCTGGTACCCGCTTCCCGTCCCGATCTCCAGGACACGCTGCCCAGGCTGCAACAGGAGCGTTTCGGTCATCAGTGCGACGATGTAAGGCTGTGAGATGGTCTGCCCGTGGCCGATCGGTAGCGGATGATCGGCGTAAGCCTGGTCGAGGTATTCGTCAGGCACGAAATCGTGCCGGGGAACGGCCCTCATCGCCTCCAGTACGTCCGAGTCCGCAACCCCGCGGTTCTCGATCTGGTCCTGGACCATGCGCTCGCGCGCCTCGACAAATTCTGGCGATTCTGTCCCCTGTGGCTCGAGTTTCGCCGGCGATGGCGACCAGGGCAGGCGTACACCGGCCATGCCGAGGATCACGAACACCAGGATGATCAGGAGGATGATCAAGCCCAAGGGAATCAGGCGCTTCGTCGACATAAACGGACTCTTTCTAACCTGAATTGCCGGTTCATGTTGTTGCCTGGTACTATCCTAGCCCAGGCCCGGCGTGGAGTCAAGGCAGGACTGCAAGGAGTCTACCGCTCCTGTAAATTGACGAGACTCGCCCACCGGCTGTACAATTATCCTTATGCATGATCTGGTGCTTTTTTACCCGGAGGGGCATGAAGCCCATTCCGAACCCGGGCATCCGGAGCGGCCCGAGCGGGTCGAGGCGATCCGGGCTGCGCTCGAGGCGCAGGGCTGGTGGGAACCTTATCCGCGCCTGCTCCCCATGGTGCTTCCGGATCCAGTTCTGACGGGGGTGCACTCGGCTGTATATTTAGAGCGGCTCAAGCAGGTGTGCAGGCGCGGAGCGCACTTCGATGCGGATACCTACACGACGCCGGCCTCCTGGGGGCTGGCGCTGAACGCTGCCGGGGGCGCGGCCTCGGTCGCGGCAGCGGTCTGGCTGGGATCAGCCCGGCGCGGCTTTGCCCTGACCCGGCCCCCGGGTCACCACGCCACCCGCGACCGGGCGATGGGTTTCTGCCTGCTCAACAACGTTGCAATCGCCGCCGAGTACTTGATCCGGCAGGAAGGAGCCCAGCGCCTGGCGATCGTAGACCTGGACCTGCACCACGGCAACGGCACCCAGGATATCTTCTACGAGCGGGGCGACGTGTTTTACTTCTCGACCCACCAGTCGCCGCTCTATCCGGGCACCGGAGGCCTGGAAGAGACGGGCTTTGGCCCGGGCGAGGGTAAGAACGCCAACTTCCCGCTGCCGCCTTTTTCCGGAGACCAGGCTTTTCAGACCGTGATGGATGAGCTGATCCTCCCGCTCTTGGACCGGTTCGGCCCGCAGATGATCCTGGTGAGCTATGGTTTCGACCCGCACTACAGCGACCCGCTGGGGAATTTACGGCTCACGGAAGCGGGCTATGGAGGCCTGATCGCCAGCCTGGCTGCCTGGGTGGATGCGAACTGCGGTGGTCGCATCGCCCTTTTCCTGGAGGGTGGTTACGACCTGGGCGCAGCCAGGGCCTGCACGCTGGCGGTCGTGGGGGCGCTGCTGGGGATCCAGCCGGAGGAAGGCGAGATAACCGGACCACCACCGGCTCAAGAAGGCACGGCCTGGCAGAGCATGGTCAAGCAGTCGAAAAGCCTCTGGAACCTCTGACCATCTTTCAAGAAGAAAAAACTGTTCGATCACAAACACCTTGAGACCGGTGGTGGCGATCGCAAGCGATTTTGAGATTATTGGAGAGAATCTATCCTGAAGGAGAGCATTGAATGCAGGCATTCATTAACATAACTCGTGCAGAATTCGATTCCCGGGCGGAAAGGCTGGTAGCGAATCTGCAAAACCAGGGGCTGTCCGGAGCGGTCCTTTTCGACAGCCACTATATCCTCTACTACACGGGTTTTGCCTTCATCCCCACGGAACGGCCGATCGCCCTGGTCCTGAACGCGGCCGGGGAGCGGGCCATGTTCGTACCGCGCCTGGAGGTCGAGCATTCCCGCTCGAACGCATTTGCAGAACGGGTCGACCATTACATAGAGTACCCGCACGATCCGCATCCGATGGAGATCTTCAAGCGCACTCTGGACGACCTGGGGATCCAGGGTGCGTTCGGCGCCGATCACGACGGGTACCCGTGGATCCTGGGATACCGCGGCCCCAGCCTGAGCGAACTGACCGGCGGGCAGGTGGCGAACGTCGCCGGGTTCATCGAGGACCAGATGATGGTCAAGAGCCCGGCGGAGATCGCCCTCATCCGGGAGAGCGTGAAGTGGGGTCACCTGGCGCACGTGCTGCTGCAGCGCTACACCCGAGTGGGAACCACCGAGACCGAGGCCAGCCAGCAGGCCAGCATGGAGGCGAACCTGGCGATGCTCGATACGATTGGGCCGATCTACCGCGCCCAGAGTCCCTTCTCGGAGGGAGTCGGGGCGGGCTACCGCGGCCAGATCGGGCGGAATGCAGCCATCCCACACGCCCTGGCGAACAACATCACGTTCCGGCCAGGAGATGTGCTGGTCAGCGGAGCCGGCGCGCCGGTGTGGGGGTACAACTCCGAGCTGGAGCGCACCATGGTCATCGGACCGGCCAGCGATGAACAGAAGCGCATGTTCGATCACATGCTGGCTCTGCAAGAGACGGCCTTTTCTACACTGCGCCCGGGCATCCCGTGCTCCGAAGTGGACCGGGCCGTGCGGGCTTATTACGAAGATCACGAATTAATGCCGTACTGGAAGCATCACGTCGGGCATGCCATCGGGCTGCGCTATCACGAAGGCCCGTTCCTGGACGTCGGCGACCGGACCGAGCTGTGCCCGGGTATGGTCTTCACCATCGAGCCGGGCCTTTACGTGCCGGAGCTGGGCGGCTTCCGCCACTCGGATACGGTGGTCATTACGCAGGATGGCATCGAGATCCTGACTTACTACCCGCGCGACCTGGAAAGCCTGACGATCCCTCTCTAGC
>DASWHG010000170.1:0-10500 GCA_036393315.1 Anaerolineales bacterium | reverse complement strand
TTGCTCTCCTCGCCGCTGACGTTGCATTCCAGCAAGAAGGGCAGCCTGCTCCCGGCTTCCCTGGCGAAGCGATCGAGCCGGATGGCCAGTTTCAGGCTGTCGAGGGAGTGCACGCAGTTGAAATGTCTGGCGACCGGACCGGCTTTGCGGCTTTGCACGTGCCCGATCATGTGCCAGCGCACTCCCTCAAACCAGGAAAGCGCTTCCATCTTGGGCAGCGCCTCCTCGACGTAGTTCTCTCCCAGGTCGCGCGCCCCCGCCGCGAAGGCGGCCTGCACGACCTCCAGCGGGTGACCCTTGGTCACCACCACCAGGCGGACCTGCTCTGCGGCCCGTCCAGCATGGCTCGCCGCAGAAGCAATCCGGTCGAGCACTCGTTGGTAGTTTGCGGCGACTGAGCCCATCTGAATGTGACTTCCGGGGGTTCACCCGGCGGATTCCCGGACCCCTTAGCGGCTATGCGCAACCCGGTTTTTTTCCTTACTTAAGCGCGATCAGCGCCCCGAACCGGCCCGTCTGCCCACGCTCGCCCCTGTGCGAATACCAATCCTCCAGATGGCAGGCGGTGCAGATCCCCGCCACC
The DNA here is from genome assembly GCA_036393315.1 of Anaerolineales bacterium. Classification (GTDB taxonomy): domain Bacteria; phylum Chloroflexota; class Anaerolineae; order Anaerolineales; family UBA4823; genus DASWHG01. The sequence continues at coordinate 9,917 of DASWHG010000170.1, read as the reverse complement.
TCGACCTGCCTCACCCCCGCCCGTTCCAGCAGCAGCCGGTTTGCCGCCCACAGGTCGAAACGGACCTGCCCATTCACGCGGTCCAGCATCGCCCCGGCCTGTTCCCCAAAGGCTGCCACGACCTTCTCCACGACCTCCTGCCCGACCGGGTAGTGGTGCGCGGCGATCGACGGCCCGATCGCCGCCTGGATGTCCGCCGGGTCCGAGCCGTACTCTGCCCGCATCGCCGCCACCGCCTCGGTCACCATGCCGTCGACCGTGCCCTGCCAGCCGGCGTGCGCCAGGCCGGCCACCCGGCGGCAGGGATCGTAGAACAACACCGGCACGCAGTCGGCGAAGCGCATGAAGAGGGTCACCTCGGGCCGGTCGGTCAGGATCGCATCGGCTTTGCGGTGCATGGCGCCTGTGGGGCGCGGTGCCTGCGTGCAGATCACCTCAGTCCCGTGCACCTGCCAGGCGTCGTAGACGGATTCGGGAGCCCGGCCGAGCGCCTGGAACGAGAGCGCCCGGTTCTGCAGCACCCGGGCGGGGTCGTCGCCGCGCAGCCCGCCCACGTTGAGCGAAGCCCACGGCTCCGGGCTCACCCCGCCCCGCCGGGTGAAGACAGCGTGCGTTAAACCGGACGTCTCCAGAGATTCAAACGTATAGTAGCGGATCGAGTCAGGCTGGTAGAAAGGCATTCCGCTCCGCCGGGCGCTTATTCACCGGCGCCCTCACGTTCACCTTCGGCGGCCGCTCCACCCGCCTGCAGCTCGCGCACCCGGGCGAACTTCAAGGCCATGAAGCGGCGCGTCTCGACCATCGTGTCTTCGACCATCGGGTAGCCAAACCAGGCGGTCGACAGCCCGAACAGCCCGCCGGTCAGGGTGCGTAAGAACGGGGTGCTCTCCCGGTAAGGGATCTGGCTTAAAACCGGGAGGGTGTTCAAGGGCGGTTGGCTCAGCAGCTGGCTGATACCGTCCACGGCGATCGGCAGGATCCCCACGAGGATCCACAGGTACCACGGTAAGGGCTTGATGCGCTTGCCGGTCAGGCTGAAGACCAGCCCGAAGAGCAGGATTCCGCCGTAAATGGCCACGTCGCGCTCGCACAAGGCCACCTTATACCCCAGAGCCGGGTTCCCGACGAACTCGCGCGCCGCAAACTGGTCGGCCTCGTCCAGGCCGGTCGCCTGCCCGTACGTCAGCAGGCCCTCCACCCCCGCCTCGGCGCGCGGGTAAACGGCCTGCTCGCCGAACAAGAACCAGGAGCGGAAAGCGAACTGGTGGCAGACGGAGCCGTACCCGCGGTAGATCAGCCTGGCCGGAGATGTGAAACCGAGCGCCATGAAGACCGGCGCCAGGAACGGCAAGCCGACGTAGATCAATACAAATGTATTAAAGAGGGTCATGTAATGCCGGGACAGCCAATAGGAGAAGCGGTCCGCGCCGGTCACCTTCCAGCCGCGCTGCATGCGGGCCTGGTAGTCCGCCGAGTTGATCGCTTCCAGGTCGTGCGCCCGGTCGGTCGCCGCGCCCAGCGTCACGGCCAGCTCCTGCCGGGTGATGGGCGCTTTCAGGCGGTACGGCCCGATCTCCACGACCGGGACCTCCAGGCCGTAGGCGCGCAGCAGGTCGCGGTTCCCATCCACGTCGATCACCACCAGGTGGTGCGGGTACTGCTCCTGGAGCGCCTGCAAGTCCTCCACGGCCTGGTCACAGAGGTGGCAGTCCTCCCGGCCGTACAAAGTGACTGAGATCATTCACCTACTCCTAGCTGGGATAAATACCTGTCCATCTGCTCCTCGGCCATCAAGCCGATGTGCACGAACTGCACGGTCCCCTCGGAGTCCACCAGGTAGGTGGTCGGGTAGCCGCGCACCCGGTAAAGGTCCTGCACTTCAGCGCCCGGGTCTAACAGCACCGGAAACGTCAACCCAAGCTCGTCGACGAAGGCCTGCACCTGGTCGGCCGGCTCGTCGAAATTGACTGCCAGGACGGCCATCTGCGGGGCAAACCGCTCGGCGCGGACCTGTAAGGCCGGCATCTCCAGGCGGCACGGGCCGCACCAGGTGGCCCAGAAGTTGATCAGCACGACCTTCCCGCGCAGGTCTGCCAGGTGGATTCGCTCCCCGGACAGGTCGTCCAATGAAAAATCCGGGGCGGGGTTGCCCACCGCCGGTGAGAAGGAGAGCGACCGGCCGGCGGTGAACTGGGCCAAGCCGGAGCGGCTGCCGCCCAGGTCGAATGCAATAAACAGGACTATCCCCAGGCCGGCCCCGATGAACAGGCCGGCCAGGATGATGATCAGGTCCTTTCTCTTCAAACTGAAACACCTTACTCTGCGCCCGGACCGGGCAGGGAGGCATCAGTCCGCGGCGCGTCCGTGCGCGGCGCGTCCATGCGCGCGGTCCCAGGTACACGCCCGGCGTCCTGCGGCTGTGCCGTTGGATCGACCGGCTGAAGCCGCAGCGCCAGCGGGAACGCCACGACGAACAAGGCAGCGCCGAAGAACCACCAATCGAAGAAGTTCCGGCCCTTCTGCCGGGCGATCCAGGCCGGGACCAGCCCTATGAGGCCCGCCAGGAGGATCCCGAGCAGGAGGTACCGGCCGACCAGGGTTTCGTCGATCGTCCCAAAGAAGGAGCCGAGGTTTGCCAGCGCCTGGAAGCGCCCGAGGAACAGCAGGATGCCGACGGCGATCATCACCACCCCCATGCCGATCTCGACGTAATGCATCAATTTCCCGTAGCGCCGGATCAGGGTGGTGACCAGGCCGATTTGGGTCGCGGCGATCAGGAAGGGGATCGCCAGCCCGGCGGAGTAAGCCGACAGCAGCAACCCTCCTTGCGAAAGGCTGCCCCCGCTTAGGGAAAGGGTCAGGATGGTGCCCAGGATCGGGCCGACGCAGGGGGACCAGCCGGCGGAGAAGAACACGCCGAGCAGCGCCGAGGACAGGTAACCCCACTTGCGGTCCGGGGGCGTCTGGCGGCGCACGTCGTAGGTCAGGAAGGGGATGCGCAGGATGCCGGTCATGTGCAGGCCGAAGATCACCACGACCACGCCGCCGACCTTCGTCAGCACCGGTCGCAGGTCGAACAGCAGGCTCCCTATGGCTGAAGCTCCCAGCCCGAGCAAGATGAAGACCGTGCTGAATCCGAGCACGAAGGCGACCCCGTGGCTGAGGGTCAGCCAGCGGTTCGTTTCCCCTGGCCTTGCCGGGGCTACCGACCGCCCGCTGAGGTAGCCTATGTAGGCCGGCACCAGCGAGAACACGCACGGCGACAGGAACGAAGCCAGCCCTCCCAGGAAAGCCAGCCCCAATCCGAAATTAGATGCATCCATCGACGAAATTCTCCTTCATACCATTACAATGAACCTCTATCCTTCCACTACCAAGACCTGCGTGCTCTCCGCGCCCGACAGGGTTATATCATCCATGCCCGGATCGAAGGCCACGTTCGGGCGAGTCCAGCGGAAAAGCCACTTGGCGTCTTCGGGGAGCACGTTGACGCAGCCGTGCGACATCGGGTCGCCGAAGTTGTTGTGCCAGAACGTGGAGTGGACTGCCACGCCACCGGTGGCGAAGATCGCCGACCAGCCAATCCCAGGCAAGTCGTAGCCCGCGCCGGTCGTACCGCCGCTCATCTGGAGCGAGATATATTTGCGGGTCACCTTGTGCTGGCCGACCGGGGTGGACCATTTGTCGACCGCGTTCCCGTAAATGTCGAACTTCGCCCCGGTCGATACCCGGCAGTAGAAGACCTCGCTGTTGCCTTCATAGCAGGACAGCATCTGGTGGTTGACGTCCACGACCATTCGCTTGTCAGTCACGTCCGGACTGATCGGAGCCATCTCATCCGGCTGGATCGGGCGGAAGGCCTCCGCCGCCCCCCACAGCAGGTCGACGCCTCCGTAATAATTCGGGTTCACCCGGTAGAAGACGCCGCTTTCGTTCGTCCGGATCTGATCGACCCAGAAAATCTGGCTGTAATAAAAGCGCAGCGGCAGTCCCTCATCGACCTTGGCCTCCACCCAGGAATTCGTCGTGGGCTTGTTCTCCAGGATCACGTCCACGTAAGGCACGGTCACCTCGACCCACATCCCCGGTCCGAGGCTGCTCTGCGGCAGGCTGGTGAGCGGCTCGTTGGGCAGGTTGCGGACCGGCTGAAGGATCGGCCCGTACACATATCCATCCGGAGTCTCCACCCAGCGCTGGTTGTTGTACACGTATGCCGGTCGCTCTCCGGTCACTTCCCGCAGCCAGGGTACGACCGCATCCTCGTACAAGATGCCTAAAGTCTGGCTGTCGAGATCCGGGCGCGGTTTGAGCTGCAGCGAACCTTTCGCCGCTCGGCCCAGCCTCTCCGCGTTTGGGAAATCGGGGACTCCCGCCAGCGGCGCGACTGGCGGGCGCAGCGCCAGGCTGCCGGCTCCGGCTGCCGCCAGCTTGAGGAATTCACGACGGGAGAGAGATTGCCGATTCATACTCATTAATAAGATGAAGTGGATTGAAGAAACCTTACCTTGTTCCAACGAAAAAACGACGGATAGCCTGCGACACCCGCGCCGAGCCGGCTGCGATCGAAAGCAGCTGCCGTTAAGGATAATCGCAAAATAGAAGCGGGTCAATAGATGAAATTAAGGGGGAGATTAAGGAACGATAAGAGGCCGGGAAGCATGGCAAACCGCCGAAAGTATTTTAACAAAAGCGGAAGTGCTCCTGGCGGTCTGCTGGCTGTCGCTTAAGTGATTGGCCGATTCACTCTAGATTTTTATAAAGTTACTTTCGGCCAATCACCATTTCCGCCCTCGTTTGTCCTCGATCATGCTAAAATTAAACCGTCACCGACCTCCCCATCTGTTGGAAAGGCAGCCTGCCCGATCACAATTTGCCAGAGGAGAGACGACCGATGCACTGCCCTCGCTGCCAGACGGAAAACCCCCCGGCAGCCCGCTTCTGTTTGAACTGCGGAACGCCACTCAGCCGGCGCTGCTCGAACTGCCAGTCCGAGCTGGCGGTCGACGCGCGCTTCTGCATGTTCTGCGGCCAGCCGGTGCGCACGATCACCGCGGACGACGAAGCCCGGCACACCCGCCTGGCCGCTGCCGCGCCCGTGCGCCTGGCCGAGAAGGCCCGCGCCACGGCGCTGACCGGGGAGCGGCGGGTCGTGACCGTCCTAGTCGCAGACGTGGTCGGGTCGACCAACCTGGCGCAGAAGGTGGACGTCGCGACCTGGACGGCGACCATGAACGGCGCCTTCGACCGCATCACGCCGGTCATCTACCGCTACGAAGGCACCATCGCCCGCCTGCTCGGCGATTCGTTGGTGGCTTTCTTCGGCGCCCCAGTCGCTCACGAAGATGACCCGCTGCGGCCGGTGCGCGCCGCGCTCGAATCGCTGGAGGCCGTCCAGGCCTACGCGGCCGAGTTCCGCCGGCAGCACGGCATCGACTTCGCCATGCGCTTCTGCCTCAACACCGGTCAAGTCGTGGTGGGGCAGGTCGGGAAAGACCTGCGCTACGAATTCTCGGCGACGGGAAGCGCCGTTAACCTGGCCGCCCGCCTTAAGTTCGCTTCCCAACCGATGACGGTGCTGATTTCCGAACATACCCATCGCTTCGTATCGCCGGTTTTCGACTGTACGGACCTGGGCTGGATCGAGGTCAAGGACCTGGCCGCACCCCCGCGGGTCTACCAGGTGAACGCGCTCAGGGCAGAACCGGGCAGCCTGCGCGGGCTCACCGGCTTGGAGAGTCCCATGGTGGGGCGCGATGCCGAACTGAAGGTCTTGCTGCAGCTCTTTGAGGCCGTGCAGGCCGGTTTAGGCCGGGCCGTTCTGATCGTCGGAGAACCCGGTCTCGGCAAGTCGCGCCTGATCGCCGAGTGGCAGGCCGCCGTCTCCGCAACCTCTCCGGGCGTGATGCCACAGTGGGCCACCAGGCACAGCCTGTCCTACGGGCAGGAGATGCCTTATCAGCTGGTGGCGCGCACATCTGCCGGCGGCCTCACGCGGCTGCTGGCGAGGCTGTGGCCTTGGCTCCTGATCGCGTACATGGGCTGGTTCGCTACGTCATGGGTCATCCCAGCCGTCTCCCCAGACTTCATGCTGCGACTCACCCCCCTCGTGACGCCAATCACGCCTGTCGTACTCGTGGTGATCCTGGTGTCCGCCTTCGCCCATGACATCCAGCTAGAGATGAGAGAGCCAATCGGAAATGCGGCAATGCTGTCCGAGAGGCGCTCGTGAGTTGGCAGGAAAGGTATGCTTGAAATAATCGATTTGAGCCAGGAAATCTTCCCAGGTATGCCGGTGTTTCCCGGCCTTCCGGAAGTGGAGATCACCCTACACGTATCGCATGAACAGTGGGATGGCATCACCGATAGTGACGTCGTTTCACCCGCCGTGAACCGGCTGGAATTGGGCGAACATACAGGTACGCACGTCGATGCCTTCAACCATATGGCGCGTCAGTACCGGGGACAGTCGATCGACACGATGCCTCTAACGATGTTCTATACAGAGGGTATCTGTTTAGACCTGTCTCATAAAGGTCTGCGGGAGTTGATTGAGCTTGCCGATTTAGAACGTGCCCTCTCCGAAGCGGGTCTTGAAATTAAGCAGGGGGATACGGTTCTACTGTATACGGATCATTATCGACGCGCATTTGGGACAGGTGATTGGCACAATGGACCCGGGGTCAGCATTGACGCAGCGCGTTGGCTGGGTAAGCAGAAGATCGCGGCTTTTGGCGTAGAAACGATGGCACCGGGTGTGATTCACGTTTCTAATAAGGAAGTTCATCGTATTTGTGGGGAGTTGGGCTTTACACATTACGAGAACATGATCAATTTGTATCAGCTAATCGGTCGGGGGCGTTTTCGCTTTATTGGTCTGCCGCTCAAGATACGTGGAGGAACCGGCTCGCCTGTGCGGGCCATTGCTGTCTTCGAGGGGTGAGATAAAAGGATGCGGGGCCAAGCAAAGGCAATCTAACAACCATATCCAGCCGGTGCCACCCGCTCGTTTTTATGAGCCAATTATTTTGTTATTATGTGTCTGTTAATTGGCTGTTTTTAGGCCTTCTTCTGTTCTTTTGCGTATTGACGTCGCATCTTGACTCGGCTTGAACCGGGCGATGTGCTGGTGATCTTCACCGACGGGCTTACCGAGGCTCAGAACGCGGCCGGCGAATACTTCGGCGAGGCCGGCCTGCGGGCCAGCCTGCTCGCGCTCAAGCAGGGCGCTGCCGGCGAGACTCCCGAGGCGGCGGAGATCCTTTCCGTCCTGCTCGGCGAGATCCACCGGTTCGTTGGCGAACACCCGATGGGAGATGATTTGACGGTGATGGTGCTGGGGAGGAAGTTTAGATAGATCCAATCCGGTTTTATTCCCGTATTTAAGTCTAGGGGGAGTGTCGGTGTTTCTGGCAGACGCGTGAATTGACGGTCAGCTAAACGATAGTTTAATTCAGGAGGAAATAAAATGTTTCCGAAAATTCGAACGGTAAGCATCGCTGCCCTCGTCACACTGTTTGCATTGATGAATGCCGTTTCAGCGGGCGCTCAGGATCGGGAGCCTCTGGAAGATCCTATACCTGAACCCATCGAAAAAGGTTCGATCCAGATAAATTTGGAACCGGTTGCTAACGAGATGACCGCCCCGAACTGGGGTACTGTTGCGCCTGGCTGCATCAGCTTGAGCGGCCGACTGTATATCACGGATCAGGATGGCATATTGTGGAACGTGAACCTGGCTACCGGCCAGAAAAGCGTTGTGCTCGATGTGGGCGATCGCCTGGTAAGCCTGGGCGCCTTCGGCCCAGGGACCTTCGACGAGCGCGGTTTCTTGGGACTTGCCTTCCATCCCAACTTTGCCGAGAACGGCCTGCTCTACACTTATACCTCAGAGCCAGTGGACAGCCCGGCCGATTTCTCCACCATGCCCGAAGGGGAGATGGCTAACCACCAGAGTGTCGTGCTCGAATGGCACATCCCGAATTCCTGCAATCCCGCCTCTGTTGTAGATCCGGCCAGCGTACGAGAGCTGCTGCGTATCGACGAGCCCCAGTTCAACCACAACGCCGGTAACCTTGTTTTCGGGCCAGATGGTATGCTCTACATTTCTCTGGGCGATGGCGGCGCGGCCGATGACCAGGGGGTCGGGCATGTGCCCGGCGGGAATGGCCAGGATCCGAGCAATATCCTGGGCACGATCCTGCGCATCGATCCCTCAGGATCCAATTCAGCCAATGGCCAATATGGCATCCCGGCCGATAACCCCTTCGTGGGTGAGCCTGGCTTCCTCGACGAAATCTTCGCCTACGGCTTTCGCAACCCCTTCCGCTTCTCCTTTGACTCTCGCACCGGTGATATTTACATTGCCGACGTGGGTCAGAATGATATCGAGGAGGTCAGCCTGGGCGCGCCGGGCGGCAACTTTGGTTGGAGGATCAAAGAGGGCTCCTTCTGCTTCGATCCGAACAATGACGACCCCGGCTTCGTCTTCGAATGCCAACCCGGGGATGCACCAGAAGGATTGATCGACCCGATCGCCGAATACGACCATGACGAGGGCATCGCCGTCGTTGGCGGCTTCGTCTATCGTGGCAGCCAGATCCCCCAGCTGCGTGGCCGCTATGTCTTCGGCGATTTTCTCAATCCACCGGAGGGGGGTGGGCGCCTCTTCTACTTACAGAAAAACAATCGCATCCTGGAATTCCAGCTCGCCGGCCAGGAAACCCTCGGCCTGAGGGTGCTCGGCTTTGGTCAGGACGTGAATGGAGAGCTTTACCTGCTGGCGAATGAGACCGGGGTGCCATTCGGCGACACGGGAGTGGTCCTGCGCCTCGCCTCGATACATCGGGGGGCTGCAAATTTTCACGCCCATCTCAGCGGCGATGAGGAAGTCCAGCCGGTAGATACCCAGGCACAGGGCCAGGCCACTTTCCAGTTCAACCGAGAGGTTACTGAGATGGACTTCGAGCTTCAGGTCGCCAACATCGAAGATGTCGTCGCCGCCCACATTCACTGCGCCCCCATCGGGGTGAATGGCCCCGTGGGAGTCACCCTCTTCAACGGCGGCCCTATCTCGCCGAATGGGATCCTGGCCCAGGGGACGGTCACCGCTCCGGATGAGGGGAACGGCTGTGATTGGACTTCCCTGCAGGAAGTATTGACCGCCATCCGCAACGGGTTCGGCTACGTCAACGTTCACACACTGTCTCACCCAGCGGGTGAAATCCGCGGGCAGATTCGCTAAGCTAGCCGGACCAGCCGCGCTGCCCGATCCACAGTCACTTTCCCCAGCTTCACGGGGCTGCCGATGACGGCAGCCCCGTTTGCATTGCTTTTTCCATGAAGGCCGCCATCCCCAGGCGGATCTTCTCGTAAAAACGGTGAATTCCGGGCTCTCGTTATAGCCTCGGCCCAAGGCCGAAACCTCCATTTTGCACTCGTAGCAGCTGGTGTTAGACGCCTGGTGCAAGCGGCCGGTCCAGTACTGGACCAAGGGGCAGTCGCAGCCTTTGCCAGTGTCCTCAGCGATGACCTGTGGGTCTCGCACGGCTTAGACATTTAGCGGTTAAGCCCGGCGCCGGTTCGCAAGCACGAGCAATCCAACGCCGGCGATGATCGCCAGGATACCGTAGATGGCCCAGCGGATCTGTCCGGTCATAAAGCTTCCGGGCAAGACATTGATGCCTTGCAAGAACCAGACCCCTCCCATCAGCGCCAACAAAATACCGATGACGCTCAAAATGATTCTCATCGCAACTGGTGCCTAAAGTCCCACCAGAGGATCGAGCGCAATACTGCCCGCGCCGGTAAAGAGCAGCGCCAACGCCGCGGCCAGCAAGATGAACTCGAACTCCCAACCAATGTTGCCATCCGAGGGACCGAAGCTGGCTCCCATCGGTCGCCTGGCCTTCACGATGGCC
>DASWHG010000169.1:0-6772 GCA_036393315.1 Anaerolineales bacterium | reverse complement strand
TGTCCAGGTCGACAGGATCGAGATCGGGACGAGGAAGGTGGTCAGGAGCACCAGCAGGATGCTCAATCCGTCGATCCCCATGTGGTAGCCGATATTCCAGCCTGCCACCTGGATCCACGGCAGGTTGATCACCATTTGCAGGCCAGCGTCGGCCGGGTTGAACTGCGCCAGCACCGCAATGGATATCCCGAAAGTGATCAGCGAGGTGGCCAGCGCGATCCAGCGGGCCAGGTTCTTCTGCTCGGCGTTGACAAACAGGAGCACGATCACGCCCACGAGCGGGAAGAAGGTTACCAGGGTAAGCGGATGGAGAATAAAATTCATATCAGCCCTCGTCAAAATTTCGTTCTCGCCTCGATCCCCGGTCCCTTTCCCTCGTTGGGGTCAGGACAAGGACCGGGGAACCAATCATCTCAAGATCAGATAACCAAGGATAATGACCACGCCCAGAAAAACGGACAGGGCATAGTTTCGCACGAAGCCGGTCTGGACCCGACGCAGGCTGGAGGCTGCCTTGCCCGTCCAGCGGGCCAGGCCGTTTGAAATCCCATCGATGATGCCCAGATCGATGGGCACGGCCAGCAGGTGAGTCAGGCCCTGAAAGCCACGCGCGATCACGCTGTCGTGGAACCAGTCGTGCCAGAAACGCCCATCGATCACGTCAGCCAGGAAACGCGACAGGGCAACGTACGGGTTGAGGATCAGCGCGGCGTACAGCTCGTCCACCCACCACTTGTTTTTCATGCCGGTGAAGATCGGACCCAGAAACTGGACCAGCGGGTCCTCCGGTCGCCTGGCCGCCGGGATTTTCTGTTGCTGTTGGAAGCGGTTCCCGTACAATTGCCAGGCGATGAGGATGCCGGCCAGGGCCAGCACGGTCGACAGCACGGCGACGAAGAGGCTGAACTCGCCCACGTGAATCTCCTCGATGGTGTGCTCCAACCACTGGGTGAAGGTGTGCAGACCAGGAAGGTTGAGCAAGCCTCCAAAGAGCGATAGCAAGGCCAGCACCATCAGCGGGATGGTCATGACCGGGGGGTTCTCCCGGGCATGTTCGGCGGCCTGCGTACGAGGTTCGCCGAAGAAGACCATCAGCACCTGCCGGCCCATGTAAAAGGCAGTGAAGAAAGCGGCGATCGTGAGGATCCAGTAAATCGCAGGGTTGAACAGCAGCCCCTCGGCCAGGATCTCATCCTTCGACCAGAAGCCAGCCAAGGGCGGCAGGCCAGCCAGGGCAATAGCGCCCGCCATGTACACCCAGAAAGTGGTATTCATGCGCGTTCGCAGCCCGCCCATGTTACGCATATCCTGGGGATCGAAGTGGGCGCTACCATGCTGTTTCTTCTTCCCGTGGGTTTCAGCGTGGTGTTGGCCGGCTTCCACGCCCTGGATGACCGAACCGGCGGAGAGGAACAGTAGCGCCTTGAAGAAAGCGTGGGTCACCAGGTGGAACATGCCGGCTGCGAAGGCGCCCGCCCCGACCGCCGCGATCATGAAGCCCAACTGGCTGATGGTGGAGTAAGCCAGCACTTTCTTGATGTCGAACTGGGCCACCGCGATGGTTGCGGCGAACAGCGCCGTCAGCGCGCCGACCCAGGCCACCGCCTGTTGCGCCTCGGGCACCAACACATAAAGCGTCGCAGATCGAGCAACCAGGTAGACGCCCGCAGTGACCATGGTGGCCGCGTGGATCAGGGCCGAGACCGGCGTGGGACCGGCCATCGCGTCCGGAAGCCACACGTAGAGCGGCAGCTGCGCCGATTTGCCGGTCACCCCCAACAGCATGAACAGCGTGATCGCCAGGATCGCACCCGGCATGGCCTGCGCCACCTGCGGGGCCATGGCGAACACTTCTTCGAAGCTGAAACTGCCGAAAGCCCAGAACATGACGAAGGCGGCGATCAAAAAGCCAAAGTCGCCGATCCGGTTGGTGACGAAAGCCTTCTTGGCCGCCAGCGCGTTGCCAATGCCTTTCTCGCCTTTCTCGAACCAGAAGCCGATCAGCAGGTAGGAGCACAAGCCCACCCCTTCCCAGCCGACGAACAGCATCAGGTAGTTGTCGGCGCTGACCAGGATCATCATCGCGGCAATGAACAGGTTCATGTAGACGAAGAACCGGCGGAAGCGGCCCGGGTCGCCGTTGTGGCGCACGTCTTCGTGCATGTAGCCGATGGAGTAAATGTGGATCAGCGTGCCCACCCCGGCCACCACCAGCATCATGGTGACCGAGAGCGTATCGACCTGGAACGCCCAGCGCAGGTTGAGCTCCCCGATCGTGATCCAATCCGCCAGCGGCACCACCGCGCCTTCCGGGTGCCCGACCAGGGAGATCGCCAGCAGGACGGCGACCGCGAAGGACAGGCCGGAAGCCATGCTGGCCACCGTCCCGATCGCTTTCTCTCCCATCCGCCCCCCGAAGGTAATATTGATCAGCAGCCCGATGATGGGGAAAAACACGATCCAGGGAACGAGGCTGAAAAATTGAGGACCGCTGGAGACGACTTGACTCAGGTACATACCTTTCTCCGCCTAACCTCTTAACGTACTGAGCTCATCCACATCGATGCTGTGCTTGTTGCGGAAGATGGCGACGATCAATGCCAACCCAACTGCTACTTCCGCCGCGGCCACCGTCATCACGAAGAAAACGAAAACCTGCCCATTGAGGGAGGCGTACATCTGCGAGAAGGCTACGAAGGCCAGGTTGGCCGCGTTGAGCATCAGCTCGACGGACATAAAGATCACGATAGCATTCCGCCGGATCAGGACTCCCAGCGCCCCAAGCGTAAACAGGATTGCCGAAAGGGTGATGTAGTACGAAACAGGAACCATAAATCCTCTCCGATCACTCCGGGCGCAGCTCTTCCCGTACCTTTATATCCCTGTGCCTGGACAACACGATCGCCCCGATCATTGCGACCAGCAGCAGGACCGAGGTGATCTCAAAGGGCAGCAGGTACTCGTGGAACAGCAGCTCACCGATGGCAGTCGGGCTGCCGAAATCCGGCAGAATTTGTTCGAGGGAGGGCAGCAGTTCGGACTGGCTGCGGGTCAAGAAAATGTAGACGGTCTCGACCAGCAGCACCGCTCCCAGGGCGATAGCCAGGGGCTGCTGCCAGGTCAGGCTCTGGCGCTGGCGCAGCTGTTCGGCGCCCAGCAGCATGATCACGAACAAGAAGAGCACCATGATGGCGCCGGCGTAAACCGTCACCTGCGCCATGGCCAGAAAGGGCGCGCCTAACAGCAAGTAAAAAATGGCGATGGTCCCAAAGTTGACGATCAGGAAAAGTGCCGAATAAATTGCGTTGCTGCTGGCCAGCATCGCCAGGGCCGAAGCAATGGCTACCAGGGCCAGGGTGAGGAAGAGTAGCAGTTCAGTGTTCATTCTTTTCTCGGCGCGTATCTATCCGCCTCAATCTTGGGGGTTCTGCATGAGCGGGATCGCGCGGGTGTATTTACCGGGCTCGGTTTGCTGGGGGGTGGGCCGCCCGCCCGGGAGTAAGGGTTCCAGGAGCATTTCACGCGTGTAGATCGAACTTCGGCGGTCCGTAAAGGAGAGCTCGTAGTTATCGCCCAGGACAATCGCTTCTGTCGGGCAAGCATCCTCGCAGTAGCCGCAGAAAATGCAGCGCAGCATGTTGATCTCGTAAGTACTGGCGTAGCGCTCGCCGGGCGAGTAGCGTGCCTCGTCGGTGTTCTCAGAGGCTTCGACGAAAATCGCGTCGGCCGGGCAGGCGGCGGCGCAAAGGGCGCAGCCGATGCATTTCTCCAGCCCATTATCATAGCGCTTGAGTTCGTGGCGTCCTTTGAAGCGCGCCCTCACCGGTCGCTTGACCTCCGGGTACTGGATGGTCACCGGTTTTTCTAACATCGAACGCAGCGTGGTCCACAGGCCACGGGCAAAGTCTGTAATCACGGTCATCGAAGCAATTATCCTCCTAGCAACACCACCAATACTGCGGTCAAGAAAACGTTCACCAGTGCAACCGGTAAAAGAAACTTCCACCCGAAAGCCATCAGGCGATCGTAGCGAATGCGCGGGATCGTGGCCCGGACCCAAACCATGATGAACAGCATGATCAGGATCTTGATGAAAAGGTAGACTGGGCCCAGCAAAGGCACCTGGTCGATGAACGGGCCGCGGTAGCCGCCGAAGAACAGGGTCGCCCCGATTGCACTGACTGCGATCATTTTAATATACTCGGCCATGTAGAACAGGGCGAACTTCAGGCCGGAGTATTCGGTATGGTACCCGGCGGTCAGCTCCTGTTCGGCTTCCGGCATGTCGAAGGGCGCGCGGTTGACCTCGGCCAGGACCGCGATGAAGAAGATCAGCGCGCCCACCGGTTGGTAAACGACAAACCATACCGGGCGTTGGGCCTCGACGATCTCTGAAAGGCTCATCGAGCTGGCCAGCAGGACCGGCCCGATCAGCGCCAGCCCTAAGGCCAGTTCGTAACTGATCATCTGGGCCGAGGAGCGCAAGCCTCCAAGCATCGCATATTTATTATTGGAGGACCAGCCCGCTAACACGATCCCGTAGATCGAAATCGAAGCGATAGAAATAATGTAGAGCACACCTACATTGATATCCGTCAGGTACAGGGGAATCTGCCTTCCAAAAAGCGTGATCGAAGTGCCCCACGGCATCACGCCCAAGATCACCAGCGCAGGGATCACCGTGATGATCGGAGCCAGAATGAATATGGTCCGGTAGGCGTTGGCGGGGATGAGCTCCTCTTTGAAGATCAGCTTCAACCCGTCAGCGACGGGCTGCAGGACGCCACCCGGCCCGGCCCGGTTCGGCCCGACGCGCACCTGGATGCGCGCCAGCGCTTTTCGCTCGAACAGGGTCAGGTAGGCGAAGCCGGTCAGCAGCACGACGAGCAGGAAGATCGACTTGAGCGTCCATTCGATGAGCAGGGCAATTTCCATGGGAGCCTCGTCCTTTTAGGCAGCTACTCGCTCTAACACTTCGACCGCGATGGGAGCCGGTCCAGCCAGGGGGATGCCCATGCTGCGCGGCACCAGCGCGACGCCCACCGGCACGCTTTCGTCCAGGCGGGCCCGGACGTTGAAGACCGCCCCGTTCAGGTGCAGCTTCACGAGCGCCCCACCGGCGACGCCCAGCGAATCGCCGTTTGCGGGATTCAGCGCGATGAAGGGCTCCGGGATGTGCGGGTGCAGGATGGTGGAAGGGGCGACGGTTTGGCCGCAGTCGTACAGGCGCGTGACCGGGACTCCCAGAAGAGCGCCTTCCTCTAGCGGGGTCACTTCAGCGGGCTTCAGCCAGCCGAGCGGGACCTTATCCTCGCGCTGCGCCTGAGGCTGCAGCTGCAAGCCTAACCCCTGCTTGTTCTCGTAGGAAGTGCCGCCGTAGTACAGGTCGGCGCGGCCGATGAGCGGCCACTGCTCGACGACCTCGGCCAGCTTCTGGTAGGTCACTCCGGCATAATCCGGGGTCTGAGCGGCCACCCGCTCCATCACCTTGATTGGGAAGCGGCCTTCCAGATCTGCGCCGAGGCGTTCGCCGATGCGGGCAGCGATGGTGAAATCGGGAAGCGCCCGGAAGCGCTCGGGGACTGCCGGGTAGAAGCGCTGGACGCGGCGTTCGCCGTTGGTGAAAGTTCCTTCCCGTTCAGTGTAGGCCTGGGCAGGGAGCACCACGTCGGCCATCCGGGCCGTCGCAGTCAGGAACAGCTCCTGCACGACCAGGAAGCCGGCGGATCGCAAAGCTTCTGCCAGGGCCGGGTCATCTCCGGCGGGGTCAGCCGCGGCGACCAGCACTGCCCGGGCCGATCCCAGGGCAGCGCCCAGGTCGGCTTCCGGTCGGAAGCCCATGTCCCAGGCGCCTTGCGTGTTGGCGCGCGGCCAGACGCCGATCAGGCCGTTGTTTGGTTTGCCCACGTGGCCGGTGGCGATCAACAGGTTGGCGCAGGCCTGGGCCAGGCTGCGGGAGGTCTCCAGGCTGGTGCCCTCGCTGCCGAACAGCACGACGGCGTCCTGCGCGCCGGCGAAGGCCTGCGCGGCCGCCTCGACTTCCGGATTCCGGACGAGGTCTTTCACGGCTTCAGGGAGTTCGGGGCGCTTGGCGGAAAGGGAGTTCAGCAACGCCAGCACCAGAGCCGCCTCGGCGCCGTACGGGTAGCGCAGGATGTGTGTGGCGTACCTTTCGGTCTTGGTCGGGCGCGGGTTGGCGACAATCAACCGGGCGCCGCGCTCGGCCGCCTGCTTCACCCGCAGCCAATAGATCGGGGCTTCCTCTTCTAAATCGGAGGCCACGACCAGGATGGTGGTCTCCGGTCCCATCTCGGAGAAATTCGTGCCCTGCCCGACTCCGACCTGGGCTACCAGGTCCCCGCCAGCCATATGGGTGTACAGCGCCGTCTTGCCGCCCTGGTGCTCCGCCAGTTGGCGCAGGTTGAACAGGTCTTCGTTGGCGAGCCGCCCGCTCACCAGGGTCAGGAGCCCATCCCCGGCCTCGGCCAGTCGGCCCGCTACCAGGTCGAGGGCTTCTTCCCAGGTGGCGGGTTCGAGTTCGCCATCCCGGCGCACGAGCGGCTGGCGCAGGCGGTCCACGCTGCCGGTGTAATGGTAGGCAAACCGGCCCTTATCGCAGATCCAGATCTCGTTCACCCACTCGTTCTGGCGCGGCATGACCCGCTTGATGACGATATCGCCGCCCGATTTATTCTCCCGGCGCACGTTGACGGTCAGGTTGCAGCCGACCGGGCACTGCTGGCAGATGGTGGCAGCCGAATTCAGCTCCCAG
>DASWHG010000168.1:0-1791 GCA_036393315.1 Anaerolineales bacterium | reverse complement strand
TGGTTCAGCATCCTGGAATTGGCAGAGGTATACGGATGGAACCCATTAGGGACCTTAACGCCCGAATGGTGGCTGCAGTTGGAACCGGTACAGTCCGGGTATGACCCGTATGACCGGGACGGCAGGGTGGATGAAGAGGATGAAAACGATCGAAAGCTGGTAGTGCTGGAGGATGCTCTGAACCTGGCGGACGCATTGGAGCTGGCCTTCCTGGAGTACGAACCAGAGCGGGTGCCGGCGTTCACCCAGGTCTCCCTGACCGCCCTGGCGGAGCCGGAGGGCAGGACCCGCCCGAGCATCGGGGCGATCTCAGCCGTAATCGACATCTGCCGGCTTGGCCCGTTTCTTATCGAAAAGTGCTGATGACCGGAGGTGAACGGCTGGGGCGGGTTAAATGCGTTCCATCAGGTACAGAACGCGCTCGGAATCGCCGACCTGCTGGACTTCGTGTACTTTGAAGCGCTGTGAAAAGGCCTGCTCGAAACCCTCGCGGGTATAGCCATCGAAGATATCCTTGCGGCTTTTGAGCAGCTTCTGCACTTGAGAATCGGATTTCGGGACATACTCGATCACCAGCCAGCGGCCCATATCGGCGAAGAAATCAGCTACTTGTGGAAGAGGGACGTTGTTCGAGATCGCCAGGTGGTGGATAAGTGCCAGCGCCAGTACCAGGTCGGCAGGCGCACGGTCTGACAGCGATGCCCGCTCCCGGTTGTGCCACCCGATGGATGGGCTCGGGTTGGTCAGGTCAAGCACCAGGGGCAGGATATTCTGCTCCTTCGCCTTGCGCATCTGTAGGTAGTTTCGTTCCACCGCGCACGGGTCGATGTCCCAGGCGGCGACGAAGGCATTCCCAGGTCCGGCTGCCCGGCTGAAGACACCGGCATTGGCTCCTAAATCCCAGACTAACTTTGGGTTTACGCGCGAAGACCAGGCAGCGACCAGCCTCTTCTTGATCTCGAAGGCCTCATCACTGTAATTGGTGAATTCGTAGTAGTCGCCCCATTCGGTCCCGATTGGCTTCCACCTCAATTTCTTGACTGTATTCTCCAGGCTGTCGATCAGGCCACGCAAGGCTTGCGGGCTCATCCCCGCCCCACGGCCCGGACGGGATACCTCTTTCCCCGCGTAGCGCTTCTGCGCTCTGGCGTGGATGTGGATGTGCGTTAGCAGGCCTATATTCAGCCGGGTTCGGAATGGGAGCAGCCGGGATCCCAGGTCAAGTGGGACGCCGTCGATGTACACTCGCAGCAGCTGGCTCAAGCGGACGTCTACGAGCGCCATTAACGCTAACGGCGCCAGGAAGTGCTGGCAGAACTGGCGGTAAGCGACCCAAGGTTCCCCTGGATCGTAAACCTCGAAGGAGAGGCTGTCGATCAGCGCGGCCTTGCCGCACAAGAACTGGATGTTGTACGCGCTGGAGTCCTTGAGAGTCATCCCGGCCTTAAGGGCGCGCTTCTGGATGGCGAGAGTCGTCAGGGCGGCCTCTCTCAACATCCCAAACGACCACTCGTAGGGATATGAAATGAAGGGCACGCGCTCTGGTTCGAGGACTTTGTACACCAGGGCCGGGTTGGCTGGTTCGATCTCGACCTCTCGGTGCGGGACCAGCCGGCCGTTCTCGACCAGCTTCTCGTACAACCCGGACGACATCAGGTGTTCGTAATCTAAGGCGTAAGCCTGGTTTACCTGCCGGTACAGCGTCCCTCCTCGCGTAAAAAGGAAGCCGCTCGGATCGCGGAAGGAAGCGAAGTGTTGTTGGCTATTCGTCACGGGGTACTCGTTTGAAAA
>DASWHG010000167.1:0-5987 GCA_036393315.1 Anaerolineales bacterium | reverse complement strand
TTCCGTGCAGGTTCGCAAGCGGAAGGTTGTGAGGGCTGCGCGACCTTCATCGGTGATTACAATGGGATTGCGGTGGATACCTCAGGCCGCGTCCACGGTGTCTGGACGGACATGCGCCGGGCTGTAACTTTAGATGGCCGTACGGTCGAAGATGCCTTCTACGCCCGCCGCTGAGGCTTCCGGGCAGTTTTTCTCACAACTTGCGATTGCACAAACCGGGGCTGTCTGAAAAGAAGAATCAGACAGCCCCTTCTTTTCGGCAAAATGAAGAATGTCACCTGCTTGCCAGCAGCATGCCCAGGAAGGCGTCGCAGCCGGAGGAGCTGCCGTAATCCAGCAGCCGCGCGGCGCACTCGCCGGGGCCCGGGTTGCCCGCCATCAGGCCGTCGAGGGCGGTCACCAGGCGCTCGTCCGCCTGCCCGGCCGAGGCGCACTCGACCAGGTTCGCCGCCAGGGTGCTGGTATTGCGGTAGGCCAGCGGCGACAATTCGCGGCTGAGCTCCGCGAGGTCCAGGCCGGGGCAAAGCACATCGCCCCAGCGGTGCAGCGCAAGCAGCAGTCCGGCGACCAAGTCGTCTCCGGCCGGCGTCAGTCCCGGGCCGCGCCCCAGGAACCATTCCAGGGCAGCCAGGATGCGCTGCACGTCCCGGCTTTTCAACGCCGTCCGCAAGATTTCCACCTCAGAAAGGGAGAAAACCGGCTCATCGAATCCATCTCCGGGAGCGGGCAAGTCCAGCAGCACCGATAGCAATTTGCTGGCCCCGGACGCCCCTGGTTGAGCCACGAGCTGCCTGCCAACCGCAACCTGCCGGTACCGTCTTTCCCCGGGGGAGAGCATCGCCGCCGGCCTCTCGGGCGGTTCCCAGCGCAGGGCCTGTCCCAGGTCCAGGAGGAGGGCCGGCGAAAGGAACTCCAGGCCGCCCGCCTGTATCTCCACAGGAGTCCCGGATCTTAACTCCCGCAGCGCGCCAAAATCTCCACGCAAATTCAGGGTGAGTGGCCCCCGCTCGACCGCGGACGTGAGAAAGATAACCCAACGGGAGCGCACCAGCAGGAAGTAGCCGCGGGAGGTGTTGCCGTAGACGGAGGCCTGTCCCCCCTGCGCCAGGATCCGAGCGGCGAACGCGCCCATGCTATAAACGGTCAGGTCGGTAAGTGGCATGGCTGAAACTCTTGAAATAGAAGCGAATCCCACCCCGGATTATATTGTGTCATTTGCAAAAGTGTGTAATATAATAAAGTCAGGACTTTCGCAGTTGGTGGGAGGATGTGGATGTTTGGGCGGGCGATGCCCGCCCAAACATCCACAATTTCCTCCTGAACTGCGTAACTCCAAAAAGTACAGCTACCCAGAAGGATAAAAGTTATATCAAGAATGTGACATTTGGTAATTGAGCCTGCACCTATAAAAAGGCCATAATAAACCGGTAACCATAATTTATTTCAGGATCGACGAGGGACACCCGCGGACTCTTCTCGATGACCATCACCCTGCAACTCGATCACCCTTCTCCTGCTCGTAATATCCAACGGACTCTTTCGGAAAACGTGACTCAACCGGATCATCTATTCGTCTTTACCGCTCCTTGTAGATATCCGTAGGAAGTATTGGCCGTTCTATCAATTCTGGCTCTAATGCAAAAAGGTCAATTTGAACCGCTAAGGACTCTAAGACTCTTGATGGAAAGTTTGAAAATTGCGCCAATTTATCGCTCTCTTTATTTTATTTCTTAGCGCTCTTGGCGGTGAGTTTTTAGTTTTTGCATTAAAGTCAATTCTTATTCTCACGCGCCGTCATTAAGTTTTCGCCCGTCGAGGAGGTGAAGAAGCCAACCTGTATCAAGATACACCCAGCTCTCTTTTCGATTCTACAACCTGACAGATTCACAAAGGAGAAAAGAAATGGCTACAGTCGCAACCGCTGAAAGAGTGCAGAAGCAGTTCGTTGGATACCTGCCCAACGATGCCCCTCCATGGGGGGCGATGATCGGCCTCGCCTTCCAACACGTGCTGACCATGTTTCCAGCCACGGTGTTGGTCGCTATCCTGACCACGTTCGACGTGGGAGTCACCCTGTTTGCCTCCGGCCTGGCCACTGTTGTGGCGCTGCTGATATCCTCCCGGCTCGCCAAGAGCTACATCCCCCTCTACTACGGGTCCAGTTTCTCCTATATCGCACCCGTCGTTGCGATCACGGTGACGAACATCTACGGCATCGACGATCCGGTGACACGGATCCGCGTTGCCCAGGGTGGCATCATGATGACCGGTCTGTTGAACGTCCTGGTGGGCATCCTGATCCGCTACGTCGGCAAGGCCAGCCTGGACAAAGTCCTGCCGCCCGAGGTGACCGGTTCCGTGGCAACCGTCATCGGCATCGCGCTGGCCTCCGCCGCCCTGAATATGGCCGGCGCTCACTGGGGCGTGGCGATCATAACCATGCTCGCCACGATCCTGTTCTCCGTCTACCTGCGCGGGCGCGGCTTCATCGGGATGGTCCCCATCCTGTTGGGCGCCGTCGTCGGCTACCTGATCTCGATCCCGCTGGGGTTGGTGGACTTCCAGCCGGTCGCCGAGGCGAGTCTGTTCCGCCTGCCTCCCTTCACGCTGCCGATCTTCACCTTTGGAGCGATCCTGGCGATCGCCCCGATCGCCATCGCCACCATCCCGGAGAGCACCGCTCACCTCTACCAGATCAGCCTTTACGTCGACCAGCTGGCGGCGGAACTGCGCAGGCCGGCCGTGAAACTCAGCCGTTTTATCGGGTTGAACCTGGTCGCCGACGGCGTCGGCGATGCCATCAACGGGCTGCTGGGCGGCTGCGCCGGCACGAACTACGGCGAAAATAACTCGCTGATGGCCATCACCCGGAACTACTCGGGGCCGGCGCTGATCACGGCCGGGGTCATCGCCATGCTGTTGGGCTTCGTCGGGAAGCTGGCAGCCCTGGTCGGCACCCTGCCCTTGGCTGTGACCGGCGGCCTGGCGATCTACCTGTTCGGGATCATCGGCGCCCAGGGGATCGCCCTCCAGATCGCCCAAAAAGTCAACCTGTTCGACCCGCGCAAGCTGGCGGTCATCGCCACGATCCTGGTCATCGGGATTGGCGGGGCGATCGGCTACCCAGGCGGCATGATCCCCTTCAATCTCGGGACCGTCAGTTGGCAGCTGCCCTCCATCGCCACCGCGGCTGTCGTCGGGATTCTGCTCAACCTGATCTTTATGTTCTTTCCCGCCAGGAAGATCGACCAGGAGTTCGAAGAGCTGCCCATCGAGGAATTAAAGCTGGAAGTGTGATCCGGTTTCTACTTATTAAGTCGTCAACGGCGAGGCCGGCTCGGGTCCATCGACCTGGACCGGAGTGCGGCCTCGCCCTCCATTTCCTTTATATGCGGTGATCGCAAAGGAATGTGTGTCCATGATCAGTGCACATCCCGGACTTCCTGAATTCGACTATATCCGGCCAAAGACCCTGGCGGAGGCCAGCGAGTTCCTGGCCGAACACCCGGGCCAGGCCCGGCCTTTTCTGGGAGGGACGGACGTTTTCGTCCGTATGCGGGACGGTATTTGGAAAGAGAAATTCCTGGTAGACGTAAAGAACCTGGACGGGACGAAGGAGATCCGTTTCGATCCGGAGACAGGTCTCACCCTTGGCGCTGGCGTGAACATGAACCAGGTAATTGCTTCTGAAGAGATCCGCAGTTGCTACCCTATCCTGGCTCAGGCCTGCCAGACCGTAGCCAGCTATCCGCTGCGGACGCGGGCAACGATCGCCGGCAACCTCTGCAACGCTTCTCCCGCCGGGGATACGATCGGCGCCTGCCTGGTTTCGGGCGGGTACCTGCACGTCCACGGCGTCGATGGACTCCGCCAGGAGCCGCTGGACGGCTTCTTCCTCGGCCCCGGAAAAACAACCCTCAAACCTGGCGACATCGTCACCGCCGTCTCGTTTCCCCCGCCGAGGCCAGGCCAGGCGGGGACGTACATCAAACTCGGGCGCAACGCGCTGGGTGACCTGGCGATCGTGGGCGTCACCGCTTTGGGCTACCCGGACCGTGGCCTGCCTTCAGGCTTCCGCTTCCGCATCGCCCTGGCTTCGGTCGCCCCTATCCCACTGGTCGCGACCCAGGCCGAGACGCTCCTGGAGGAAAACCCGGTCGACGAAGCCAGCATCTCCGCAGCAGCCCAGGCCGCGATGGACGCCTGCCAGCCAATCGACGACGTGCGCGGCAGCGTCCAGTATCGCAAGCTGATGGCCAGGAATTTGACGAGGAAGGCCTTGCGCCAGGTCTGGGGAGAGCTTAAACCGGTTATGGAGCTACAGAATTGAGGTGAAGTTCTCAGCAGATGCCGAATGTTGCAGCTTGTCATGCTGAACGGGCGCCGCTTCGCTTAGCGAGTGAAGCATCTCGCAAGATCGTCTAGCGAGAACCAGTTGTAAATTTGTTGTCGAAAACACCTAACCAGAAAAGATCTGGCATTCAAGCGACACCAGTTCACTCCTGGAGACGAGTATGGCCTATCACAAGATTACGATTACGATCAACGGCTCGGCCGAGCTGCTGGACGTGCCGTCGAACATGACCCTGCTGCAGCTGTTGCGCGACAAGCTCGCTCTGACGGGCACCAAGAACGGCTGCACGGCAGGCGAGTGCGGGGCCTGCACCGTGATCCTCGACGGTGAACCGGTCAACAGCTGCATGGTGCTGGCGGTCGAATGCGACGGCG
Source organism: Anaerolineales bacterium (assembly GCA_036393315.1). Lineage (GTDB taxonomy): Bacteria > Chloroflexota > Anaerolineae > Anaerolineales > UBA4823 > DASWHG01. The sequence continues at coordinate 1,259 of DASWHG010000167.1, read as the reverse complement.
TTCGGGTGACCACCGTGGAGGGGCTCGCAAGGGATGGGGTCCTCGACCCGATCCAGGAAACGATCATCGCCCATTCCGGCGTGCAATGCGGGTTCTGCACCCCGGGCGTCCTGTTATCGGCCCGGGCGCTGCTGGACCGCAACGCCAACCCGAGCGAGGCTGAGATCCGGGATGCGTTGTTAGGCAACCTGTGCCGCTGCACCGGTTACCTGAGGATCGTCGACGCGGTTAAAGAGGCGGCCCGGCGACAGAGCGCGGTAATGGTATAACGGTGAATTTTGGAGGACATTATGGTAACGAAAGAAGAGACCACGGTACTTCAGAGTTCACGACCGGTCGGGGATAGCGTGACCCGGATCGATGCCTACGAAAAGGTGACCGGTGCCGCACAGTATACGGATGATCTCCAGTTCGGTCCCGGGCTGCTTTATGCACGCATCCTGCGCAGCCCGCATCCCCATGCAAGGATCAAATCGATCGATACAAGGGTGGCCAGTGCGCTTCCGGGTGTAAAGGCAGTCGTCACCGGGGAGGATTTTCCAGGCTACCTGGGCTTATACCTGCAAGACAGGCACATTTTCTGCCGGGACAAAGTGCGCTACGTGGGCGACCCGGTGGCCGGCGTTGCCGCTGCAAGTGAAGAGATCGCCGAGCAAGCCGTCGAGCTGATCGAAGTCGAATACGAGGTGCTCGAGCCAGTCTTCGACCCGGAAGCCGGCGCCAGGCCGGAAGCCGCGTTGCTGCACCCGGACCTCGGCGACTACGTGGTCGCCCCATTCATCTTCCCAAAGCCGGGCACGAATATTTCGAACCACTTCAAGATTCGCAAAGGCGACGTGGCCAGCGCCTGGGTGGATTGCGCCGCGGTCGTAGAACGCACTTATCGCGTCCCACACATCCAGCACGTCCCGATAGAACCGCATATCGCGGTTGCCAGAGTCGAGCAAGACGGCAAGGTTACCTTGTGGAGCAGCACCCAATCTCCCTTTGCCCAGCGCAACCTGATCGCCAAAGGCCTGGGGATCTCGCAAAGCGACGTGCGGGTCATCGGGCCCTACGTGGGCGGGGGCTTCGGGGCCAAGGCAGGCGTTACAATGGAGGCTTTGGCCGTGGCGATCGCGACCCAGGTGAAAGGTTCGCCGGTCAAGCTGCGCCTGACGCGCGAAGAGGAGTTCTTCACGGCCTTCGTACGCCAGGGCGTGGTGCTTCACCTGAAAATGGGCTGCGACCGGGACGGCAACCTGTTAGCCATGGAAAAT
>DASWHG010000166.1:0-3865 GCA_036393315.1 Anaerolineales bacterium | reverse complement strand
GACGCACCTCAGCCTGAGCCACGACCCCTCTTTGAAGGGTGTACCCAAGGGGTACCGGATTCCGATCCGCGACATCCGCGCCTCGGTTGGGGCCGGCTTCCTGTACCCGCTGCTGGGCGAGATGCGCACCATGCCCGGCCTGCCGACTCGCCCGGTCTTCTATGATGTCGACCTGGACCTGGAGACAGACCGCGTCCTGGCACTGTTCTAAACGACTTGTTCTCTGCATAAAACCTGGCGCACCCCGAATCGACCTGTTCGGGGTGCGCCCGTTCTCGTCACAGGAGGGCTTTTTCCATGGAATACCGCGAATTAGGACGCACCGGCTGGCGAGTATCCGCCATCAGCTTTGGAGCCTGGGCGATCGGCGGCGCCTGGGGATCGGTAGACGATCGCGAATCTCTGGCTGCGCTGCACCGTGCAGTCGACCTGGGGGTAAACTTCTTTGATACTGCTGACGTGTATGGAGACGGGCGCAGCGAGCGCCTGATGGCTCAGCTGCGCCGTGAGCGCAAGGAGCCGATCTATGTTGCCACCAAGGCCGGGCGGCGTCTCGACCCGCATACCGCTGCCGGCTACAACCGCGAGAACCTCACCGCCTTTGTCGAGCGCAGCCTCAAGAACCTGGATACAGAGGCCGTAGACCTGCTGCAGCTGCACTGCCCACCCACAGAAGTGTATTACATGCCTGAGGTGTTCGGGGTGTTGGACGATCTCGTCCAAGATGGAAAACTGCGTTATTACGGTGTGAGCGTGGAGAAGGTGGAAGAGGCGCTGAAAGCGATCGAGTACCCGGCCGTTCAATCTGTACAGATCATTTTCAATGTCTTCCGCCAGCGCCCGGTTGACCTGTTCTTCCGGGAGGCACAGCGCCGGAAAGTCGGCATCCTGGCCCGCGTCCCGCTGGCGAGTGGGCTCCTGGCGGGCAAGATGACGCGGGCAGCCGCCTTTCCCGCAGATGATCACCGGAATTACAACCGCTACGGCGAGTCCTTCGACCGGGGGGAGACATTCTCAGGCGTGGATTTCGAGACCGGACTACAGGCTGTCGAGGAACTCCGCCCACTGGTGCCTGCTGGGGCCAGCATGGCCCAGTTTGCACTGCGCTGGATCTTAAATTTCGAGGCGGTCACCTGCGCCATTCCCGGTGCAAAGCGCCCGGCCCAGGTCGAGGAGAATGTCGCTGCCAGCGATCTGCCGCCTCTATCGAAAGATACGGTGGCGAAGATAGAGGAGATATACAGGCGCTCGATCCAACCCCAGGTTCACCACTATTGGTGATTGTAATCAACCCAGGATCTGCGCGACCATCTCGGCGACTTTCCGGTAAACCGGAGACTCGTCGCCTAACCCTACCAGGGGCTTGCCGCTGAATTCATATTCCGTAAGTTCGCCGTCGGCAGGCACGACACCCAGCAGGGGAATATCCATTCGTTCGATCTGTTCCTCCAGCGCTGCCGGTAATGGACCGGACAGCCGGTTCAAGATCAAGTACGCGTTCTCGATGTCGATGTCCAGCTCTTTACAAAATCCGGCGATCCGCACGGCCGCCACCAGGCCGCGCTGGGTTGGGTCGGAGACGACCAGCAGGTGCTGGACGTCGCGGGTCGTCCGCCGGCTGAGGTGTTCCATGCCAGCCTCGTTGTCGATTACCACGTAGCGGTAGTTCTTACTGATGGCATCGACCACTTCGCGCAAGTTGTGGTTGACGGCGCAGTAGCAGCCCGGCCCTTCCGAACGCCCCATGGCGATCAAATCGAAGCGGGTCCCTTCTGCGACGGAAGAACGGATCTGGTAATCTAAGTAGTCACGCTTGCTCACTCCACCGGGCAGCGCGCCCATGGCCGCACCCCCCGCGACCAGCGATCCTTTGACCTGGGCCAGCATATCCTCGCGGATGTCGCCCACCGTCCATTCCAGGTCAAGCCCGAGCACCATGTTCAGGTTGCTGCTGGGATCCGCGTCGATCGCCAGGATCGCCCCATCCCGCACCTGCGCCAGATACTTGATCACCAGTGCGGCAATCGTCGTCTTCCCAACCCCGCCCTTACCGGCTAAAGCGATTGTCGTCGTCATCTCTAATGCACCTCGTTTGACATCAGATTCAAGCTCAACAAAAAGAAACCTGTGCAAATACCAGTTCAGGCTGACTTTACCAGCTGGCTTTCCAGGGCGGAGGCCATTTGTTTCGCTGCCTGGCGGAGGGCGGGGACGTGATCGTACACGGCAATCCCCAGCCGGTCGGCTTCCTGGACCGCCATGTCGGCCGGCAGGACGCCGAGCACGGGCAAGTCAGGGGTTTCGGCTGCAAGGAATTCACCTTCTTCGGGACTTCGCACCTTGTTTCCCACCAGCCAAAGCCGGTTCAACCCGATGTCGTTCGCCAGGGATTTGATCTGCGCGGCAGTACCAAGGCTGCGCCGGGTCGGCTCGACCACCACCAGCATGGCATCCACGAAGTCAACCGTGGCCCGACCCAGGTGCTCGACTCCGGCGTACATATCCAGGATTAAGACGTCGTCCTTCCGAAAGAGCAGGTGGGTGAACAACGTCTTGAGCATTGCGCTCTCCGGACAAATGCAGCCTGAGCCCCCCAGGTTCACTGCGCCCATTTCGAGTAAGCGCACGCCGCGGTGGCTGGCGCTGAATCTCTCCGGGATGTCATCCACTTGCGGGTTGAGCGTGAAGAATCCCCCCACGGTGCCCGGCCTGGCGCCGGTGCGCTCCAGGATCAGTTCATCCATCTTGGCAATCGGCTGCAGCTGGCTTCTTATCTCAGATGGGAAGCCCAAGGCGCCCGCAAGGCAAGGAGAAGGATCGGCGTCGACTGCCAGGACGTTGCGGCCGGCCTGGGCGTACACCTGGGCCAGTAGGGCTGCCAGGGTGGTCTTGCCCACGCCTCCTTTTCCGCTCACTGCAATCTTCATTTTCTCCTCCCGGTAAACCGATAGATCTCAGCCATCCCGACGATTCACAATAAGGCTCCCGGCTTCGTCCTTCTGGCGGATCAACCTGTGCGCCAGGCCGCTGCCGAGGATCGCACAGGCATCCGTAGGAAGGTGGTGGCTGACCGCTGCATCGAAAAGGATCTGGCAAGACGGCGGGAAATCCTCGTCGCCAAGCCAGTAGACCGCCAGCAGGGGCACGTTCGGCAGGACCTGGAATGCGAAGGCCGCGTCTCCCATGTACGTTCTCGACCCGCCCAGCGCTTCCGCAGCCCGGCAGAAGGTATCCAGGTCATCCCCGAATGCCTGGGCCAGGGTCTGGCCGGTATAGCCCTGGAAAGCCTGATTGTAGAAGCGCCCATCCGGTAGTTCGGAAAAGGCGATCCACCGTCTGGCAGCCGGTTCGCCGTCACAGGTGCTGAAATAATAAAGCAGCAGGGCCTGGTTGAGAACGGGAAGATCCGACCCACTCTCCGTATCCCGGGCATTGAAGCCAGGAAAGGTCAGGGTAACTGCCCGACCCCAAAGAGAGATGTGAAATGCCGTTTCCTCACCAGCAGCGCTGTAAACGCTGCCGGTGCGCCCTGCCAGGGCTGCCGGGTCCAGGCCTGCCAACCCGGCGCGCAGCTCGGCAATCCGCCTGGATAATGGGTCCGGTTTTTCTTCCCTTAGCAATTATACTTCCACGGCGATGCAGGTGAGGGTTTCCATCACCCCGGGGATCGGTTGGATGCTGAGAGCCAGGGTCTGGCCGAGGTGGTTGACGTTATCGGCCAAAACTTCCGCCACGGCGTCATACGGCCCGAAGGTCATGTGAGCTTCCGTCACGCCCTGGACGCGCCGTAGCTGGCGAACCACTTCGGCGATCTCTCCGGCCCGGATGTTGATTAAGACGTATGCTTTCATGTGGCTGTTTCCCT
>DASWHG010000165.1:0-3350 GCA_036393315.1 Anaerolineales bacterium | reverse complement strand
GCCGAGGAGCACGGAAGGGACCCTGAAACCATCCTGGAGATCTTTCGAACCATCCAGGAGGAGAGGGGGGACCTGTCGCAGGATGCCATCGTGGATGTGGCCCGTGTTCTGGGAGTCCCGGCGCAAAAGGCGTACGGTGTTGCGACCTTCTATTCGATGCTCGCCACGCCGCCGGAGACGATCCGGGTGTGCGATGGGCCGGCCTGCTGGCTGCGCGGGGCAGCTTATCTGCGGGCGGCGCTGGAGGCTGAGTTCACCCAAGGGGGAGAACCGGGCAGTCCGGCGTTCCAGGTCGAGCGGAGCAGCTGCCTGGGCCTGTGCGACCGGGCTCCGGCGGCTTTGATCGGCGAGGAGATGAGCGGGCCGGTCGACATGCAGCACCTGCCTGAGATCACCCGCGGCTGGCGCGGCCAGATGCCTTCTTACACTGAACCGCTGCCTGGCGAGACCCGCGTTCTGCTGGCGAATGCCGGGGAGATCGATCCGGACGAGATCGAGTCCGCCCTGGCTTATGGCGGATACTTGGCGCTGGGGAAAGCACTTCAGGGTGATCCGGGGTTCGTGATCGATGAAGTCGAGGCCTCCGGGCTGCGCGGCCGGGGTGGGGCGGGTTTTCCCACCGGGCGCAAGCTGCGCTTCGTCGCCCAAGCGGTCAGCACGCCCAAGTACATCGTCTGCAACGCAGACGAATCCGAACCGCTAGTTTTCAAGGACCGGGTGATGATCGACACGAACCCTCACCTGATCCTGGAAGGGATGGCGCTGGCGGGCTACGCGGTCGGGGCTCAAGTCGGGTTTATTTACATCCGGGGTGAATACAAATCGCAGGCAGAGCGCCTGGAAAGGGCGATTTGCCAGGCGGAGGCTGTTGGCTGGTTAGGCGAAAGCATCCAGGGTACGGATTTCTCCTTCCACATCCACGTTCACCGGGGCGCGGGAGCTTATATCTGCGGCGAGGAGACTGCCCTGCTGGAGTCCCTGGAGGGCAAGCGCGGCGAACCGCGTATCCGCCCGCCGTTCCCGGTCACCTACGGTTATCGCGGCCAACCGACGGTGTTGAACAACGTCGAGACCTTCGCTTCGATCCCCCGGATTTCCTTGCGGGGGGCGGATTGGTACAAATCGGTTGGTTCTCCCCCCGCTTCTGGTGCGACACCGGGCACGAAGCTGTACACGCTGCTGGGTCACGTCAACCGGCCTGGCCTGTTCGAAGCCCCTTACGGCTTGACCCTCCGGCGCGTGATCGAAGATTTCGGGGGAGGCATGCTGGCAGGCTCTGACTTTCACTTTGCCCTGACCGGGGGCGCGGCCGGCACGATCGTCCCCCCGGATCTACTCGACGTTCCGGTCGATTATCCTTCAATTGCCCAAGGCGTCTCGTTGGGGGCAGGCGCGTTCCTGATCTGTGACCAGACCGTCTCGCCGTTCGTCCTGCTCCGTGAGTTGATGTTCTTCTTCGAGGCAGAGTCGTGCGGGAAGTGCACGCCCTGCCGGATAGGCACCCGCGAGGCTCGCCAGCGATTGGACCGCCTGATCGCAGGCAAGGCAGCCCCAGACGAAGCGGACAGGCTTGCCGAACTGGCCGAACTGCTGCAGAACGCGTCTTTCTGCGGCCTGGGCCAGGCCGCCGCCATACCGATCAAGTCGACACTGAAACACTTCCACCTGTAGCCAGGAAGGAGCGAACATGGCAGTAGCGTTAAAGATTGACGGGAAATCCGTCCGCACACGAACAGGATCGACGGTCCTGGAAACCGCTCGTGAAAATGGGATCGATATCCCGACCCTTTGCTACCATAAAGATCTTTCGCCGGTTGGCTCCTGCCGTCTGTGCGTGGTGGAGGTGGAGGGCTGGCGCGGGCAGGTGGCAGCCTGCACCCTGGAGGTAGGTGAGGGCATGGCGGTCCATACGGAAACCCCGGCGCTGGCTGCGGCTCGCAGGACCATCCTCAGCCTGCTCCTGGAAAATTACTACGTGAGCGGAAACGGCGGTCGGGCTGCCGGAGATGGGCTGGACACCGAGTTCATGCGCTTGGTCCGGCAGTACGGCGCCCGGGTCCCGGACGGGATCACCTCCCGGCGGCGTTACCCGGTGGACGCCGACCCCAATCCTTTCCTGCGAGTAGATATGAACCAGTGCATCCTGTGCACACGCTGCGTGCGGGCCTGCGCAGAGGTCCAGGGGCGATTCGTGTGGGGTGTCGGCGGGCGTGGAGATGAGGCCCGGATCGTCGCTGGGGCAGAGACTTCGCTGCTGGAGGCCCGCTGCGAATCTTGCGGCGCGTGTGTGGCTTACTGTCCCACCGGCGCGCTGGAGAACCGTATGTCCTTCGACCTAGGAGCAGCGGATAACAAGGTTACGACCACCTGCACCTACTGCGGCGTCGGCTGCCAATTCGACCTGCAGGTGAAGAACGGCAAGGTCATCCGGGTGACTTCGAACCCGGCTGCCCCGGTCAACGGGATGCACCTGTGCGTCAAGGGCCGCTATGGCTACGACTTCATCCACCACCCGGACCGCCTGCTGAAGCCAAGGGTGCGGCGGTATTTGCTCGAGGACGGCACGGAGCGTCTCCTGGATCGCGGCGATTGGGTCGAAGTGGATTGGGAAACCGCCCTGGGGATCACCGCCCGAAAATTGGTACAGGCCCGCGATACCTACGGGCCGGACAGCGTCGGCGTGCTGACTTCGGCCAAGTGCCTGAACGAAGAAAATTACCTGATGAACAAGTTCGCCCGGCAGGTGATCGGAACGAATAATATCGACCACTGCGCCCGTCTTTGACACAGCAGCACCGTGGCCGGTCTGGCCACTTCCTTCGGCTCGGGCGCGATGTCCAACTCGATGGACGACGTCGCCCAGCATGCTGCGGCGATGCTCGTCATCGGCTCCAACACCACCGAACAGCACCCGGTGTTCGGAGCCATGATCCGGCAAGCGGTTTTGAAGCGCGGGGCGAAGCTGGTCGTGGCTGACCCGCGCAAGATCGACCTCACCGAGTTCGCGACCCTGCACCTGCGCCAGCGATCGGGTACCGACGTCGCTTTATTGAACGGTTTAATGAACATCATCCTCGAGAAGGGCTGGGAGGATTGCTCGTTCATCGGGGAGAGGACCGAAGGTTTCGACGAATTCCGGGAGATGATCAACTGTTACCCGCCCGAGGTTGCTTCGGAAATCACCGGGATATCTGTTGAGCAGCTCTACCAGGCCGCCGAGATCCTGGCAACCAACCGCCCGATGGCGGTGATCTGGGCAATGGGCATCACCCAGCACATTGTCGGCGTTCGCAACGTGATGGACCTGGCGAATCTGCAGATGCTGCTGGGGAACATGGGCGTGCCGGGCG
>DASWHG010000164.1:0-6078 GCA_036393315.1 Anaerolineales bacterium | reverse complement strand
CATCCAAATCGATGGTTACGCTTTTTCGTAACCAATGCGTAACCAACCAAATTGTCTGTGGCCAAAAACGTAATCATCCAAGGGTTGGTTACGAAACCTGTCAGGCTTCTCCGGGGCTAAAATGGTAGTGCCACCCACCATTTCCCGCTCGAAAGGAGAGAAAACCATGACAGGTTCCCCGATTCTATCCCGTTTTCAGGCATTCGGGAGCCAATTTCAGGCTGTTTTTCGGCTTCAGGACATTGGCTGGCCCGACTTACATACGCTCTGGCTGCATCCGGAACGACTCCCGAGGTATGCCGCAGAAACCCCGGTGGTCGGGCGCACTCTGGCACTGCTTGGCCCGTTGGACTGGGGGCATTTTCCTGAACGCAACCTCGCACGCCATTGGTGTCAGCCGGCGGTTTCATATGCCGCTTTCGCCGGGGCGGTGCTGGTCAAGCTCAACGAGGGGCTTGAGTCGATGGGGGACCTGCGCCAATACCTGGTGGAGCACCCGGGTCTCATACCCTTGCTCGGCTTCCGTGTGGCTCGCTCCCGGGCGCATCCCTGCGACTTTGACCCACAGGCGAGCCTGCCCACCTCCCGCCATCTGACCCGCATGCTGCGTCAGATGCCCAATGCCGCCTTGCAGTTTCTCCTGGCTGACTCGGTGCGCCTGATCCGGGAAGAGCTTCACCAGCACAAAGTCGAAGTGGGCGAGTGTATCTCGCTCGACACCAAACACATTCTGGCATGGGTCCGCGAAAACAATTCCAAAGCCTACGTGGAAGAACGCTTCGACAAAACCAGGCAGCCCGCTGGCGACCCGGACTGCAAGCTGGGCTGTAAACGCCGGCACAACCAGAAAAAGAAGCAGCAACCCTTGGGCCAGGACCCACCGCCCACACCCACCACCAATCCGCAACCCGGCGAAAAGGTCAAATTCGGTGAGTTCTATTGGGGCTATGGCTCGGGGGTGGTGGTTGCCAAGGCGCCTGGCTGGGGTGAACTGGTGCTGGCTGAGTTGACCCAAACCTTTGATCGGGCGGATGTATCCTATTTCTTCCCGCTCATGACTGTCACTGAACGGCGTTTGGGCTTCCGCCCGCGCTTTGCCACCTTCGATGCGGCCTTCGATGCCTGGTACGTGTATGATTACTTTCACCGCAGCGATGATCCGGCGGCTTTTGCGGCCGTACCCTTCTCCGAGAAAGGCGGTTACAAGGCCAAAGGTCGCTCCTTCAGCCCCGAAGGCTTGCCCATCTGCACCGCCGGTCTGGCTATGCCGCTCCATTTCACCTACACTGACCGGACCACGTGCATCGTGGAGCACGAGCGCGGCAAATATGTTTGCCCCCTGCGCTACCCGCAGCGTATGGCTGAAGCCTGTCCGGTCAATCACAAAACCTGGAAAAAACAGGGCTGCACCGTGATGATGCCCACCAGCATCGGCGCTCGTCTGCGCTACACCCTGGATCGCGACAGCCAGGTCTACAAAGACATCTACAAACAGCGTACCGCCACTGAACGCATCAACAGCCAGGCCAAGGCCCTGGGCATCGAGCGTCCCCACATCCGCAACGGCAAGGCGATCGCCAACCTGAACACCCTGATTTACCTGCTGATCAACTTGCGCCTGCTCCAGCGCATCCGCAACCGCCAGCCTGAAATTGAGTGAATTGTTAAAGAACAGGAATGCCCATCTTGCTAAGCGTAATCAACCATTTGGTTGGTTACGCTTTTTCGTAACCAATCCGTAATCAACCAGGGTTGGTCCAACCCTCTCTATCAAGACATAAATCTAACTGCGAAAGTCCTCGCTTGTATCATTCGTAAGATAAGACTTCGCGGATGGTCAGGCTGGCCGCGTTGCGCGCCGGCATCACGCTCGCCAGGATGGAAAGGGCGACCACCACGGCCAGCCAGATCAGAAATCCGGTGGGCGGGAAACCTGGCTGGGAAGGCGATCCAAAAACGGACAGGGTGATGCTGTCGGAAATGAGCTTTCCGATGGGGAAGGACAGCAGGGAGGCCAGTATCCAGCTGAGCAAACCGATCAGGATCCCTTCCACGATCACCATCTTCATTAAGACTTTGTTCGTGGCTCCGATCGCTCGCAGGATGCCGATCTCCCGGGTGCGTTCGAGCACGTTCATGCTCATGGTCCCGGTCAGGCCGATGCTGCCGACCAGCGCGATGAGGCTGGCCAGGAACAGCAGGAAGCTGGTGAGGATGCCAAAGCCGCCTGAAGCCCGGTCGACCAGGGAAGACCCGGTGGTGACGTCTGCAACAGAAACCAGGTTCTCGCGCAGGCGTGCTTCGATCGCCTGGGCCAGGGCGAGCTGCATTTCGGGGGTCGCCTGGGGGTGATCGATGACGACCCGGTACAGCAAGGCCTGGTGCATCTGGCCGGTCAACCAGGTGAGGTAGTCGTAGTCGGTATAGGCCAGGAAGCCGGTCACCTTCCCGGCGAACTGGTAGAAACCCACCACGGTCCAATCGGTCTCGTCTCCGTTTACTTTCAATCGCAGTGTGTCGCCGACCTGCAGGTCAGGGTAGCGAGACTGGAAGAGCTCGTTCAGGACGATGGCGTTCTGGTCGCCCGGCTGCAGCCAGCGGCCTTCGATCACGACAGGGATGACCAGGGGGCTGCCCGCCGGCGGCGCCAGCATCTGCACCTCTTCGCCATCCGAGCCGTCTGGGAGCAACATCTGGGTCCTGGCGCTGCTCCAGGCTTCGACATACCCGACTTCCGGGATATCGTACAAGATCCGCTGGATCTCCGCCACCCGGTACGGGCGCCCTGTGGCGACGTTGACATCGGCCAGGAAGTAGCGCCCGATCTGGTCGATGTAGTTCTGCATCGAGACCCGGACGCTGAAGGTGGCGATGAAGATGGCTCCACCGATCGTCAGGGTGACCAGGGTCAGGATCAGGCGGCCTTTGCGGCGGAAGACGTTGCGGATAGCGATCCGGATCGGGCGCGAGAGGCTTCGGTGGCTGGCCAGGCGCTTCCTCGAGGAGCTGGTGGAGCGCGACCGGCTTTGGCGGATGCCGCTGAGCGCTTCCTGCACGCTGATGCCCGTCCCTTTCCAGATCGGCAGAGAGGCGGCGATCTGCGGCACGAGCAGGGCCAGGAACGCCTGCAGCAGGACGACGCCAGGTACCAACCGCTCGCCCGGGGTTGCGTAGTTTACCTGCGTCGCCAGGAACTCGAGCAGGAGGCCGGTGACCTTCGCCGAAAGAGGGACGGCGACGAGGAAGGCGATCATCCCATAAATCAGGATCATCACCATGTAAACGTTGACGATCTGCAGCCGCCGGGCGCCGATCGACTTCATGATCCCTACCTGCTGGACCTGCTGCTCGAGCAGCGCCTGAAGCGTGTTGGTGATCAGAAAGCCGCTCAGGAAAACGACCAGCAAACCCAGCACGAGCAACACGCCGACGATCGCCTGCATCAAGTCACGGTTCGGGTGGTCAAAAGAGCTGCGCACGGTGCTGTTGTAAACTTCTACACCATTCTGCTTCAGCTCATCTGTGACGAGAATGGTCACCTGCTCCATGTAGGCCGTGTCCTCGTGATCCCCGGTGACGGTCATGTGGAGCGTGTTCAACCTGCCAGGAAGGGGCAGCTTCAGCCATTCGAGCGTTTCTTTGGAAACGTACCCGCGGATGGGGGCGTTAAAAAAACCACCAGAGCCGCTGCCTCCCGCGCCGAGGGACTGGTCCTTGACGATCCCCACCAGCTCGAGCTGGCGCTTCTCGCCCGTGGGGATCTCCAACGTGACCAGGTCGCCGATCACGGCGTGGGCGCGTGGCAGTTTGGATTGCTCGACGACGATCTGGCGCTCGCCCGGCGGCCACTGTCCTGCAACCAGCTCGACCTGATTGATCTGCATGTCCTCGTAGTCAGGGATTGAGACAATCTGGACGTTAGCCCATTCGTCCGGGCCGGCCTGCATGCGCATCGAGACAGCCCGGGCGCCCTCCACCTGGCGAACGCCGGGGATGCGCTCCAGGCGCTTCATTAAAGCCTTATCGAACAGGGAAGTATCGATAAAGAGATTGGCCGGGTTGGTAGCGGCGTAACCGGTGCGCATATCGCTGGCGACCAGGATGAACAGGGAGGCGATCACGCCGATGGCAAACAGGCCGACCAGGATGGAGGCGACGACCAGCACGGAGCGCGGCCGGTTGCTCCACAGGTCGAAGAGGACTTTCCGCCAGCGAGGGCGATTCACAGCTGCCCTCCCGTCATTCGGGGTGAAACCGGCTCCTTACCTGCCAGCTGCGCCTGGACCACCTGGAGCAGCTTCTCCTGGTCGGCCGGGGCCTCTTGTAGCCAGCGTTCCAGGTGGCGCTGTTCCAGCACCAGCGCTTCGAGGCCTTCTCCCTGCGCCGCTTGCAGCCGGGATATGGACGCGGCGGCGAGCTCGTTATCGGCGGTGCTGATGAAGTCGCCTGGTTCGAGGACAGCAGCCCGGGAAGCGCTTTGGCTGCCATGACCGTTGTATACCACCTCCAGGCCGCCGGCCGTGACCAGCAAGAGACCGAACTGGCGTCTCTCCCGGTCTGCCAGGAACTCGCCGGGTTCGAAAAAGCGCGGCTCGAGATGGTGGCTCAGCCACAGCAGGCGCGGGTGCGAGAAAGCGGGGAAGGCGCGGGCCACCCGCTCGTCGACCTGCTCGCCGTCGGACAGCAGGATCGTGCGGTCCGTCCGGCTGGCCAGGCTGGGGTCGTGGGTGACCATGACGATGGTCTTTCCCTGGCGGGCCAGGTTGAGAAAGATCTCGAAGATGGACTCCGCCGTGCGTGAATCCAGGTTGCCGGTTGGCTCGTCGGCCAGGATGATCGCCGGGTCGTTTGCCAGCGCCCGGGCAACCGCCGCGCTCTGCTGCTGCCCGCCGGAGATCGACTGCGGCAGCGCGTGGGCGTACTTCTCTAAGCCAACCAGGCGGAGCAGCTCCAGCGCCCGGTCTTCTCTCTCGTCCGGCGCGTACACGTTGCAGAGGTCCATCGGCAGCACCACGTTTTCGATCAGGGAGAGCATGGGCAGCAGCTGGAAGAACTGGAACACGATCCCCAGGTGGCGGCCGCGCCAAAGCGACATCTCGCTTTCGTTGAGATCGTGGATGTAGGTCTGGCCGACCCGCACCCGACCGCTGGTCGGGTGGTCGATGCCGGTGAGCATGTTGACCAGGGTAGATTTCCCGCTGCCGGATTTCCCGACCACGCTGACGAATTCACCGGGGTAGAAACAGGCGTTCACCCCCTTGAGCGCCTTGAACTCACCGGCCGGCGTCTTGAACGTCTTGGTGATTCCCGCCATGACGATCAGCGGCTCACCCGGGCAAACCTGGAGGTCGTCGGAGAGGGGACCCACAGACCCGCCCGCTCGGGGCTGGTCAAAAGACGAGCGCTGATCTCCCTGGGACAGGGGCTGTTCAGGGTATGGTTGGGGCTGCATCCGCTACACCGTCCCAGGGGTTCGGGTTGCCGGCGAAGAGTCGCTTTCCCCAACGATCTCGCCGTCGACCATCCTCACGGAGCGGGTGACGCGCTGGGCCAGGCTGCTGTCATGCGTGACCATCACGATCGTCTTCCCCCGCTCCACCAGCGACTGGAGGATTTCAAAGATGATCTCGGCCGTGACCGAATCCAACCGGCCGGTGGGTTCGTCGGCGACGATGATCGGCGGGTCATTTGCCAGCGCCCGGGCGATCGCCACCCGCTGCTGCTGCCCGCCGGAGATGGCCGTCGGAAGCTTGTAGGCGTGTTCTTCCAATTCCACCTGCCTGAGCAGTTCCAGCGACCGCTCGGGGCTTCTGCGACTGTGGAACGTGCCGACGAAATCCATCGGCATCATCACGTTGTGCACCAGGTTCAGGGAATTCATCAGGTGGAAGGATTGGTAGACGATCCCCAGGTTTCGGCCGCGCCACAAAGCCAGTTCGTTTTCGCTTAATTGGTGAACGGGGACGCTATCCACCCAGACCTTACCGGAGGTCAGGTGGTCGATGCCGGTCAGCATATTGATCAAGGTCGTCTTCCCCGCGCCGGATTTTCCTACGACCGCCAGGAACTCACCGGGGT
>DASWHG010000163.1:0-5814 GCA_036393315.1 Anaerolineales bacterium | reverse complement strand
ATGGGCCGGCGCAATCGGTCCACCTGGCCGACCTGGACGGTGATGGTGACCTGGACGTTTTCATCGCCGAGGAATCGGGAGGGGCAGCCTGGTTTAATGACGGAGGAGGCCAGCTCACCGCTGCCAGCCAGCGCATAAAGTATGGCCGCGACGCTGCCGTGACCGTAGGCGACATCGAGGGGGATGGCCTGGTGGACGTGTTGGTTGTCGGACTTGGTTATTTGCAGCTGTGGCGCAATGATGGCAGCGGCCTTTTCACTGCGGATGCCAGGTCAATTTACCGTGTGAGAAATCCCTCGAATAGCCCGAGCATTCAAAAGTAAAATCGGGAATTTCGGCCGGTCGATACGTTCTATTAACAAATGGCCATCAACAAAGACCGCGTGGAAGACCTGCAGGTGTTCGAGGCGATGGTGCGGGCCTATCGCCGCCCGCTGTACCGGCTGGCGCTTTCAATCCTGAATGACGGCGACGAGGCAGAAGACGCCGTCCAGGATGCCTTCGTCCGGGCCGCCCGAGCGCTCGGCCGCTATCAGGTGGGGACGAATTTCAAAGCCTGGCTGTACACGATCGCCGTCAACACCTGCCGGGACTACCTGCGCAACCGTGCAGCCCGGAGGTCGCTAAACCAGATCTGGGGGGCGATCCAGACCCGGGCGCCGCATGCACCTGGACCGGAAGCTGCCGCCATTGAAAACGAATCCCGAACAAGGCTTTGGGACCTGGTGGACGAGTTGGGCATTAAACATCGCCTGGTGGTGATCCTGCGCTTGGGACAGGATTTATCCATCCAGGAGATCAGCCAGATTTTAGGCGTCAACGAGAAGACGGTTTACTCCCGCCTGTACGACGCTTACAGACAGCTTCGCCTGAAGATCAAGTTTTCGACGGAGCACGCAAACTACTGGAACGAGTATCTCCGATGAGCGATATCCACCGCAGGACCTTTGAGCTTTTTCAAAATGGGGTCGATCGCCGTACGCCGCTGCGGGAGCTGCGCGCCGGACTTCAGGACCACCTCTCCGCTTGCCCGGAGTGCCGGATGGATATCGAGATCGATCGGGGGCTGCGGGCCGAAGCCGCGTTGCGCTGGCCGGCCGCGCTCGAGCCAAAGCGACCCGCCGGGGAAACGCTGGTCGCCATGCGGGCCGCGGCAGATCGGAAAGTGCTCCGGCAAGAAATCTTCAAACCGTTGCGGGTGGTTGCCTGGATTGCCCTGGCGATCCTTTTCATCCTCGGGCTCAACTGGGCAGTTGCTAATTTGCGGCCGCAGCCCGCCACGACGCCGCAACCAACGGATGTGAGACAGGTGGCGCCTCCACCGCAGGGCATCACGCCTACACCGCAACCCGGCGAATTGGAGCTTCCCAAAACGCCCCTCGAGCCCTTCGCCACCGGTGCCGAATTGCTCGGGCGCGGCCTGTGGTCTCCCGATAACAAATGGTTCTTTTTCGATCTGGCCCGGGCCGGCGAGGACCCGCGCTCCGACCGGCGCGCGACTGCCGCCAGCTTCCTGGACCCCGCGTCCGGTGAAATTTGCCAGCAAGACCAGGAGTATCTCGGCCCGGTGAACTTGAGCAACCAGGCTCGCTGGCTTCCTGACGGCCGTTTGCTGGTATTTGCGCAAGATGAAGGTGTCCAGGTCCTTGCGCCATGTGGAGAGACCATCAGCCTGGACGATCGCTTCAGCGAGCCCATCCTTTCGATACCCATGCAGGAGCATGCAGAACAGTACGTCTTGCTGCAAGGGGAGCGCCAGTATTGGTTGCTCGATTCCCAGACCCTGGACGTCCGTCCGCTTGAGGGGTTTCTGCCGGGCACGGAAGACCGGCAGGCCTGGTCGCCTTCCGGCGAGCAGCTGGCCATCTACCAGCCAGGGACCGGCGACCCGCCGGGGCCAGCGCAACTCACTCTGTTGGACGCCGCAAGCGGAGAAACCCTCAGGACCGTTGAACTGCCTCCATATCCTCAAATGCCGATGTTGCTCTGGCTCCTTGATGATACGCTCTACATGTACACCTTTTCGGAAAACAGCCCGACGCTTGTCGACCTCTCTGGGAGCGAGCCTCAGATCATTAAGGTTCTGCCCGAATTGTTCGGCCTGAACCTGGCCTATCCCGACGAGTTCTCCTCCGATACGGTGGTTGCGGATCCATCTACCGGGGCTTATCACATTGCCTTTAAAGTGAACACAGCCGATGATAGAGCCACCTATCTCTACCATTCCGAAAGCGACCAGATCGAAAGGCTGCCGGTGGAAAGCCATACCTATCTGATTTTCCCGGATGGCGATTTCGAGCCCTTGTTCTCCGCCCAGGAGGAGCTTGCGTACGTGGACGAGTTCGACCTGATTTGGGTGGACGACGCCGCAAAGGATATCCAGCACGTGAGCGTGGCAGGGCACACACCGCGCAGCTACCCCATCCTGTGGCCGCGCTGGATACCCGGGCGGCAAGCCGTCGCATTCGCCTCCTCTCAGGGCGTATCGCTCGTCTCGATCCCCGGCGGCCAGGTTCTTGGCTTCTGGTCCCTGGAGGGCGGCGGAGATGCTAACCGGCCAATGGCTTCGCCGGACGGCCGGTTCGTGGTCGTGGCAACCTCTACATTGAGCCAGGACCAATCCACTTCGAGTAGCGCCTACTACCTGATCCCGGTCGAACCATAAAAAATGAGTTATTAAGCGAGGGTAAAGCATGAACGTCAAGCCGCGAGCCAGGATCATCACCCGTTTGGCATTATTCACACTCATCCTGCTGGCCGTGTTCGGATTGGGTTCCTCCCTGGCCGGCCCTCCTATGCAGGATCAAACGGTTGAGAGCGGAGAGGGCTGGACGCTGCTCACCGTGCCTGATGTAAGGTTCGAAGACGGGTTTGGCTACTCAGCAGCCATCCATGGAGACACCCTGGTTGTGAGTGCGCCTGGAACACCCTTGCCGGATAAGCAGGTGGAGCCGACCGTTGGAGAAATCTCCGCGGGCGGGCTGGCCGGCGCCATCCATATTTTCCGCCGGGAGGGGGATGCGTGGCTGGAGGGGATGAAATTAACCCCCGCGGACGCCGAGGCAGGAGACCAGTTTGGGTTCCGGCTGGCGCTCTCCGCAGACACCCTGGTCGTCAGCGCGCCATACAAGTGGACGCATTCCGGAGGCAACGCCGCCGGAGCGGTGTATGTTTTCCAGCGCGCAGGAGGCACCTGGAACCAGCAGGCGCGCCTGGCAGCACCGGACGGCGCACCCTTCGACCTGTTCGGCAGCGCGCTGGCTTTGCAGGCGGGCACGCTGGCGGTGAGTGCGCGCGCCGCCGATTCAGCCGGAAAAACCAATTCCGGAGCGGTCTACGTTTACCAGCGCCAGGGTGAGGAGTGGTCGCTGAGTGCCAGACTGGTCGCGGAGGATGCCGCAAGCCGCGACTATTTCGGCGAGGCGATCCTTCTGACAGAGGACGCGCTCGTGGTCGGCGCTCCCGGCCACGATGAGCGCACCGGCGGCGACAATTTCGGGGCTGTCTACCTCTTCCGCCGTTCCGGTAATAACTGGCAGCCGGCGGGCAGATTGGCCCCACCGGACCTGGAAGAAAACGCCCAGTTCGGCTACGCGCTTGCCATTAGCGAGCGCTCCGGCACGCTGGCTGCCTTTACACAGAACAAGGGGCCTGCTCCTGACCTGGGAGAGGGCGCTGAAGATTACGCTTCCATTGTGAATTACACCGGCGCGGTGAATATCTTCGAGGGTCGCGGGGCGGAATGGCGCTTTCAGGAACGCCTGGTCCCTGACCAACGCGAATATCTCCCCTTCTACTTCGTTCGAGAAGGCCGGGTGGCTCTTGCTGAAAGCGGCACCAATGGGGAAGTGCTCGTCTTATCCATGGGGTTTTCCGGGATCGGTTTTTACGGGCGCCAGGGAGACCGCTGGGTTGAATGGCAGCCACCCCAGATACCTTATCAATCCACCGGCGCGTTTCTCTCGGGGCAGTTCCTGGCGATGGGCGAGGGTTTGCTGATCCGCCAGACTTCCCATCCTGTGGAAACCGAGGTTCCCGCCATTTTGTTGGTCGACATGGCCGAATGGAGTGCGACTCGATGAGGAATTGGCGAAAGACACTGGCATTTCTGGCTCTGCTAACCCTGTCGCTCAGCCTGCTCTCGGCCTGCACGCTCACGCCATCCGAAATTCAGGTCATCCCGCTCGAGCCCACCCAGGCTGCCCGCCCGCCTGCCCTCGCCTTCGGCCCGCTTATCCGGATCGCCTTCGAGGGCACAGTAAACACGGGCTTTGGCGAGGCGGTTGGCATCAGCGCGGACACTTTGGTCGTAGGCGCCACCGATTGGAACGTCGGTCCGGGCGATCAATTCGGCAGCGTCTATGTCTACCAGCGGGCCGGTAGTGAATGGAACCAGCAGGCCAGGCTGGCTTCGAGCGACGGGCAAGACGGTTTCCAGTACGACCAGCACTTCGGCAGGTCTGTTGCCATCGAAGGGGACACGATCGTGGTGGGTGCTCCAGACGCCGATCACCCGGAAGCGGGAGACAACGCCGGTGCGGTCTACGTTTTCAAGCGCTCCGGTGACAGCTGGGAGGAATCTGCAAAGCTGGAAGCTGCCGAACCGCGCGCCCATGAACGCTTCGGAAACAATCTATACCTCGATGGGAATACGCTGGCGGTCGCCGGAGACCAGGACGATGCCCTGTACGTGTTCGTCTGGGACGGCGAGGCATGGGCTCAGCAGGCCCGGTTAAAGTTCTCGCTGCCCCCGGAAAACCACTGGCGGACCGTCTCGCTGGCATTATATGGTGATATTCTGGCAGCCGGTGTGACCAACACCCCTTTCTTCGCTCAGGAAGGATCGGGTTCGGTCTTCGTCTACCAGCGCCAGGGGGACAAATGGGCGGAGAGCGCCAGGCTGGAAGGAGAGCGGGATTTTGGCGTGGCGGTCGCTCTGGGCGCTTCGCCAGCTGCACAGGATGGGCAGGCTGACACACTGGCGGTCGGAGCGGGCGGCGACTCCACCGCCGGGCTGTACGCTGGCGCGGTTTATGTCTACGGCAGGCAGGGAAGCGAATGGGGTGAACAGACAATCCTGACCGCGCCGGATGCCATCATGGACCAGCCTTTCCCCACCAACCACGCCTTCTTTGGCAGTTCAGTCGCCCTGCAGGGTGACCTGCTGCTGGTCCTGTCGCGTTTTTCATCGGCGGTCTTCATCTATCAGGGGCAGGGCGCCAGCTGGACCGACCAGCTGGAAGTGGCTACTCAATATGGTTTTGGCGAATTCGAGATCTGGCCGGTTGCGATCGACGGTAGCACGGTCGTCTGGGGGACGCCCGGGGAGTTCGGCAATTCCGCTCACGTTTTCGATATCTTCCCCCGGTAAGTATAGAGCGGATTTACCCCATCTTCCTGATTGTGCCCGGGCAGACCGATGGCACCTTGAGAATAAGGCTGGTGCCATGCCACAGCCTCCGGGCTGAAAAATATGCATAACCCAACCCCGCCGAGGACGGTCATAAGAATGACTCAGGGGGAGCGAGAGAATGGTCCGCCCGCTACGGTACCGTATACCGGTCGATCCACGTCAGCCATTGATTACCGTCAGTATAAGATCCGACAGCCCAAACGTCGCTGGCGGAGGCGGCTGCTACGCCATTGAACCTGCCCCCGAGGCCGGGATAGGGGGCGGCGACGCGGCTCCAGTTTGCCCCGTTCCAGTGCTGGGTCTGCCCGTTATCCCCCACCGCCCAGACGTCGTTGGCGGCGATGGCAGCCACCGCATGGAAGTATTCGTCGATGTTTCCCGCATTAAAAACGAAACTCCAG
>DASWHG010000162.1:0-12907 GCA_036393315.1 Anaerolineales bacterium | reverse complement strand
CCCACCTCAATTGATCGTCCGCGCGTCAAGTGATCCAATCCAACCTTCAGGATCGTACGCTTCGCTTTACCGGGAGGGTTGATGGGGAGATTCCCTTACTGGGATAAGGGGAATCCCTTATTGCCATGATCTCGTTCTGGTCCACGCTGAGCGGCAACGTTTATGGGCTTTGGATCGGCATCGGGCAGTTCCTGGCCGGGTGGATCGCACCCCTGGCTCTGTTCCCTGCCTGGTTTCGCCAGTTCGCCAGCTGGCTGCCTTTCCGCAGCACCTTAGGCTTCCCGGTTGAGATCTTGACCGGGCAGCTGTCCTGGCCTGAAATCCGCTTTGGGTTCCTAGTCACCCTGGGTTGGATCTTGCTCTTCCTGGCGATCTACCGTCTACTCTGGCGGATGGGGCTGCGCCGCTACGAGGCCGTCGGCGCCTGAAGGTGAGCCGGATGCGCAAATATCTCCGTCTGCTTTCCATATTCTATAAAAATACCCTGATCAGCGAGTTCGAATACCGGCTGAACTTCCTGTCGAACATCGTGCTCAGCTTATTCTGGTTGATATGGGCGGCGGTCAGCGTGCGGGTTTATTTCTTCCACTCGGACAGCATTGCCGGCTGGAATTACCTGGAGCTGCTGGTGGTCATGGGGCTTTTCTTCGCTTTGAACGGCTTCCGGCAGATGGTGCTCGAACCCAACCTGTCGCGGCTTTCGGAGTACGTGCGTTTAGGCACCCTGGATTACATCCTGACCAAGCCGGTCGATAGCCAGTTCCTGATCAGTTTGAGGCACATCGGCGTGTTTAATTGGGGCGACCCGATCTTGGGGATGGGGTTGGTGGTCTACGCGCTCAGGCGCCTTGGACACATCCCCAGCCTGGGGCAGATCCTGTTATTCGTCATCCTCATCCTGGCAGGGATGGTCCTGCTGTACAGCTTCAGCTTGATCTTACAGACCACGACCTTATGGCTGGTCAACGTAGATCGGGCAGACTCGCTCATCCAGGGACTACTCGAGACTGGCCGGTTCCCCATCCAGTTCTACCGCGGTTGGCTACGTGGAATCTTGACCGTCGTCATACCGGTGGCGTTCATGACCACCTTCCCGGCTCAGGCTCTGTTGGGTCGTCTGGAGCTGAGCACAGCTGCCGCTGCGGTGGGGCTGGCACTGTTTCTATTCCTGGTCTCTTCTGTATTCTGGCGTTTCGCATTACGAGCTTATACCGGAGCCAGCGCCTGAGACCGGTTTCATAATCACTCGATTTTCTCGGTGTTCGCGAAATACTCTCTGGTCTCACGAATATCCCGGTGAATCTGTTCGACCAGCGCCTGAACGCTTGGGAAGCGCTGCTCATCCCTCAGGCGGGCCAGGAAATCCAGTTGGATCTGCCGCCCATAGATCGGGTCGAGGAAGTCCAGTATATGTGTTTCGACCCGGGGAGGGACGGGCTCTGATTCGAAAGTAGGCCGCACACCTACGTTCGTTACGGCCCTCCATGGTTTTCCATCGATGATCGCCCGGCAGACGTATACCCCTGCCTTTGGCAAGGCGCGCTCTGTCCAGACGTCCAGATTCGCGGTTGGGATGCCGATTGAGCGGCCGCGACCGTCTCCGGTGATCACCTGGCCGCCGACCCGGTACGGCCTGCCCAGCAAGCGCGCGGCCATCCCGACTTTTCCGCCTGCAAGCAAAGCCCGGATGCGGCTAGAAGACACTACTTCACCACCAGCTTCCACTGGGGGCATGATCTCGAGCGTGTAACCAAAGGTCTCGCCTAATTTTCGCAATGTCGGGACGTCTCCCTCCCGGTTGCGCCCCAAGGCGAAGTCAGGCCCGACCAGCAGGTGGGCCAATCCAAGGTTCGCTTTGAGTTTTTGTATAAAATCGGAAGCCGATGTGGCCGCGACCGCCCGATCGAAAGGATTGGTAATGACAACATCTGCGCCGTACGCCTCCAGCAGATCGGCGCGCTCATCCGAGGCGGTTAGGTAAAAAGGGTCCTTGCGCTTCCCTAGGACAACGGCCGGGTGAGGGTAAAACGTCAGAACGACCGCTTGAGATCCAGCCTCGTGTGCCCCCTGGGCTAATCTCTTAACGATCGCCTGGTGCCCGAGGTGGACTCCATCAAACGAGCCGATAGTCAGCCAGGAGTTATTGAGATGTATCCCCTCTAATGACCGGTAATGCGGCATAGACGAAACGACTCAAGTGAGGGGGTTCAGGTTTGGAAGAAGACCTTACGAGGCTGCCACTCGCCGGTCTCCTCGTCATGTTGCAGCAGGGCTACCAGATCTCCCTGCTGGCTGATCCCGCGCGCCCATCCGGTCGATTCAGGTTCGGCTTGGACGCGGTGCCCGTGACGGATCAGTTCGACCTGGTCCGCATCCAGTTCGACCATTGGCCAATCGCCGAGGGCATCTGCTGCCGGGATGAGGTATTTATACCAGTCCCCGGCGTCGAAAGACTCTTTCAACCTTCGTAACGGGACAGCATCACGCAACGTAAAACGCCCGCTCTTAGTACGGCGCAGGCCAATCAAGTGGGCACCTGTACCAAGCGCTTTACCGAGATCGTTGGCAAGCGAGCGGACATACGTGCCGGAGGAACAGTAAACGTCGATGACGACTTCCGGTGGAGCCCACTCCAGGATATCCAAACTATAGACCTGGATGATGCGAGGTTCCAGGTCTACCTCTTCTCCCAGGCGAGCCATTTCATAGGCTTTTCTTCCCTTGACCTTTACGGCTGAGTAAGGTGGGGGGACCTGTTCGATCTCGCCTACGAAGGTCTGTAAGATATCGAAGAACTTATCTTCGCTGATATCTTCTAAGGGCTGGGTTGCAGTGACCGTGCCTTCCGCATCATAAGTATCGGTCGAACTCCCGAGGCGGATGGTCGCCTGGTAGCGCTTATCGGAAGCGGAAACGTACTCGCTCAATCGAACCGCAGGACCGACCAAGATGACCAGCACACCCGAAGCCCGTGGGTCCAACGTTCCGGTGTGGCCAGCTCGCCGGATACCCGTCCCGCGGCGAATGATCTGGACCACGTCATGTGAAGTCAGGCCGATGGGCTTATCTACAACCAGAACGCCCGATACTACGTTTTTTAATTGATCCTTATCCATGTCCATTTCCCCAGGGTTAGTTTGGTGAGCCAGAGTGAGATGAAAGCATCTTTATGCCAAACCTTCGGTGAGAAAGAGTTGTCTAGTCGATTCTAAGACCTGAGCCTGCACTTCTTCTAAACTGCCCTCGATTTCTGCTCCGGATGCCGCCTTGTGCCCGCCGCCGCCGAATTGGAGGGCCACCTGCGAGACGTCAAAGCCAGGTTGGGAGCGCCAACTGACTTTGATCCGATCGCCAGGCTGTTCGATAAATACGATGACCACGTCCACATCCTCGAGCGAGGCAAGCACGTTGATGAGGTCGGCATCATCTCGCCCGGGGTAGCCAACGGCTCGCCGGTCTGCCATCGTCAGCGTGGTCCAGACCATCCGTCCTTCCCTTTGTAAGCCGCTGAGGCCTGCTCCCCAGTACTGGGCTGCCTCGTATGTGCGCCTCAACAGGCCTTTGTAGTAAAGCGCCGGAAGATCGCCCCCTGCCTCCATAAGATCTGCAGCAACGCGCAGCGCGTTGGGAGTCATGTTGTTTGTGCGAAATCCTAACGTGTCGGTGATGACTCCAAACAATAAAGCGGAGGCGACCTGCTCAGTAATCGGAAAGCCGAACGCTGGCAGGTAACGAGCGAGCATCTCGGCCGTCGCCACGGCTTCCTCTTCTACCAGGTTGATTCGGGCGAAATTCAAATTCGTCGGATGGTGATCCACGTTCAGATCCGGGACCGAAAAGCCGTTCAACGCACTCCCAACCCGTTTAAGATCGGAACAGTCCAGGACGGCGATCAAGTCAAACGAGCCTTCCGCCTGATTGCGAACCTGCTCGCTACCGGATAAATGCCTGAAGATGGCGGGGACCCCATCCGCCAACACCATTTGAACCTCTTTGCCGGCAGTCTGCAGGGATAAACCCATGCCTAACAACGAACCAATCGCGTCGCCATCCGGCCGGACATGTGAGACCACTAAAATACGCTGCGCCTCCTGCAGCCGTTTGCAGGCAACCTCGATCGGCGCATCACTCATCCTCAGCCCCGTCTTCGTCCGTGGCGGCAGTACCGCCTTCCCACTCCGGGGAAGTAATGGCCTGTAAGGAATCGAGCAGCTGCTCGATATGCTCAGCGCGCTCTGGCGTTAGGTCCCAGTGGAAACGTAATTGTGGAAAGGTGCGCAGTTCAACTCGTTTTGCCAGCTCGCTGCGCAAGTATCCGCCAGCGTGCCGGAGCCCCTGGAGAACTTCCTCTGCCCGTTCAGAGCCTTCTACTGCAGAAACATACACCTCGGCAAAAGCCAGTTCCCTGTCTACAGTCACGTCCGTGATGGATATGCCTTCCAGGCGTGGATCTTGGACCTCCTGCAGCATTATTTCTGACAGTTCTTCACGAATCCGATCCGCGATTCGCTGTATTCGCATTTTCGAAACCAACGGAAAACACCCTCCTTGGTTCTGGTGCTACACCACAGCGACTTTCTCGACGACATAGCCTTCCAGGATATCACCTTCCTGGAAGTCATTGAAACCCTTCAACCCCACACCGCACTCGAAGCCGGCGCGTACCTCGCGAACATCGTCCTGTAAGTGTTTTAGCGAGGCGATATCACCCTCGTGGATGACCTCGCCATGGCGTAATACACGAATGTGAGCGTTGCGGCGCAGTTCCCCATCCACGACGCGGCAGCCAGCGATGTTGCCGACCTTCGAGATGCGGAAGATTGCACGTACTTCTGCATGGCCGATCACAGTTTCCTTCAATTCCGGTTCGAGCATACCCTTGAGGGCTTTCTCAACATCTTCTGTCAGACGATAAATGATGTTGTAAAGCCTGATCGACACACCTTCTGTATCAGCCAGGCGCTGTGCGGCCGAATCGGCCTCGACGTTAAAACCGATGACGATCGCCTTGGAGGCAGATGCCAGCATGATATCACTCTCGCCGATATTGCCTGTCTCCGCGTGCAAGATGTTGATCTTGATGGCACCGGTATTCATGTCAGTGAGCGAGGAGATGACCGGTTCTAAAGAACCCTGCACATCGGCTTTGATGATCAAACGCAGCTCGCGAACCTCGCCCGCCTGGAAGCGATCGAACAGCTGCTCGAGCGTAAGCGGACTGCTCTGGCGGGCAGAGGCCTGTTCATGCTTCAGTTTCCGCTCTGCAACGATGGCTCGGGCTTCACGATCGGATTCGACCACCTGGAAGAGATCCCCCGCTTGAGGGACATCACTCAGTCCCATCACCGCGACCGGCGTTGAAGGCCCCGCTTTACGCACCCGGTGTCCGAGGTGGTCGAACATGGCCCGCAACCGGCCGTAGGCTGTACCCACAACGACGACATCGCCCACGTTCAACGTCCCGTTCTGAACCAGCAGAGTAGCCAGGACGCCTTTGGCGCGATCGATTTCGGCTTCGATGACCGTACCGATGACATGCCCTTCCGGATTGGCTCGAATTTCGGTGTTGTCGGCGACCAGCAAGATGGCTTCGAGCAAGTCCTCGAGCCCTTCCTTGCGCTTGGCTGAGAGTGGGACAACGATTGTATCTCCATCCCATTCGTCGGGGATGAGACCGATTTCCGCCAGCTGCTGGTTAACCCGTTCCGGGTCCGCGTTCGGCCGGTCGATCTTATTGAGGGCTACCACGATCGGGACGTGCGCAGCCTTGGCGTGGGCTACCGCCTCCCGGGTTTGCGGCATGACCCCGTCGTCTGCCGCGACCACCAAAACGACGACATCTGCCCCCTGGGCGCCTCGGGCTCGCATGGCCGTAAAAGCCGCGTGACCCGGTGTATCCAGAAAGGTAATCGTCCGTCCGTTGTGTTCAACCTGATAGGCTCCGATGTGCTGGGTAATGCCCCCCGCCTCGCCGCCGGCCACATTCGTGTGCCGGATGGCATCCAGCAGGGTCGTTTTGCCATGGTCGACGTGCCCCAGTATCGTTACCACGGGAGGTCGGCTTTCCAGGTTTTGCGGATCCTCACCGGCGATCAACTGCCGCCAGACGGGGATTTCACTGCTGTCCTCTTCTGATGTATCTGCCGGGGTTTCCAGCGTCGCCTCGAAGCCCATCTCTGCGGCGACAATCGCGGCTGTGTCGAAATCGATCTGCTGGTTAATATTCGCCATCACACCGTTGGCCATCAAGGTTTTGATGACTTCAATCGGGCTGGTTTCGATATTAAGCGCTAACTCCCGCACAGTAATGCTGGCGGGTAATTCAATCTTCTTATTATGCCCGTTCTCGCCCATTTGGCACCTCCTTCAAATCATGCCCGCGCCCGAATGAGCAAGTGAGGCAGGCCGAGTTAAGTGCTCATCTCAGCACGCTCCACTCGCCAGCCAAAACGGATGCCACGGAGAGGCTCCGTGTGGGAAAGCATCCATGCGGAGTACATTTCTACATATGCTCATCGCATTACATTTCCTGAGCAGATGTTTCTTCCTCCGGCAGTGATGCCATGAATGAAAACAATCGTTCCCGATCCTCGGCCGCCAGGTCAGCTTTCAAGGCATTTGCCAGGGCTCCCTTCAGGCCACGCTCCCAACAGGATCGCCGGTCGTGTAGATAAGCGCCCCGGCCTGCTGATTTTCCGGTTGGGTCAACCTGGATCCCCTCTGGTCCTCTTACAATGCGGATGAGCGATCGCTTTGGTAAAACCATGCGGCAGCCCACGCAGGTCCTTTGGGGGACGTGTTTCTGTCTTCTTGGCTTCTTTGCCACCCACACTTCTCTCGGGTTTGCGGTTTACGTAATGCCTATAATTCCCAATTGTCGTCCCAGTCTTCGCCGGCACGCTTGCGTTTCCGTTTCACGATGACGACATCTTTGTCTGGGTCATACTCCATTTCTACGAACTTCTTCTTCTTTTTCTTCTTCTTTTTCTCGTCGCCTTCCTCGCCCTCTTCCTCTTCGAATTCAATCTCCGATACGTCGAAAGCCTCGGGTTTGAGGGTGAAGAGTTCGTCGAGGGTGGAAGGTTCTTCTTCCTCAGCCTCTCCGGCGGCTGTCTCGACTTCTATTACGGCGGCCGCTTCAGCGGTTTCCGTTTCCGGCTCGGCTTCAGCCTCTCGCTCTTCCGCTACCGCCTCGGTTACTGCAGCTTCCGCTTCAGCCGGCTCCGGCAAAGCTGCTTCCGTTTCGGCCGCCTCGGCTGCTACAGCTTCTGCTTCGGCTTCCGCCTCCGCAGCTTCAGGCTGGGCCATTTCGGCCTCCGCCTCTACCTCGGCCTCCGGCTGCGCTTCGACGACTGGCTCTGGGAAGGTGATTTTCGCCAGGGACTCGTGGATTTCTTCCATGGCTTTCGGGCCGATCCCGTTCAACCCTAAGATGACATCCGAATCCAGCTCCATTTGGAGCATCAGGTCGCCGATCGTGCTGTATCCTGATCCGCTCAGGACATTGTAGATGCGATCAGCCAGGTTCAGGTTTTCCAACGGCATATCGAAAGATGTCTCGGGGATGGCAGCCAGGGCGAGATCGCGGCGGTCTTTTTCGACCTTCTTCTCTGCCTGCCGCTGGCTGATAACTTCCCGCTCCACGCGATCCGCAAACTGGCTGAGCAGAGAATATTCTTCAGGCGTAACCGGCCGGCCTTCGGCTTTCTTGGCCAGGATGGCTTCGACTTGCGGCATGACGGCCGCTTCTTTTGCTGCCAGGTCCGCTAGTTCGGCCGTGGATTGCAGCTTGTGGAGCGCATCCGAGGCAGCCTCCGGCAGGCTCTTGATGTCGATCCGCCAGGAGGTCAGTTTTGCTGCCAGGCGGGCGTTCTGCCCGTCCCGGCCGATTGCCAGGCTGAGCTGGTCTTCCGGTACGACGACGGTCGCAGTTTTGGTGCCACGGGCGTGCTCGTTCAGGTAAACCCCGGTGACGCGGGCCGGGCTGAGTGCTTTGGCGATATAGGCAGCCGGGTCTTGGTTCCACTCGATCACGTCGATCTTCTCGTCGTTCAATTCACGCACGATCGCCTGGATCCGTACGCCGCGGATACCGACGCAGGCGCCCACCGGGTCCACCCCAGGTTGGAGAGCCGCGACGGCGACTTTCGAGCGCTGGCCTGGCTCGCGGGCAATCGAACGGATTTCGACCAACCCGTGATAAACTTCTGGGACCTCGTTTTCGAGCAGGCGGCGCAGGAAGTTGCGGTGGGCGCGTGAGAGCACCAGCTGCGGGCCGCGCGGCGAGGTCTTCACCTCCAAGAGCAGTGCCCGGACCCGGTCGTGGAGCCGGAATCGCTCTCCGCCGATCTGCTGGTTGCGCGGCATAATCCCTTCCGCTTTCATGTCCAATCCCAGCGTTACGGCTTGCGGGCTGATCGCTTGCACCACCCCACTGACAATTTCGCCCAGCTGGTTGCTGAAATAATCCAGTTGCACGTCCCGTTCCGCCTCGCGGATCCGTTGCTGGATCACTTGCCGGGCGGTTTGGGCAGCAACGCGGCCAAAGTCCTGCGGCGTGGTCTCCACGACGACCATGCTGCCGACCTGGGCATCCTTATCGACCCGGATAGCATCTTCCAGCGAGACCTCCGTGCGGGGGTCTTGCACCGTTTCCACTACTTCTTTTTCGGCAAAGACGACGACTTTTCCAGTCTCGGGATCGATCTTCGCCTCTACGTGCTGGGCATTGGACGCGTTGACAGCCCGCCGGTAGGCTGAAACCATGGCGGCCTCAAGCGCTTCGAGGACAACTTCTTTCGGCAGCTGTTTTTCTTCCAGGACCTCATTGAAGGCCAGGGTGAACTCGTTCTTCATTCCTACAAAATCTCCAGATATTTATCACTTACTGCGGTCGTCTGCGGGGTATGGCTTTCAGATCTTCATATTAAAGAAAAGTGGGGAGCCGCCCACTTTTCGGAGAAGCCTCTATCGCCACCACCCCCTTTGCGTCCAGATTCTAGCATGGAAATGATGGGGATGCAAGGCTTTGTTTTTCTTAAATCTGCTTCTCCATCCGCCAGGCAGGTTCATTGACCTGACGCAAACGACCCTGCTCGTCCAGGTAAGACCAGACTCCTGGTTCGGCCGCGACAACCCCGTAGCCAAAGCGCTCGTACAGGCGACGCGCGGCCGGGTTGTCCCGGCCTACGTTGAGAGCCACTTTAACGAAACCGCGCCTCCTCAGGTCCGTTTCAGCGGTCGCCAGAAGAAGGCTGCCTACACCTTCTCCGCGAAATTCAGGACGGACCCGAAAGCCATAAATGTAAGCCCGTTCCTGGCCGTCTGCCAGGCTAGATTGTATCCCGTCGAGCTGGATGAAAACCTGGCCGATGATGCCCCTCCCAGGCAGCTCCGCGATCCATAAAACGGACTCGCCCCTCTGGCTGCGCCTGAATGCATCGGCAAATAGCCGCCGGAAGTGACGGTATTCTCCCTCCCACTCCAGGGCTGGCAAATCCTCATGTGTAACGTGCCGGATGACGACTTGTTCTAACAGCGAAATATCAACCATAACGAAACGGAAGCGAGTTAATGCCAGGCTGAACGGTAAAGAGACTTTATCCCTTCCCCATTCCCTGGTCTCTTAACAGCTGGTCCAATAACTTTTGTTCTTGATCCAAGGAATTTATTTTACCGTCCAGCCAGGCGTCGCGCAAGGTTCCCAGGATCTCCCGGTATACCGGCCCAGGTGGCAAACCGCGAGCTCTAAGCACATGACCGTCCAGGGTGGGGGAGATGTGTTGCCAGCGAGTGACGTAGTTCTGAATGACCTGCTTCAGACGATCGTCGTCGGCAGCCAGGTAGCCTGCATACAACGCCAGGGGGGGCATGCCTCCCACCCGGGCGACCACCCGGCTTGGTGCGGCTTTCCCCAGCGCGGGCAGCTCGCGTCTCAACTGGCGGGCAGCCAGAATGGCGTCCACCACCGCTCGCGGGATTTTCAGCCGAGAGATCACACTGCGTGCCCGTTCGGAGGGCATCCGGATCAACCACAGGATATAGGCCAGGGCCCTGTTCATGGAGCGCCCCTTTACCTCGGTCTCCCCGAAGCCCCATTCAGGACCCGGTTCGAGCTGCTGTAGAGTTTCAAATTTCTCACACAGCCAATCGTCCCAGGTGAGATCGGGATGGATGGCTGCCAGCAGGTCAAGTTCATGCAGACGAGCAAGCATGCGGCAGACCTTCTCCTCTTCCAGGATGTGATCGAGTTCGTGCCGGACGCGATCCCCGGAAACCCGGTCCAGCAGCGGCCTGGCCTCCAGCAGGAGATCGAGCGTACGTTTTTCGATGTTGAAACCAAAGCGCTGCTCGAAGCGGACCGCGCGCAGGATGCGGGTAGGGTCGTCGACGAAGGAAAGGGAGTGCAGCACCCGCACCAAGCCTTGCTTCAGGTCGTTCAGGCCGCCCCAATAATCGTGCAGTTCACCGTAATGGTGCCCGTCCAGGCGCAGTGCCAGGGTATTGATCGTGAAATCGCGCCGGTGCAGGTCCAGTTTGATGCTGCCCCGTTCTACAGTAGGCAGCGCGGTGGGATGAGTGTAGAACTCTGTCCGGGCGGTGATCAGGTCCAGTGAATCGGGCAGGTCTTTTGGGTCCAACCGGGAGGCCGGAGGGATCGCGGGCATCGCGCCGGCCAGGGGTGCAAGTTCAGGGGGGGTAAGGCCTTCCGCCGATTCCTTTTCATCGCTTTCCTGCGCCAGGGTCACGATCAACTGCTCGCGGACATCGGCGATATGCCACTTGGCTGTTCCAAACTGCGTATGGCTGGTTGTGCGGCCTCCAAATGCCCGCGAGAGGGCGCGCGCCAGCTTGATGGCATCCCCTTCAACCACGATATCGAAATCCTGGCTTGGGCGATCCAGCAGCAGGTCTCGGACGGGGCCTCCAACGATGTACAATGCCGCGCGTTGATCGTATGCGATGCGGGCGACGGCTTTGATCAGCGCTAACCGGGCCGGCGGCAGCGCGTTATCCAGCTTTCTTGCCAGGTTCTGGTTCCGGGAAAGTTTCGGGCCCTGGGTGAGGGTCTTGAGCAGGTCTGTGCGGGTGACGATGCCGATAATGCTGCCAGTCTCCGGGTGGACAACCGGGATCTGCCCCCAGCCGCTCTCGGTCATCACGTGCTGCAGGTGCTCGATCGAATCTGTGGAGCGGACGCTGACGGCGCCGGCCTCCATAATGCGGTCCGCGTTCAGGTTAAACTGGTGGGAAAGAGCCCGGTCCACGGCGCGGCGGGTCAGCAGGCCGATTACTTTTCCGTCTTGTACTACCGGGTAGCCCTCGAAACCATAGCGCTGCATCCGTAAGGCAGCCTCCGCGGCGGGGGTATCCGGGCTGAGCAGCTGCGGGCCGGGGGACATGATGTGGGCCACCGTGATTGCCGGCCGGACGTGCTGGTCGAGGATATCGACCAGTTCTTCGCATACGCTCTCCAGATCCCGATCCTTGATCAGGCTGGCTGCAGCCCGTTCGTGGCCTCCGCCTCCAAAATGCTCGGCGATCTTCGAGACGTCGATATTATCACTCGTGGACCGGGCGATCATCTGCACGCCGCCGCGGATCGAAAACAGTGCGAAAAGCGCGTCCGGGTCGAGCAGATCGCGCAGCTTGTGTGCGACCGAGGAAAACTCTTCGTCTACGTCCTGTGCCTTTCCACAAGCCACCACGATCGTATGCCCGTGTATGTGGTGTGTCTTCGCTTCCTTGCGCAGGTCGTCGTATAACGCTTGTTGCTGGACAGACAGCGGGTGGTTGAGGAAATCAGCGGCAATCTCAAGGCTTGCGCCGTGACTTAACAGGAATGCGGCCGCGTTCAAATCTCGGGGGGTCGTGCGAGTGTAGGTGAGCGAACCTGTGTCTTCGTAGATTCCCAGGAGCAGCAGTGTCGCCTGGATAGTGCCGAGCAGTGAATCCCGCTCCCGCAGCGCCTCGACAAACAAGGTGGCAGTGGCGCCGACATCTTCTGTGATGACTTGCCATTCCTTAGGCAGTTCTTCTCGCACAGGGTGATGGTCGATGACTTTCACCCGGGTATAGGCGCCCATGCCCTTGATGCTAACCAGCGATTGGGTATCGACCAGGGTAACCTGGTTGATCCGTTCACCGGTCAAATCACGAGGGTCCACAAACGGCAGCTCGGCACCGTAAAGCGTGATAAAACCGCGCACGTTCCGGTTCATCCGCCGGGGCAGGACCGGTACGGCGGTCTCGTCCACCAGGTGAGCGCCAAGCAGGGATGCGATCGCATCGAAATCAGCCTGTTCGTGGGTTAAGAGGATGTGCATGATCTTTAGTTATCCGTGGGATCCGGGCAGTCTGCTCCGCACCCAGATCGACCGTTTCTATTTTAATCGACAATAGATTTTATTAAATTGGAGTTACGCAGTTCAGGAGAAAATTGTGGGTGTTTGGGGGGGCATCGCCCGCCCAAACACCCACATCCTCCCACCAACTGTGTAAGTCCTGTTAAAATACTTTCGGCGGTTTGCCCTTAAATCGATATAATTGTTCTATTATGGAAGGAGGCCCCGATCCTTTGGAAGCATTCTGGGACAGACTGCTCTCCGGACAGCCGGAACTCATCCGGCAGGCTTATTCAGACCTGGATGAGGCCGAACGCCAGTCCGTCCTCGCTCACCTGTCGCGCATGACCGGCGAGCCAGGTTGGCAGCCGGAGCAGCGCACCTCTGCCCGGGCTGCTCTGGATGCATTGGGACAGCATCTTTAGACAGCCGTTCAACCTCTCCCGATGGCTCGTAAGAAACGCACCTCCACCAGCGCTTTTGGAACTCCCGGGCGGGTCAGCCACGACTCGACCCGGTTTTATGCCAGCCGGCTCTACCAGGGGATTGGTGGGGGACGAGAG
>DASWHG010000161.1:0-9350 GCA_036393315.1 Anaerolineales bacterium | reverse complement strand
GCTGATTGCGGATACTCGCCAGCCGGTGCGCCCTAATTCGCGATATTCCACGGAAAAAGTCCTCCTGTGAAGAGAACGGGCGCACCCCGAACAGGTTGATTCGGGGTGCGCCAGGTTAATGGAGAGAACAAGCCGCTTAGAACAGTCCCAGGACGCGGTTGGTTTCCAGGTCCAGGTCGACATCATAGAAGACCGGGCGGGTCGGCAAACCGGGCATGGTGCGCATCTCGCCCAGCAGCGGGAACAGGAAACCGGCCCCAACCGAGGCGCGGATGTCGCGGATCGGAATCCGGTACCCCTTGGGTACACCCTTCAAAGAGGGGTCGTGGCTCAGGCTGAGGTGCGTCTTGGCCATGTTGAGCGGAAGATGATCGAAACCCAACCGGTTATAAAGTTCGATTTTGGCCTCGGCTTCTGGCAGGTAATCCACGCCGTCAGCGCCGTAGATTTCTTTGCAGATGATCTCGATCTTCTCCTTGATCGAAAATTCGAGCGGGTAAAGGAAATCGAAGTTGCTCGGCTTTTCTGCCGCGGCGATAACCGCTTCAGCCAGCTGGATGGCCCCTTCGCCGCCTTCCATCCAGTGACGAGAGACCACTGCGTCTTCGGCGCCGGCCTCGATAGCGGCCTGCCGGACCACCTCGACCTCTGCGGGGGTATCGTCCTTGAATGAATTCACCGCGACTACGACCGGGATCCCAAACTTCAAAGCGTTCTTGATGTGATGCTGCATATTTCCCAGGCCGGCGCGCAGCAGGTCCAGGTTCTCTTCGGTGTAAGCCGGGTCCAACGGCTTTCCGGCGACGACTTTCGGGCCGCCGCCATGCATCTTCAGAGCCCGGACGGTCGCGACCAGTACAACCACGTTCGGGATCAGGCCCGAGTAGCGGCATTTGATATCGAAGAACTTCTCCATACCGATGTCGGCGCCAAACCCGGATTCGGTCACGACGTAATCGGCCAGCTTGAGGGCGATCCGGTCGGCGACGATCGAGCTGTTGCCGTGGGCGATGTTCGCAAACGGTCCGGCGTGCACAAAAACCGGCGTGCCCTCCAGAGTTTGCATCAGGTTTGGCTTGATAGCATCCTTCATCAATACGGTCATCGCGCCGGCGACACCCAGGTCTTCGGCCGTTACGGCTTCTCCGGCCCGGTTCGTTCCAATCACGATCCGCCCGAAGCGTTCGCGCATATCGGCCAAGTCGGTAGTCAATGCAAGGATCGCCATGATCTCGCTTGCCACGGTGATATCAAAGCCGGTCCGGCGGGTCATGCCCTTCTCTTCCGGACCCTGCCCGATGGTGATCTCACGCAGGAAGCGATCGTTCGTATCCACGACCCGCCGCCAGGTGATGGCATCCGGGTCGATATCCAAGCGGGCAAAGCGGCTGCGCTCCTCGGGGGTCAGCTCGTTCGGATCGGTCTTGTCGATTCCGAGCTTTTCCAGCCGGACCAGCATGGATTTTGTGAATTTACGGTTGCCTTCTTTATCCGGTGGGCAAAGAGCATTGAAGAGCTTCTCATCCGTCTGGTAAGACTCATGAAAGATTCGGGTGTCAATCGCAGCCGCCAGCAGGTTATTGGCTGCTGTGATCGCGTGGATGTCGCCCGTCAGGTGCAGGTTAAAGTCCTCCATGGGGACAACCTGGCTGTAACCGCCTCCGGCTGCGCCGCCCTTGATGCCAAAGGTAGGGCCCTGGCTCGGTTGGCGGATGCAGGTGAAGACGCGCTTGCCCAGGTGAGCTCCGAGCGCCTGGCTCAGCCCGACCATGGTGGTGCTCTTCCCCTCCCCTAAAGGTGTCGGCGTAATCGCAGTGACGTCGATGTACTTGCCGTCCGGGACGTCTTTTAAGCGGTCTAATACTTCCAGGCGGATTTTGGCCTTGTAATCACCGTAAAGCTCCAGCTCCTCAGGCAGCAAACCTACTTCTTCAGCAAGCATTTTTACCGTCTTGAGTTCTGCCTCCTGGGCAATCTCGATATCGGAGGGAACGGGGAAACGCAGCCTGAGGGGGGTTGGCCTGAAGGGACGGAGACCGGGGAATTCACGAACAGCGCACATGTACATCTCCTTTCGAAGGTAGATAGAGGATCAGCCGACTTGTAGACTACCAACTATTGTGGCAGATTTCACCAGGCTGCGCAATGGACGCTTGTCCTCTTCCCCCCTGTAAGGTGTCACATTTTTATTAAATTTCCTCGATATTATACGCTAAAACGGAATATTATCTTTGTCACCTTTCTTTCTACACTTCCCTTAGTTGCGCTCGGGCAGGCATTAACGTAGAATAAGACTGATCATCCACCCACCGATAAATTTCCATGGAGGACCGCATGCCAGACCGAAAAAAAGTTACCTTGCCCGGTTTATATAAGATGGTTGCCAACCACAAGCCGATCACAATGCTGACCTGCTACGATTATCCAACGGCCTTCTTCCAGGAACAGGCCGGTATCGATATGATCCTGGTGGGAGACAGCCTGGGGATGACGATGCTCGGATATGAGAGCACACTTCCGGTCACGATGGAGGATATGATCCGCCACGCTCAGGCCGTGCGCCGTGGTTCGCCGAATGCCTGGCTGATCGGCGACATGCCTTACATGAGCTATCAGCCCAGCGTGGAGACCGCGATCCGCAATGCCGGGCGTTTCATGGCGGAAGCCAGCTGCGACGCGGTCAAGCTGGAGGGCGGCGAGGAGATGGCCGACCGGCTGGCCGGAATCGTCCGGGCAGGCATTCCGGCGATGGGCCACCTTGGCTTGACCCCCCAGAGCGCCAGCGCACTGGGGGGCTTCCGCGTCCAGGGAAAAGGCGCCCTGCAGGCCAAGAAGATCGTCGAAGATGCCAGGGCCCTCGAAGAAGCCGGCGCTTATGCGATCCTGTTAGAAATGGTCCCCGACCGCCTGTGCAAACTGATCACGGAGCGGGCCAGGAACTGCTTCATCATCAGCCTTGGTTCGGGGCCAGACGCTCACGGCCAGCTGCTGATTTACCACGATGCCTTCGGTCTCTATCCGCGCTTCAAACCGCGCATGGCGAAAGTGTTTGCCGATGCCGGACAAATCATCCAGGATGGGCTGCACCAATACGTTAAAGAGGTTACCGAAGGCGACTTTCCAAAGCCGGAAAATTGGTTTGGAATGCCGGATGAGGAATATGACGAGCTGCTCAGGATGTTGGAGCGTTAAGTGAAGGAGAACAAAGATGAATGAAGACCTGCGCGAGTTATTGAAAATCCCAGCCGAGCGGTTGGAGGATATCAATGCCGTCCTGCTCGATCCGGACACCCGCGTGATCAATGATTTCCTGGAAGTAGTTGCCAGGTACGGCACCCCGGAGGAGATCAACCGCAAAGCGGAACAGGCTCGCCAGCTCCCCGCCTTGTTCAAGAAAGTTGAAGCGACGAAACCGGAATTCCTGGAAGACCTGCAGTGGCTGGAAGCCCAGCGGGAGCGAGGGGCTTTCATCAGCATCGCCGATTACCGCCGCAAAGTTCTGGGTGCCAAAGCTGACCGGATGCAGTTCCGCGAGGAATGCGCCGTGACCCTGGAAATCAGTGCAGCCCAATATTTCCCTTGGATCATCCTGGCAGCGAAGCGGGCAATCGATCAAGAAATGCTGATGCCTGGCCGGTTTATCAAGGTTCGAAAAATGAAGGAGCAGGAGCAGGATGGCGACTTGCCGGCCATCGCCGCTGCCATGCAAATCATCGGCGCCAGCTATGTCGAGACGTTGGATACGAAGGGCACGGATGGCTCTAACGTTCACCTGGGCGGGCCGGCGACGATCACAGGCTATTTCGGCGGCGTTGGGCAGCCTAACCGCCATGCGCTCAAGTGGCTCGACGAGTTCCTGTATTACTATACGAATTTCGGTGTGCGCCAGGTCCTCAACCTCAACCCGGGCACTGTTCTCCTTGGCTACCTGCTCTATCGTCTCGGTGTAGATATCGAATTCAAGATCTCGGTGTTCATGGGCAACGACAACCCCTATGCCGGTTTCTGGACATTGCTCGGAGCCAAGCTGTTCGCCCGCGAAGATGGCACTTCACCGCTGATCGGCTTTAACTGGAGCAACTCGGTGAATAATGAGACCATGGAGATCACCGCCCAATTCCGGAAGGATTTTGGTTTCGAGGAAGTGGTGCGATTCGAGCACCATATCGTCGAGACCTGGAAGAGCATCGTACGCCAACCCTACAACCGGCGCCAGGAACTGCTCGAAATCGCCGATCACGTCGCCAATATCTCTGCAAAGCATGAAGGCGGCGAGCCGGAAGTCGAGGAGACTCGCCAGCATCCCTCCGACATCCTCGACTACTTCAGAGATAAGGAAGAGGTCATCGCCAGCGGTGATTGGGATCACATGACCACCAACTTCCTCGATAAGTTTGACTCCACCAACAAAACCGCCTGGGCATTGACAGAATGCGGGCTGGCGTTTGTCGCGGCGCAGAATCTCCACCGGTAAGCTCCACCGGGACACCACAGATGGATTTAATCCGATGATACCCGACCAGATGAAGTCTTTCCTTCAAGAACGTCTCCCGGAGCGTACGCTGGAGAACCGGTTGATCCGGGATGGGGGCAGGCGATATATGGAGTTAGGCCCGCTGGATGTCGATCGCCTGGCTCGGCTGGGGATCGAGGTGGACAGCCTGGGGCCAAGGCTGGTGGTCTGCATGTGGGATGAGGAGTCACCGCTCGAGATTGGCGGATATCTGGTGGTCGACAACCTGGCCATGGGCCGTCCTTCCATGGGTGGGATCCGGATGCTTCCCGGCATCACCCCAGAGGCCATCCACAACCTGGCGCGTGGAATGACTCTGAAGAACGCGGCTGCCGACTTGCCTTACGGCGGTGGTAAGTCGGGCATCGTGGCCGGTCGCGACCTCTCCCCGGCGGACCACAGCGCGGTCGTGCGCGGCTTCGCTCACCTGCTCCACCGCTACCGGGATATCTACCTACCCGGTCCCGACGTCGGCACCAACGACGACGATATGAAGACGATCGCCATCGAGTACGGGCTGGACAGCGCTCTTTCCAAGCCAGCCGACATGGGGGGCAACTGCATCGACGAGCTGGGTGGGGCTGCAGGAGGCGTGGTCATCGCGCTCCAGACGCTGCTAGCCGAGATGCCGCGGTTGAAATCGCTGCCTCAATTCGAAAACCTGCAATTGCCTCCTCCCGAGCAGATCACCATTCTGATTCAAGGGTTCGGTGCGGTAGGCGCGCACGCGGCCCGCTTTATCGAGCAGTGGCTCCCAGGCGCAAAGGTCACCGGGATCAGCGACGAGACCGGATACCTGTACAGCGAAACCGGCCTGCCGGTCCGCCAGCTGTTCGAGCTTTATCAGGAAAAGGGGCCAGTCGCCCGGGTCTTCTACCAGGCCAACCTGGCCGGTTCCTGGCCTGACCCGTTGGATTTCAAATTCTCAAACTATCCCGGAGACTTGCTGCGCGAACCGGCTTTCTGTCTGGTACCCGCCGCGCCGATCGCAAACTACCTGGATACACACGCCTCCACCCGGCCTACCATGACCGTCGATCGCATGGGCCGCTGGAGGGTGATCGTTGAAGGGGCGAATACCTACTCGCCAGACCGGGAGCGCAAGGCAGCCCGCTCACGCATGGAGCGAGCCGTCTACCGGCAGCGAGGTGTAATGATCGCGACCGATTACCTGGTAAACTCAGGAGGCGTGATCTTCGCTGCCCAGGAGAAGCTCATCAAGACGCCCGATCACCTGCGTTTTCCAGCGGAGATCCTCGGCGATCAAAAGGCTGTCGAGGGCTGGCTTACAGAACATGCCGCCGAACTGGGGGCCCTGGCTGAAAAACGCCGGGTGGCCGCAGAAGCGCACCGGGATGATGTGATCCGGCGCAACATCTGCGAGCTGATCGACCTGTTGGTCTCCGACGCAGACATGCTCCCAAGCGAGGCAGCCGAACGAGTCAGCGTGCGCCGTATTGCGACCCGGGAGAGCGACCGTACGGCGGCAGATATCATGGAATCCATCCCAACGATCGGGATGGCGAGCACGGTCAAGGAAGCGGCCGCCATCCTGGTCGAAGCAGGCTGTCCCATCCTGGCGGTCGTTTCCGCTGAAGGCCGGCTGGCCGGCGTGGTGACGGACTGGGACATCACCCGCGCCACTGCCCTCGGTTCGCCAGATGACCAGCCGCTCGAGAGGGTGATGACCCGTCAGGTCGTTACTGCATCGCCGAAAGACAATCTCCTTGAGGTTATCCGCAAGCTGGAATATCACGAGATCTCGGCCATGCCGGTGGTGTCAGGACAACGGGTCCTGGGAATGGTCAGCTCCGACCTGTTAGCGCGCCGCTCTTTGCTGCGCCTACTGCAATCTCAGTCAGTTTGATGCTCCCAAACCCGGCATGTGCTATCCGTCCTATCAATTTCGGGACATTTAACACTTATGAACTAGACAATTATAGGAAATAATAATAAAACGCCAATTCGTGACGTTCCTCACAAGGAGTGCC
Source organism: Anaerolineales bacterium (assembly GCA_036393315.1). GTDB lineage: Bacteria > Chloroflexota > Anaerolineae > Anaerolineales > UBA4823 > DASWHG01. The sequence goes on along the minus strand of DASWHG010000161.1, from coordinate 2,846 downwards.
TTATATGATTACCAACCACGATGTCATTTACCGGCAGATTGTCACACTCCACGACGGGGCTCGAGTGCTGCTCCGCCCGCTGGCACCGGATGACCGCCAGGCTCTAATCGACATGTATGCGCCGATCTCCCCCGAAGACCGCCGATATACCCGTCACGATGTAACCGATCCGGAAGTTGTCGGCAAGTGGGTGGACGAACTGAATTACGATAAAGTGTTGCCTCTGATCGCAGTCATCGGCAACCGCATTGTCGGCAATGCCACTCTCCATTTCTTCGAAGGCCCGGGCCGCCACCGGGCAGAGGTCCGGATATTCCTGGCCAAAGAGATCCGGCGGCGAGGCGTTGGGTCCCGGATGCTGCAGGCCCTGATCGACCTGGCCAAGCGCAGGAACATCTACCTGATCGAAGCCCAAATCCTCAACGACCAGGCCTCGGTGATCAAAGCTTTTCAGGCCCTTGGTTTTAACTTGAAGTGCGTCTTCGAAGATTACTTTATTCTGCCGGATGGTGAACTGCGGGATATCGCCAACCTGATCCTGTACCTGAGGGATTCCGGAGGGGAATTTTAATCCAGCGACGATCGTGGGTATCCTTGAGGAACGGGAGGGGGAAATTTATCCATGGTAGAATCAGCCCGAAAACGCGGGAGGGCCTCAGCTCCCTGATCGAATGAAGGTTGAAGGGTGCACTGCCTTCGTTCACCCATGGGGGAATCGCGAGCGAAGTGCAGCACTCGAGGAGGTAGAGCAGGAGCGAAGCCCGCATGAAACGAGCCCCTCACCAGCAGGATGCCAGGCGATGGGACGAGCGCTACGAAGCAGAACGGGAAGCCTGGTTGGAACGGAAACCACGCCAGCTCTTGCTCGATTTTGCGCACCTGCTGCCAACGGAAGGCCGGGCTTTAGATGCCGCCTCCGGGGTTGCAGCCAACGGCCTCTTCCTGGCCAGGCACGGCCTGAAGGTGATCGCCCTGGATATTTCCAGAACTGCACTCCGGATGGCAGTGGAGCGCGCCCGGGAGGAAAAACTGGCTCTGGAGGCAGCCGTGTGTGACCTCTCGAACCCGTGGCTCCCGCCGGGCTATTTCGACGTCATCGTCAACTTTCACTTTCTGGAACGCGCTACGTTCCCAGAATATCGCCAGGCGTTGAAACCGGGGGGGCTGATCTTCTTCGAGACTTTCTTGAAGCTGGATCCGGAGCTGCCGAACCCGGATTACTACCTGGATCCTGGCGAGCTGCTCTCCGCCTTCCAGGATTATGAAATCCTGCATTGGGAAGAGATAAAGGTACCTGCCGGGGAGCACCACCCACCGCGTGGAACCGCCCAGCTGGTGGCAAGGAAACGCTATTTACGCGAATAATCCGGAACAAACAGAACGAAGTTGGCGTCTATCCAAAGGCGGTAAGACCGCAACGGGTAAACCGGAAAACCAACCATTAACTTACCCGAGTGCTATTGTTATGAAGAATTTAACCTTATTCCTGCTTATCGCGATACTGCTGGCTGCCTGTGCACCCGGCGCGCCGATCGTTACGCCTGAACCACAGGCGCCAGTCCTCCCAACGCCGACCGGATCCGGGGTAGTCCCAACAACGCCTGAAGCTACGTCTACTGCTACAAGTCCAGTGCCCTCTGCGGCCGAAGCTGCCCGGTTGGTACTTGCCCAGCAAAAGGGCGCCAATCCTGAGGAAATCCTAATCGTAAACGCAGGAAAAGTAGACTGGCCCGACGCCTGTTTGGGCCTCTCGAGCCAGGGGCAAACCTGCGCCCAGGTGATCACGCCCGGATACCGGGTCACGCTGAAGTTAGACGGGCAAGAATACCTCTTCCACACCGATGAACAGGGCAGTCAGGTTCATCTGGCCAGTGGGCCTGCTCCACAAACGGACAGCCCATTGATCCGGTGGACGCTGGAATCCGGTGCAGGCTGTGAAACGGCAGAGATCGGCGAAAAAGCGGTCCTCTTTGGCGCTTGCGACCAACCTTTGATGGAAGGGCGTTTCGTCTTAGAGACTCGCCTGGAAGACCTGGCGTACTTTACAGAAAAATACATGTCCTTCGAGGCTGAAACAGCGGCCGGCGAGGTCGTATTCAATGGGCAAGGACAGGTGACGGCCACACCTGCGGAACAACGGATGATCGCCGAATGGTCTCGACTGGTTGCGCAGGAGGCTGCTGCCGGGAGGAGCGGCGCGTCCTGGGGCCTGGCTTTTGCCTGGCACCGGGAGGGCGGCATTGCCGGTTTCTGTGAGGACGTCACGGTTTATCTCAGCGGAGAGGCTTTTGCCAGCTCTTGCGGGGGTCAAGAACCGACCACCCTCGGCCGTGTATGGCTGACTTCTAACCAATTAACGGCTCTGTATGATTGGGGCGACAGCCTTCAGCCTCTCGAGTACGAGCATATCGATCCGGCAACTGCAGATGCTCTCACGATACGGATCGTTTTCACTGGGGCAGGCGAGAGAGATGCCACTGACGCAGATTTGCAGGCGATCCAGGAGCTCGCCCAGGACATCCTGGCACAGGCAACCGCTTCAGCCGCATCCGAAGATTTAGCCGAGGCTCAAGAAACGCTGGTTTCTTTCTTTAACTTCCTCACGGATGGCGAGTTCGAGCAAGCAGTCGAGTTGTATGGCGGAGATTACGGACCTCTCACCGACAACAACCCTGAAATCGATCCCTCCGACAAGGCTGCCTTGCTGGAAGCCGGCTGCACCCGCAATGGATTGCAGTGCCTGACGGTCAAGGCAATCGTCAACGTAGCCCCGCTTTCTGAATCCGATTACCGCTTCACCGTCGAATTCCAGAACAGGGACGGCAGCCTGTTCGCCCTTGGCCCGT
>DASWHG010000160.1:0-6058 GCA_036393315.1 Anaerolineales bacterium | reverse complement strand
ATCGTCGAGGGCCTTGCAATCGTTGACATGGGCGATCCGGCCAACCCGGAGCTTGCCAGCACCCTGTCGCTGGAGGGATTTGAGCCGACGGGCCTGTCAGCCGCCGGCACGCATCTGCTCGTTTTCAGCTATAAGGATTTCGCTCGCCTGCAGGTCTTCGATGCCAGCGATCCGCTGGCGCCGGTTGAAGTTGGCCGGCTCGAACCGGCAGTAGACCTCCCGGAGCAAGTCGCCGACTTCGCAGTGTCCGGCGATACCGTCTACGCCGCCGGCAGCAGGGATGGCGTAACCTATACGATCTACGCGCTGGATATATCAGACCCCACCCATCCGGCCGGAATCTGGCGGATTGAAATGCCCGCCCCGGAAAATGTCACCAAGATGGTTTTGACCGGCGATACGGTTTACCTGCGCTTAAACAGCGGCAGCCTGTTGGCTTTGAATATCAGTGACGAGACGTTGCCGTATCTGGCGGGGAATTTCCCCCTCAGGATCAGCGACTTCGCCGTTGACGGGGATCTGTTATACCTGGCAGCGGGCGATGCTGGTCTGGTCGTGTTGCAAGTTGATCATTAAGGGTGGAGGTGTCAGGTGAGGCGAAATCGATTCTTCAAACCTTTCGGACTGGCCTGTAGCATTTGCGTGCTGTTGCTAACGGCCTGTTCACCTGGCCCTGCTCCAACCACCTCCCCGAAGATGCCTACGCCCACACTGGCCTTGCCAGCGGCAACAGCAATACCACCATCGCCCACACCAACCGTTCCACCATCGCCCGCGCCAACTGCCGAACCGGGCTGCCCCGAGCCGACGGAGAGAACCCAGCTTCTGGCGAACGAGCGGTACGGGTACTGCCTGTTGTATCCAGCTGGCTATTTCCTGACAGGTTTCCCTCACCAGGTATGCATCGCCCCCGACGGTTTCGTCTTCTGGGAAACCCCGTGCCCTGTCTCCATCGGGGTACTCGACGCCAGCGGACGCAGCGTTCACCAGCTGGCGGATGGGCGGATGGCGCAGATTGGATTCGATCCCGGGCGCTCCAGATTGATCATCGGCGGTGAGGAGGCAGTCGTACTCGCCGATGTGGGGGCCCAGTCGAGCATGCAAGAAGTGCTGATCGTTCACGAAGACCGGTTGTACACGCTGGCGTTCCCCTTGCCAGAGTACGAGAGCCTCCACACAACGATCATCAACTCGTTCACCTTCGTGCCCACCGTCCCGTCTCCTGCCGAAACCCGAGCGACACATGGGACAGCGAGAGTCGTGTATGTCAAGGAGGGAGACATCCTGGTGTGGGAGGAGGCCACCAGCCAGACCCAGACCATCTTTAAGGCGGGAGATGTGACCCAGGTAAAACTGAGCGACGATGGCCAGTTGGTGGCCTTCCTTCGCCAGGGAAGCCCCAGCCTGTGGGTCGTGGAGCGCGATGGGCAGAACCCTCGCCAGCTGGACCCCGCCCAGGGGATGGAGTGGATCCCAAACTCCCATCGCCTGCTCTACAGTCCCTTCTTCGCCGCCATTTCCGGCTGGTTCTACCAGGGACTCACCCTGCTGGACGCGGACACACTGGCTCGCGCCGATATCGTCCCGGAGGAGGAATTCGTAAGTTTCATGCCCTCGCCGGATGGGGAGTACATCGCGCTGGTCACCTCAACCGGCCTTTACCTCGTCAACGTCGAGGACAGCCTTTCCGGTCAGGTGCACCTTAGTCCAATGGCCGATGGCGTACTTGGCCCATACAACCTGGAAGATTCCTCCCCGGTCTGGACCCAGGATTCGCGTGCCTTTCTCGTCAAAGGCTCAATCGTCTTCACACGTGCCGAGGACCCGAGGTTCACGATCTGGCGTGTCCCGGTCGACGGGGCATCCGCCGAGCCGCTCATCACACTACGCGGCACTCAAGATCAGCTCGCGCCCGACGGCTCCGTCCTGGCGTTTGTGCGCTCGACGGGTCCTCTGGGGGCTACCAGGCGGTTCATCCTTCCCCTGCCTGAGGAGCCTGGGCCGCTCGCCGTTCTCAGCGATCCTCTTGGTTTATCCTGGTCGCCGGACAATGTTGCTTATATCCGTGGGCCGGAGGAAATGTCGCCTCTCTGCCCGAGCGCGGCGCAGGCCATCGAGGTCTGCGCTCCACCAATACCTTTCGGTACAGATATCGAATCCTTCGAGTGGCTGGATCGTGACCGGTTTCTCTACGTTACCTACGTGCCGAGGCGGCTGATGCTTGGCTCGTTGGACGGCTCGGTGACGGTGATCGCCGAAGATCCGCAGGGCCCTGTGGATTTCAGCAACGCGGTGAGGAACAGCTTCGACGCGGTAGCCGCGACTTGTGAGGATGACGCCGAGTTCGTGACGGATGTGACGGTGCCGGACGGCACTTCCCTCGCCCCGGGCACGTTCTTCACCAAGACCTGGCGGCTGCGCAATACCGGCACGTGCACCTGGGACGAGGCGTATCGGTTCATGTTCCTCTCTGGAGATCGCCTGTCCGGCCCGCGGGGCGCTCCAATCGGCGAGCCGGTCGAGCCAGGCGAGGAGATCGAAGTGCCCGTTATGCTGATCACGCCGGAGGCGGCAGGAACATATCAGGGGCAATGGCAGCTATTCGCCCCGGATGGCACACCCTTCGGGACCGCGCCGTACGTGGTGATCCAGGTTCGCTAGCCGCCAGCATCCAGATGCCTGAACTGCCACCTTCTGCGCCCCGGCTTTTGTGAACCCGAGAGGAAGAATGCCATGCAAGCGCTGAGATTAACTACTGTGAACTCCTCCTATGGAACGATGGGACTGGTTCTCATCGCAGTCCTGGTCGTGTCAGCCTGTGCGCCGAGCCCTGCGCCCACACTGACTTTGCCAACGGCAACACCATTACCGCCAACGCAAACGATGGCGCCACCATCACCGGCGCTGGCGTCGGCGACCGCGGCTCCGGCTCTCACCGCGACTCCGACCCAGGTTCCTACAACGAGCGCGTCGACCGGGCAATCAGCGCTGGTCGCGTATATCAAGGATGGGAACATCCTGGTGTGGGATGAAGCGACCGGTCACAGCGAAACCATCTACAACGCTGGCGACGTTATAGCCATGACCATGAGCGACGATGGCCAGGTCCTGGCCTTCTTGAGCCGCTCCGTGGTCAAGCGATCCGAAATGGATTGGTACGAGCAGTCAGCGCTGTGGGCCGTAGAGCGGAATGGAGAGAACCCGCGTGAGCTCGTCCCGGCCGAGGAGCTGCGTGAACTGCTCAACGCCTCCGAGACCGACTCCACCAACATCCCGCAGCTGGAATGGATCCCGGGCACGCATCGACTGCTATTCAGCACCTGGAAATACTTCGTGCAGGCCGAGGGAGAGTCGCACGCCACCCCTGAGGGGCTATATTGGGTCGACACGGACGCACCTACGGGTGTGGTGCAGTTGCCGGTGGCCGACAGCCTGCGGTTTGTACCTTCCCCCGACGGCCAAAGGATTGCCCTCATGTCCACCGTCGGACTCGGCTTCCTCAATGCGGATGGGGGAAACTACCGCCCGGACGTACTGACCTACCCGCTTGTCGGGTTGGGAGGCTCTGCCATCCCGTCGGGTGTATGGACACAAGATTCGAGGGCCTTTTTGATCACATCTTCTTACGAGCCTGGCGCTGGGATGGATACATATGCGATCCGGCGTGTGCCTGTAGACGGCTCTCCCGCGGAGCTCTTAGCTACATTCACCGGCTCGCACCCCGGCTCCGTTACTTTCTCACCGAATGGCCGGCATGCAGCTTTCTATAGGGGGACGATCTCAGGCGATTATTACGGCTGGTTTGTGGCCGATCTGCCGGGCGAGCAAGGCTGGCTCGCTATCCCGAGCTCTGCGCAACTGTTTTGGCAGAACTTGCATTGGTCTCCGGCCGGCCTTGCTTATGCCGTTCGCGAAAAGGCTCTTTTCCAGCTCTGCCCGGATGCCACACAGGAAAGTGAAGTGTGCGGCGAAGGATTCGAGCTCGGCGGCGATTTGGCTGCCATCCATTGGCTGGATGGCAGGCGCTTCCTGTACGCGACTCGCGAGCCCTACGAACTGTATTTCGGCAGCCTGGGCGGCGAGCGGGTGCGCATTGCTGCGGGTGCTGAGAAATTCGCGGCGGTGGCGAGGACCTGCCGGAACGACTCAGAGTTCGCCGCGGGCGGAGAAGGCCCTGTTCACATGTCCGTCGCACCCGATAACCTGTTTCAAATGGCTTGGAGGATCCGGAATACCGGAACCTGCACCTGGGATACTTCATATCGGCTCGCTTCAGTATCCGGCGAGCGTCTCAGCGGCCCGCAAAGTCTTCGTCTGGCAGAGGGCGTCCCGCCCGGTAGGGAAATCGAGATGTCGGTCAAGCTCATAGCGCCGGCTGCTACCGGAACGTACCAGGGGGAGTGGCAGTTGTTTGCCCCAGACGGAAGGCCGTTCGGAGTCGGGCTGCCCGTTGAACTCGTTGTTCCTTCCTATACGGTCTTGGACTTCCCGCCCAACCTTATCCTGGCTGAGATTCCGGCAGGGGGCGATTATATCGCTTTTGGGGAGGGGGCGATTTGGGTCCTCAGTGGCAACAATACCGTTACGCGCATCGATATGGACACCGACCAGGTCGTGGCAACCATGACGGTCGGCGAGTTCCCACGGGGGATGGCTGCCGGTTACGGTGCAGTCTGGGTTACCGGCCTCGGCCTCACCCGCATCGATCCGCTCAACAACAGGGTCAGCGCAATTATCCCAGTTGGATCCTCGGCTGGGCTGAATGGCATCGCTGCCGGGGCGGGATCTGTGTGGGTTAGCAGCCCCACGGAAGGCACGGTTTTTCGCATCGACCCGGATACAAACCAGGTCATCGCCACAATTCACGCCGGGGGTTCGCCTCTCCAGCTCGCAATCACGCAAGATGCTGTCTGGGTCAGCGATCCAAACAATCCGGTCCTTAAGAGAATTGACCCGGCTTCCAATGAGATTTCAGCAGAAATCAATCTCGATTGCGCAACGAGAGGGATAGCGGCGGATGCCCAGGCCATTTGGGTCGCGTGCGATAGTGCTCCAACCCTCTATCTTATTGATCCTTTGACGGACCGGATTGTGGCCAGGATCGCGGCCGGCAATCACTCCCGCGGCGTCGCGATCAGTTCGAACGGAGTTTGGGTTACATCGCTTACGGATGAGACACTCACGGTGATAGACCCGGCGACCAACCAGGTGATGGCTGTGTACAGGACGAACCGGCCGCTGGACCTGGTCTCCGCGCAGGGCGAGTTGTGGGTTGTCACGGGCAGTGGCACATTGAGAATAAGGCCATAGGAGAGTGAAAAAGGAGTTGTCATGATATGGCTAATGATTAAGATAGTACTTCGTGTTCTTGCTGTAATCCTCATTGGATTTGTTTCTGCAGTAATTGGTTTGATTGCCGGTGCAATTGTCGGCGGGAGTTTGGCCGGTATTTTCGAACTCGTTTTCGGCTTTGCACCCGTTTTTAACGGCAGAGAAGGTTATGAAGGCACCGGGCAAATTGGCTTTATTCTCGGCGCTTTGATCGGCTTAGTCGGAAGTGGTGTCTACTTATTTGGCAGGCGAACCAAGAAATGACTATATATATCAAGCCTTAGCGGGTTCCCAAACCAAATCGAAGTAAAACTTGTTGCATCCATATCACTGCCGTGATCCAATGGAACTTACAGGAGAATGCAGCATGAAAAAAGCCCTTTTCTCTTTGATGATGGTCGCATTGCTGGCGCTGGCGGCCTATGCTCTACTATCGCCGGATGGCGAATCTCTGCCACAACCATCTCCGGTGGAAACTCCACAGGGAACAGAGCCAGTCACAGCAACGGCGCCTACAACGGAACCGGCCACAGCCCCAATCGCAGGACCAGCAACGTCCGCAGCTTACGAGGGCGCCGGCGTCTCTGCCTCGGCAGTCGCTATTTCGCCGGATGGCGCGTGGCTGGCAGCAGTGAATCCCGATTCCGGATCGGTGAGTCTGGTATCTTTGCCTGGGCTTGAATTGAAAAGAGAAATCCAGGTCGGGCGAGACCCGCGCACCCTGACC
>DASWHG010000159.1:0-4783 GCA_036393315.1 Anaerolineales bacterium | reverse complement strand
GCCTGGCTTGGGCGGAAATACGTCGCCAATGACGACGCCTGGCGGGCTGTGCACACCACCTACGCCAGGCTGGTTTCCCACCCCTCTCCCCCGTTCATGCTGCAAACCGTGGCCGGTCTGCGGCTTCCGGCTAGCAAGGTCGAATTCCTTGAACAGGGCTTGAATCTGTCAGAACGTACCCTCACCCTGGACCATAGTCTGCTGGAGGATCTGGATTACTGGGAGGTCGACCCGGCCTGGGATGGAAAGATCTTTCGCAGCGCGTCCCAGGCGGTGCGCCCTCGCAAGAATGAGACGATCCCCGCTCACCTGAATCTCCCCAGCAGGCCAGGATCCGGCCAGGAGGGGGGCGAACGCCCGGTTGGCGTTCGCCTGGTCAAGATAAACGGCGAACGAGTCTTTCTTACATTACGGATTGGCCGAACGTAGAATCGAGGAGAATCCTGTGAAACTCTTTGTGCCTGGACGGATCTGTCTTTTCGGAGAACACTCCGATTGGGCCGGCGGATACCGGCGCATCAACGTCGAGATCGAGAAAGGCTATACATTGATCACCGGGACCGACCAGGGCATCTATGCCGAGGTCGAGCCTCATCCAACCTCGCTGGTGCTCTCTTCGGTAACGCCGGAAGGCGAAAAATTAGGACCCTACGAGATCCCCATGCAGGCCAAAGCCTTGCTCGAAGAAGCACAGCGCGGCGGTTTCTGGAGCTATATCGCCGGGGTCGCCTACCAGGTCCTCACGAACTACCACGTGCGCGGCCTGGTCATTAACAACTACAAGACCGACCTGCCGGTGAAGAAGGGGCTCTCCTCCAGCGCGGCGATCTGCGTGCTGGCTGCCCGAGCATTTAACCGGGTCTACGATCTTAAATTAACCATCCGGGGCGAGATGGAGCTGGCTTACCAGGGCGAGATCACCACCCCCTCCCGCTGCGGGCGTATGGACCAGGGATGCGCCTTCGGCAACCGCCCGGTCTTGATGGTCTTCGACGGCGACCGCCTGGATACCACCGAGCTGCAGGTCGAAAGCGACCTGCATTTCGTCATCGTAGACCTGCAGGCAGAGAAAGACACCCTCGAAATCCTCAACCGGCTGAACCGCAGCTACCCCTTTGCAGAAAACGAGATCGAGAAGGGCGTACAGGAGCTGCTCGGCCCGATCAACAAGCGCATCACCCTGCAGTCCGTAGAAGCGCTGCGGAATTCTGACGCCCAGCGGCTCGGTGCGCTGATGGTCGAAGCCCAGGCATTTTTCGATCGCTACGCCACCCCGGCTTGCCCCGAGGAGCTGACCTCGCCGGTGCTGCACCGCGTTCTCGCCTACGAACCGCTCAAACCCCACATCTGGGGAGGCAAAGGCGTCGGGTCCCAGGGAGATGGGACCGCCCAGTTCATCGCCCGTAGCGAAGCGGACCAGCAGGCGGTGATCGAGATCATTGAACGCGACCTGGGTGTCTCCTGCTTGAAGCTGACGATCCGCCCGGGGATACAGGTCCGCAAGGCTCTCATCCCGGCCGCCGGTTTCGGGACCCGGCTCTTCCCGGCAACCAAGGCGACCAAGAAAGAACTGTTTCCGATCATCGACCAGGACGGGATCGCTAAACCCGCGATCCTGCTGATCGTCGAAGAAGCGTTGGAGGCCGGTCTCGAAGAGGTCGTCATCGTGGTGCAGGAAGACGATCTGGACGATTTCGAGCGGCTGTTCAACACCCAGGTCTCGATCGAGAACTACAACAAACTCCCCCGCCCCTTCCAGGAATACGCCCGCCGGATCCTCGAGATCGGCCGGCGGGTTTCGTTCGTGGTCCAACAGAACCAGGAGGGTTTCGGGCACGCGATCTACTGCGCTCGCGAAGCGATCGGCGACGAACCGTTCCTGCTCATGCTGGGCGACCACCTCTACCGGTCCACCAGCGAACAGAGCTGCGCCAGGCAGTTATTGGAGGCTTACCAGCAGCACGGGATCAACGTCCTGGGACTTCGCCGCACCCCGGAAAGCCAGATCGCCAATTTCGGCACGGTAGCCGGTGTATGGGTGGAGGAGGACCGGTTGCTGAGCGTGACCGAGTTCGCCGAGAAGCCGACCGTCGACTACGCTCGCAGCAACCTGCGTGTTCCTGGGCTGCCTGAAGATGAATACCTGACGGTTTTCGGCCAGTACATCATCAAGCCGCAGCTCTTCGCTTACCTGGAGGAACACATTGCCAACAACGTGCGCGAACGCGGCGAATTCCAGCTGACCTCGGCCCTGGACCGCTTGCGCCAGGAAGACGGCTTCCTGGGATTGGTCATGGAAGGCCGGCGTTATGACATCGGCCTCCCGCAATATTATCTTGAGACGCTAAAAACGTATGGAGAGAAATGAGCAGGCCCGCTCTACACGTCCAGGCGGTATCCCACTCCCCGGATGGTCTTCAAAAAGCGCGGCTGGCGCGGGGAGGTTTCGATCGCCTGGCGCAGCCAGCTGATGTGTACGTCCAGTGTGCGGGTATCGCCGGTATATTCGGTGTTCCATACCTCCCGAAAGAGCCGTTCGCGCTCGAGCACTTCACCCGGATGCTCCATCAGGATCTTCAACAGGTGTGCCAGCCGGGGAGTCAGGCGCGCTTCCCGCTCGTCACAGCGCACCAGCTTGCGCTTCAGATCCAGTTCGATCGGGCCGGCTTGCAGCGAGTTGTTCCCAGGGGCAGGCAAGAGCGGCAGGATCCGGTTGACGAGCTTACGAATGGTGAAAGGCTGCTTGAGGACGATGTTGGCGCAGTCATCTTGCGTGTCCGGGCGGTTCGGGTTGGCGATCAGGAGAATGGGTAACCCGTTCTTTTCTGCCCGGATATCGTGGCAGATGCGTTTGCCGCTCGTTCTCAGGGAGGCCGCGTCGACGACCACCAAATCGGTGGCGGATTCCACGATCCGGGCCAGGGCTGCTTTACCGGTTGGAACGGTGTCTACAAGGAATCCCTTCTTCCGTAAACCGGGTATAAAAGACGGGCCATCAGCCCGTTTCCCTTCGATCCATAATATTCTCGCCTTCATTACCGGTTGTCCTCTTGTATTAGTTCACGCCCCAAGGCATTCTGCCTGGGAGGCAGGTCGCTTTGGACTCGGTGCGCCGTATTATACCCGGTATCTGGAAAATTCACAAAGAAGATTCGGGTGATTTTTTTAACATTAACGTCTATAGGCCGTAAAATCCGGATAAAAATGCTCTTAAATTCCCTCCCTGTCCCCTTCCGCCGCACCCTCCTTCCATACCTGGCATTGGGCACCGGCATCGTCGCGCTTGGCTTTTCAGCGATCTTCGTCCGTTGGGCAAACGCCCCGGGACCCGTGATGGGCTTGTACCGCATTGGCCTCTCTACCGCCATCCTGGCCCCCTTCTTTTTTATTCGCCGCCGGGTAAATGGGGGCCTGAGTCGCCAGGTGCTGATCTTCCCCGTCCTGGGCGGGATCATGACCGCTTTCGACCACGCCCTTTGGAACACCTCGGTCAACTTTACTTCGGCCGCTAATGCCACCCTGCTGGGGAACACAGCCCCGCTGTGGGTCGCCCTGGCAGCCTGGCTGATCTGGCGAGAGCGCCTGGCAGGCGGGTTTTGGCTGGGCCTCGCCCTCACCTTGATCGGTGCAGCCACCGTCCTGGGGAGTGATTTCCTGCGCCACCCGACCCTCGGCCTGGGCGACGTGCTGGCGATCCTGGCCGGTGTCTTCTACGCGGGTTATTTCCTGGTCACCCAACGGGGGCGTATTCACCTGGATACCCTCTCCTATATTTGGCTGGTCGGCCTGAGCAGCAGCCTGGGGCTGCTGGCAATCAGTCTGGTCCTGAGGCTGCCTGTGACCGGCTACTCGACCCAGACCTACCTGGCCTTCCTGGCGGCGGCGATCGTCTCCCAGACCGGCGGCTACCTGGCCGTGGGCTACGCCCTCGGCCACCTCCCTGCCTCCCTGGTCGCGCCGACCATGATCGGCCAGCCGGTGGTAACGGCCCTGTTGGCCATCCCGCTGCTCGGCGAGGCCCTGATCACCAGCCAGTGGCTAGGAGGTCTCTCCGTGCTGGTGGGGATCTATCTCGTCCATCGCAGCCGGGATTTATAGTCGATCCCAAGTTATAATACCTGTCATAAGAGTTGAAGACCATGAATCTCAAGCAAGAGGCTGCGCTTCACGCGCTGAGTTACGTTCAAGATGGAATGCTCCTTGGGCTGGGGACCGGATCGACGACCGCTTATTTCATCGACCTGCTGGGTGAGAAGGTGAAAGCCGGGGAGCTGCACGGCATTACTGGCGTGCCTACCTCAGAAGAAACCATCCGGCGGGCTCTAAAAGCCGGCATCCCCCTGACCTCTTTGACCGCATCTTTGCAGGGAGCGGACCTGCCCTCGCTGGACCTGGCAGTGGATGGGGCCGACGAGATCGATCCCAAGCTGAACTTGATCAAAGGGTTGGGCCGCGCCCTGCTGCGGGAAAAGGTGATCGAGATGCATGCCAGGCGCTTCGTCGTGATCGCCGACGAGTCCAAGGTGGTGGACCGGCTGGGCCGCGGGCCCCTTCCGGTAGAGATTTTACCGTTCGAGTATCAGGTGCAGGTGCGCTGGTTGAATACGCTGGGATGCCGGGCCGATCTGTGGCGCGAAGCAGATGGCTCTCCCTTGGTTACCGACAATGGCAACTTCCTGGCGCGCTGCTGGTTCGAAGCCGGCATCCCCGACCCTTATGCGCTGGCGCGCACCCTGGCCGACCGGCCCGGCATACTCGAGCACGGTCTGTTCCTGGACATGGG
>DASWHG010000158.1:0-21068 GCA_036393315.1 Anaerolineales bacterium | reverse complement strand
CGTCCATGCGCGGCGCGTCCATGCACGGCGCGTCCATGCACGGCACGTCGATGATCCATTGAACGAACTTTTTGGAGGAAATGCTGTATGAAGTCTATGAGATGGTTAGGGATCTTCGTGATCGGGATCCTCGTGATCCTGTTCCTGGCGGCCTGCCAGCCGCCTGCCCCTTCTCCTACGCCTGAACCACTGCAGGCCGAACCTACAGCCACCCCCACCACGCCCCCCACGGTCCTTCCCGGCGCTACCGACAGCTATCCGGCACCGGAAGTCACTTCAGCTCCCATCTCGACAGACGATGGATATCCAGCCCCAGCGACGACCTCTCCGGGCCAATCTACGCCAGCTTCTGGCATTGGTTCCGGTTATCCGGTTCCGAGCGAGTCGATCCCATGGGTGCAGGCGAGAACGTTGATCCTGGACGGCCAGGTTACACAGGTGACCCAGCTGCATTCCTTGAAAGTGATCCTGGTGCTCGAGGACGGGCGGACGGTGGAGACTTTCGAGCCGGCCATCGACACTGTTTTCGACGTGATTGACGAATGCGGGGAGAAGTGCAGCGATATCATCATCGCGACCGAGTGAAGACCGCCCTTTGAAACAGCCGCGAGGACTGGATCAAAGCGTCCTTAACTTTGAATCCGCTCGAAGCCCAGGCCGGGGCCAATGCCTTGCATGGCCTGGATAACGTTCCCCACGTGCTCCCATAAGTCGAGCCCAAACTCCTCGGCCGATTTGGCGATCTCTTCCCGGTCCGCGCCTGCGGCAAAGGCACGATCCTTCCACTTTTTCTTAACCGACTTGACTTCCATGTCGTCCAGCGATCGCGAGGGGCGGACCAGCGCCACAGCGGTGATCAGGCCCGTGATCTCATCGCAGGCGTAAAGCGCTTTCTCCATTTGCGATTGGCGGGGCACACCGGTGTGGTCGGCATGGCTCAGGATTGCCCGCACGACCTCCTCGGGTACGCCGCGCGCTCTCAAGATCGCTGCGCCATCCTGTGGGTGCTGGTCGAGTGTGGGGTGGATCTCCCAGTCGAAATCATGGAGCAGGCCCGTCAATCCCCAAACCTCCTCATCCTGGCCAAACTGGTGAGCATAAAAACGCATCGCGGCCTCGACGGCTAACATGTGGCGGACCAGATTCTCGTTCTTGACGAACTCGCGGACCAGGGCCAGGGCTTCTGTCCGGTTCATTGAGCCTCCTGGGAGAAGATCGGTTCCGGTTCGCCGAGGACGGGAACAGGCCGGGAGACGTGGACTTCCCAGAGCGCAACCAGGGTCGCGGCAGTCTCGCGCAGGTTCCAGAAGAGCGTCGCTCGCTGCCGGTAGTTACGCTGGTCGGCAGAAACCCCGATGCTGGTCAGACCCATCGTGTTACATAGGTACAGGGCACGCGGCAGGTGGAAGCCCTGGGTGACGAGGGCGGCGCTTTCTACCTTGAAGATATGCCGGGCGCGGTAGCAGGTGTCGTATGTCCGGCGCCCGGCATAGTCCAGGACGATGTCCTCGGCGGGGATGCCCAGGCTCAGCGCATAGGCCTGCATGGCGGCTGGTTCGTTGTAGTCCTCCCAGCGGTTATCACCGCTCATCAGCAGTTTTTCGACTTTTCCGGAGAAATACAGCTGCGCGGCCGTGTCAACCCGGTCTCGCAAGACCGGCGACGGCGAGCCGTCCCAGCGCAGCCCGGCGCCAAAGACAATCGCCACCTGCTGCGGGGGCGCATCCGAGATATCGTGAAGCCTGGGCCAGGCATACAGGGCCGTCCAAAGGCGAGGCAGGACGCTGAAAAGTGCAACCAGTACGACCAGGACCAAGACCATCGAGAGGACCATTCGTAAAATTCGTCTCAGCACGG
This sequence comes from Anaerolineales bacterium, assembly GCA_036393315.1. Lineage (GTDB taxonomy): Bacteria > Chloroflexota > Anaerolineae > Anaerolineales > UBA4823 > DASWHG01. The sequence goes on along the minus strand of DASWHG010000158.1, from coordinate 19,211 downwards.
ACGAATTTTACCATGGCCTATCTGGATAGACCTCGTCCTGGTTAAACGAAGCGCTCGCGGATCTCCGAGCTGACATAGTCAAGCACGGCGACCGTGATGGTGATCAACCACACGGCGATCCCCGCCGGCTCGTACTGGAACTGCCGGATCCATTGGATGAGGATGAAACCGATGCCGCCCCCACCGACCAGGCCAATGATGGTCGAGAGGCGCACATTGATATCCCAGCGATAGATCGTGAAAGAGATGAAGGGCGGAAGAACCTGAGGCACAACGGCGTACATGATCGACTGCAAACGAGTGGCCCCGGTTGCCTGGATGGCCTCGATCGGGCCTGGGTTGATGCTTTCGATCGACTCCGAGTACAGCTTGCCCAGGGAGGCGATGGTATGAACGGTCAAAGCGATCGCGCCTGCAAATGGGCCCGGTCCAATCCAGATGATTCCGACCAGCGCCCAGATCAAGGGTTCGATGGAGCGGATGATATTCATCAGGGTCCGCACGATCACGTATACTATCATCCCGATGCTGATCTCGCCGTGGATCCCTTTGCGGTATGCATAAACCAAACCCGCCAGCCCGAAGATAACTGCGCCGGCAATCGCATAGCGCATTTCGGTGAGAACGGCGACTTCTTGTCCAAGCGGTATCGACCGGATGCCGCGGCTGAAGCCGATCCCCAGGATGTAACCGATGATGGCTGTCAGCAAGCCCATCACTGCGGAAGTGACCAGGCGGCTGAACGTATCCGGAGCGCGCTCTCCGATGTACTGCATGCCTCTTGAACCGGCCTTCCAGCCAGACCACCCGAGCGCCGTGACGAGCAGGAGCGCGACAGAAGCGGTCTGGAGCGGGGCATCGTCCAGGCCGCCCATCAGACCGGCGATCCGGCCGGTAACGAAAAAAGCGATGGCGACCGCTGGCACCAGGAGCACCAAGCCACCGACCACACCGCTGAGGGTGGTGACGATGGGGCTCATCAAGTTGCGGGCAGCCAGGAAGCTGAATGGGACTGCAAGGATGATCCCAAAGAAGGTCGCCATCAGGCCGAGCATGATCGTCTCCAGCATACCGACCAGGGCCAGTTTCATCTCCCTGCTGAGAGCGCCGGTGAAGACCAATGCGCTCTCCTGCCGAACGATCAGCGTATGAATCTGGTCGCCCATTGCCGTTGCGGGGATAACAGCCTCCGGGATATTTAATTTCGTCTCGAACCCCCCACTCTCGTCCACCGGGATGACGGTTTCGCCCACCCCGCGGGGACGGAACGGGTTGCCAATTGGATTCTTCCACAGGATCTCCACGTCCGTGCCCGGACTGAAGTTCCCGCCGGTTATGGTCAGTTCTGATCCAGGCTCGAAATTGCCGCGCAAGTCTCGCTCGCTTATTTCACCGCAGGTGGGGATAACCACGATCCAGGGTTCGTCATCCTGGGGCTCATTTACAGGTGGGCCGGATGCGCCTTCCGGGCAGGGGGCCTGGATTCTGGCCTCCGACTCCAGGCTGCGGACGGTAAACTCAAACGCCGCCCGCCAGGGCCAGATGATACGCCTGAGGATGATTTGCGTATCCTGGTACTCGCGAACGGCCTTTGGCATGTCGATCTTGGTGATATTCCACCCGAGCACGAAGATGAGCAGGCAAGCGATCAGGATCGCCGGCGTCAGGGAAGCGGGTGCCTGGCGCCCTCCGATCCTGGCAGCATCGAATGCCTGCCAAAACCAGATGCTAGCCAGCGCGGCTGCTGAAAGCACGGCAGGCATGCCAAAAACCTGTCTTAATTCCTCTTCAGAACCGGCAGCCGAAAGGAATGAATCGGCGACCAGGACAATTGCCAGTACATATATAATTCCTAACCCTACCTGGGTAAGCGCCTGTCCTGAGACATCTTTCAATGCAAATCGCCCTACCAAATAACGCAGGGCGATTAAAAACAGAAGCAAAGCTCCGGATTGCGCCACGAGCAAGATAAACACCTTGGCGCTGAGGCCGAAATCCGGAAAACGGGCCCGCTGCGCGATGGTCCAGATGCTCAGCAGACCCAGCAGGATGATGGAGATGAGCAGGCTGAAACCCCTCACCGGGTAGCCGGCAGCCAGCTGGCCCAGTCCGGGGACGAGGAACGAAAGCAAGCCGTGCAGGATGGAAGTTTTTTCTTTGGGGGGTAGGTGGTTTGCGGTCATGGAAATTCGATGTTGTGGAGCTATGTCCTTGGACGATCACGCTCCCAGGCGTTCGGCCTCCTCACCGTAGATCTCTTTAAAGCTCTTGTCGCTCAGCTGGCGGATATCCTCGCTGTCTCCCTTGAACACCAGGCGACCTTCCCGCAAACCGATCACTTTGGTTGCATACCGCTGCACCAGGTCGAGGAAGTGCAAACTGCAAATCACGGTGACTCGATCTTCCTGGTTGATTTTCTCAAGGTAACCCAGGATGGTGTGGGCCAAGACCGGGTCGAGGCTGGCCACCGGTTCGTCAGCCAGGATCATCTTCGGTTCCTGCATCAGGGCGCGGGCAATGCCCACCCGCTGCTGCTGTCCCCCACTCAGCTCGTCTGCCCGGTTGCTGGCTTTATCCGGGATCCCCACGCGCTGTAAAGCGACCCGGGCCCGCTCGCGATCTACCGTTCTGAAGCGGTTTACCAGGCTCCAGGCGGGGGGCGTATATCCCAGCCGTCCAGAAAGCACGTTTACCAGGACGGAGGAACGGTTCACCAGGTTAAAGTGCTGAAAGATCATCCCGATCTCGCGCCGGATCAAGCGTAGCTCATTGTGGCTGGCAGCGGTGATGTCTCTGCCATTCCAGATAATCCGGCCTTCGGTCGGTTCGACTAACCGGTTAATGCAGCGCAGCAGGGTTGACTTGCCCGAACCGCTCAGGCCGATGACGATCAGGAATTCTCCGTCTTCGACCTGGAAGTTGACGTCTCGCAGTGCCACGGTTCCGTCCGAGTATATTTTGGTGAGGTGCTCGACGATTAGCATAATGTTCAAGAGGAAGCAAGGGAAGGGTCCCCACCCTTCCCTTGCCATTTAGAGTACCTTTCCCGGTCTACGGGTTGACCAATTGTTCAACATCGACCCCGGCGGCTTCGAGCTGCTGCCGGAAACCATCGTAGAAGTCGTCTCCCACCTCTTGCATACCACTCCAGGAGTAGACATCATTCAAGATGGCCAGGCCTTCCTCGGTGGAGGCCAGGTCCAGGAACACACCGACGATCTGGTCCCGGATCTCTTCCGGCAAGTCCGGCACGAAGCTGATCGTGTCGTTGGGGATCGGGACCGATTCGGTGATGACGGTCACCACATCCATTACGTCGGGGAAATCTTCCTCGACGTTGGTCCGGGCGTCCACAAAGGTGGCTCCGGCGTCGCAGTCCCCGTTATACACGGAGATGACCACAGCGTCGTGCCCTCCGACATCGATGATCTCAGCCAGGTCGGTCTCTGGATCAAGTCCTTCCGCTTGCATTGTGATGCTGGGGATGATCCAGCCGGAAGTGGAGGTTGGGTCAGGCCGGCAGAAGGTCTTCCCAGCCAGATCGGCGACGCTGGTGATGCCGGAGTCCTCACGGGTGATGACCTGGCCCTGGTAGAAGGTCGTGCCGAAGCGCTCCGAGGCCAGGGCGACCTCCGCGCAGCCGCGCGCGTTCGCCAGCACGTAGTTGAAGGTGTTCAGAGCGCCCAGGTGGGCTTCGCCGCTGCACATGGCTTCAACCGCGCCGGTAAAGTCGCTGGTTACTAACGGCTCTACGATCAGGCCGGTCTGCTCTTCGATGGCGGCGGCAATCTCTTCAGCGCCCGCGATGACTGCCTGTGTATCCTGAGAGGGGACCAGAACCCAAATGATCGGGCTTTCTTCGGTGCCCAGATCAACTGCGTAGGCGCCTTCGCCGATCCCGCCAACCTCCTCTTCGATCTCCTCAGTGGAACGGCTGAACCACTTGGAGTTGAGCTCCTCGAGGGTGCCATCCGCGCTCATCTGGGCGATCACCAGGTCGAACGGCTCGACCAGATCGCTGCCCGTGGGGAAGATGAAGCCGAGCTCATCACTCGACAGGCTGGGACCTACCAGCTTGAGCTGATCTTTATTCGCCCCGAGGTAGCCCAGGCCGGCCACTTCGTCGATGATCACGGCGTCAGCATCGCCGGATAACAGCGCCTGGACGGCCAGCGGAAAGGTATCGAAGGTGAGGATGTCTTCCTCTGGCATGTACTGCGTGGCCGTCATGAAATTGGTGGTTCCAACCTGAGTGGCCAATTTCAAGTCTGGGTTGGCGGCCAGTTCTTCGATCGTTTCAAAGCGGTCCTCATCGGCGCGCACGATCAAACGCTGTTCGATACTGACGTACCCATCCGAGAAATCCACCTGTTGGGCCCGTTCCTCGGTGATGGTAATCCCGTCGGCGGCCATGTCAAACTGGCCGTCGGCTACCGCAGCGATCATCGTATCCCAGGCGAACTCGACGTATTCGGGCGTACAGTTCAAGCGCCAGCACGCCTCATTGATAAAGTCGTAATCCCAACCCTCTGCCTCGCCGGTATCCAGGCGGACATAGTTGAAGGGAATGTACGCGTTTTCAACTGCAACGGTGACTGTGCGGCCGCCTAAATCTGGCAGCACGATCTCCTCCTCGCCCTCGGTTTCAGGCGGCGTAGTCGCCTCAGGGGCTACAGGGGCCTCCGTTGGGGGAGCTTCAGTTGTAGCCGGGGCTGCCGGCTGGCAGGCGCCGAGTACAAGGCTCGCAAAGACCAGAATGCTGATTAAAATGTGTATCTTCTTCATCGTAAACTTTCTCCTCCTAAAGTATCGGGTTAGGCATAACCAACGTACGATCCGAATTTTCCTGCTTCACCTCCTTTCCGGCGGGCCGAGTCTTGATCGGCGTGATCCTTGGCTCGACGACCCTTACACATTACCTTTCATCGGATGTCTTCAAACGCTTTTCCATGAACTTCACCCCCATCGATAAGAACAGGGTCATGCTAAGATAAAGAAAAGCGACCGTATTATAGGTTTCCGGGTAAAGGAATGATGCCGCCGAGTATTTCTTTCCCAGCTGGGTGATCTCTCCCACGCCGAGTACCGAGACCAGGGAGGATTCTTTCAGCATGGCGATGAAGTCATTGCCCAGGGGAGGCAGGATCCGGCGGATGGCCTGCGGGAGGATGATGAGGCGCATGGTCCGGATCCAATTAAACCCCAACGCGTGAGCGGCCTCGATCTGGCCTCTTTCGATGGATTGGATCCCGGCGCGGAATATTTCGGAAGAGAAGGCTCCGTAGTTGATTGCCAGGGCGATGATGCCCCGCGTAAGAAAGCTGACATTGCGGATGTTCAACAAAGTGAGGAAGTTATCTTCAGGCAGAGCCTCCACCGAGGCCAACCAGGCGCCCAGGTTGTGGAGCAGGTCAACCGAGATCGGGATGATGACGAAGGCGGTATAGAAGATGAGCACCAGGGCCGGGACACCGCGGATGATCTGCACGTAGAGCATCGCGATGTTCTTGATCAGGATTTTCTGCGACATCTGCCCCAGGGCGGTGAGTAGTCCGAGAATCAACGAAAACGCAAAAGCGATGAGCGTGATCGTGATCGTCAGGCGGATGCCCGCTGCCAGGTAGGTGATGATATCCTTATAGGTGGCGTTGGTCGCGAAGTTGTAGACCAGAAAAACGCCGGCCATTAAGATAAAAAGCAACCACCAGGGGAAATCAGACAGGCGAGTGGTGAGATTGCCTTGCAGGCTGGGTACAGGTTTTACGGCGGCTGGTGTGGAAGGGACACTCGAAGAAGCGCTCATGATCGCATCCTGGCTCGATCTGTTCTCAGGCCGCTTGCACGTTGTGGATACCCACTACATGAAGGACTGATCCTCGGAATGGTAGAATCATCTCGATGTGGTGATCACGTAGAGATGATAACATGAAGTCTCGACATATTACATAAATTGGTAATTTTATTCTGAAGTCCCGGTCTCATAAATGATACCGCATTTTTCCTCGAATACAAGTGAAAATTGTTTCATAAATTCTCCCAGGCTGCTTTCGTTTTCATGGCTTTCTCAAAGTCGAAAGCCCTGCTTTTCCCCACCCCAAACCCCATTTTTGAGAAAGCCATGCTTTCGTTTTTCATAGCTCTTGCGCGACCGCCTCCATGAGGTTAGAATCCCTCCGTTATGAACATCGAGCCCGAATACCAGGAAACGCTGGATTATTTATATAAGTTTATCGATTACAGCCTGGTGCGCAACTTGCGCTACTCGCCTGAAAAATTCGACCTCGGTCGCATGTATGATTTTGTGAATATCCTCGGCAACCCGGAACGCAGCTACCCGATCCTGCACGTAGCAGGGACCAAAGGGAAGGGATCGGTCGCCGCGATGTGCGCCAGCGCGCTGGAAGCAGCAGGATACCAGGTGGGACTGTATACCTCCCCTCACCTGACCGACTTCGCCGAACGTATGAGGATAGATGGGCAGCCCATCCCTCACCAGGACCTGGTCGCGATCGTAGAGGATACAAAAACGAAGATCGAATCCATCCCTGAGCTGACCACGTTCGAGATCACAACCGCCCTGGCCTTCCACTACTTTCGTATGCAAGGCGTAGATGCGGCCGTTATCGAGGTAGGCCTGGGAGGCCGGCTCGATCCGACAAACGTGGCGATCCCCACCGTATCGGTGATCACCTCGATCTCCTATGATCACACCCAGATTCTAGGGGAAACCCTGGCACAGATCGCTGGTGAAAAGGCCGGGATTATCAAGCCGGGTGTGCCGGTGGTCGTCGCGCCTCAAAAGGATGAGGCGTTTACAATGATCGAAAGGGCGGCGGAACAGGAGAAAGCTCCGCTCGTCCGGGTCGGGCGGGATTACCTGTTCTCCCCGCTCTCGCACTCGTTAGAGAACCAGACCCTGCTCGTCTGGTCAGCCTCAGAGCAGGCTTTACTGGATGCGTACATCGAGTCGGGCGGTGTGCAGGAATGGGAACCGACGCGCTTGACCATCCCTCTCCTCGGATATCACCAGGTGGAGAATGCCGCCACGGCTTACGCAGCCTTGCGTACGGCGCGCGATCAGGGTTTGCAGGTTTCCGAAGAGGAGATCCGCAGGGGTTTCCGAACTGCAAGCTGGCCGGGCCGTTTTGAAATCATACAGCGCCATCCTCCGGTTATAATCGATTCTGCTCACAACCGAGACTCAGCCTTGAAACTGCGCCTGGCCCTGGACGATTATTTCCCCGGACATCCGGTGGTCATGATTTTTGGCGCCTCCGAAGACAAGGATATCCACGGAATGTTCTCGGAACTGCTGCCGCGGGTGAGCCAGGTCGTTGCAACCAGGTCGATCCACCCGCGCGCGGTGGATCCTGAGAGATTGGTCGAGATGGCACACCAGTTCGGATGTCCGGCTGTCGTCACGGAATCGGTCGAAGCTGCCCTGGAAGAAGCCCTTCGCCTTGCCGAGAAGGAAGCAGTCGTCTTAGTGGCTGGTAGTATATTTGTCGCTGCTGGAATCCGGGATGCCTGGTATGAGCGGTTGCAAATCTTGGGAAATAGATCATGAGAAGTGATGATTGGTTCTTACAGGACGACGAAGATGAGTTCGGCGATGCGCTTCATCGCCGGACGGAGGAACTTTACAGCATCTCGGATGCCCTTCCGGATGAGGATGGCCTGATCGAGTGCCCGGTCCTGCCTTTACGCGACCTGGTCGTGTTCCCCCGCATGGTCTCCCCCATTTTTGTTGGGCGGGAGAGCTCTCTGCTGGCGATCGAAGAGGCCCAGGATAACGAGGAGACCATGATCGCCCTGATCCAGCGCGATCCGGATAAGGATAACCCATCCACGGATGACTTCTTTCCCATTGGGGTGGAGATCGCGGTTGGGCGCTTGCTGAGCATGCCGGATGGGTCCAGTTCTGCCCTGGTGCAGGGCCGGCGGCGATTGGAGATCCTCGAGTTTATCCAGGAAGAGCCTTATCTGGTCGCGCGCGCCCGCCGGATCTATGAGCCGGAGGAAGTAGACAAGCAGACCGACGCAACCATGCGCACCGTCCTGGAGCTCTTCCAGCGCTGTGTACAGCTCGATCGCAGCCTGCCGGAAGAGGCTTATTTGTACGCCCTTAACATCGAACAGCCTGGTTGGCTGGCGGACATGATCGTAACAACGATCGCCCCTCCCCTCGAGGACCGCCAGGAACTGATGATGATCCTCAACCCGCTCGAAAGGCTTAAAACGGTGATAAAACTCCTGGCCCAGGAGGCGGATGTCCTGGAGCTGGAGGACGAGATCCACACCCGGGCGCAAGGTGAAGTGGACCGCACCCAGAGAGAATTCTACCTGCGGGAGCAGATGAAAGTCATTCAAACGGAGCTCGGCGAAGGCGATCCCTGGACGCGCGAGGTTTACGAGCTGCGCAGCCGGGTTGAGGGGACCAGCCTGCCGGAGGAAGTCCAGATCCGGGCGCTCAAGGAGGTCGACCGGCTTGGGCAGATGCCGCCCATGTCTCCCGAGGTCGGCATCATCCGCACCTATATCGAATGGATCCTGGAACTGCCCTGGACCGAAGCGACAGAGGATAACCTGGACGTACTGCATGCCAGCCAGACGTTAGACCAGTTCCATTTTGGCCTGCCCCGGATCAAAGACCGCATCCTGGAGTACATCGCAGTGCGTAGCCTGCGCCCCAGGCGTGCCCGGCAGCCGATTCTGTGTTTTGTCGGCCCGCCCGGCACCGGCAAGACCTCTCTGGGCAGGTCCATCAGTGAGGCGTTAGGGCGCAAGTTCGTGCGCCTGTCGCTGGGTGGAGTGCGCGATGAAGCAGAGATCCGCGGCCACCGCCGGACGTATATTGGAGCTCTCCCAGGCCGCATCCTGCAGACCATGCGCCGGGCAGGCTCGATCAACCCGCTCTTCATGCTGGACGAAGTAGATAAGCTAGGCCAGGATTTTCGGGGTGACCCAGCCTCGGCTTTATTAGAGGTGCTCGACCCGGAGCAGAACTGTGCCTTTTCGGACCACTATTTAGAACTGCCTTTTGACCTGGCCAAGGTGATGTTCATCACCACCGCCAACACGACTGCGACCATCCCACCGGCACTGCTTGACCGTATGGAGTTGATCGAGTTCCCCGGATACATCGAAGAAGAGAAGATGGAAATCGCGCGGCGCTTCCTCATCCCACGCCAGTTGGAAGAGAACGGCCTGGAAGAGGGCGAAGTGCGCATCTCCGACCAGGCTTTGCAGCGCCTGATCCGTGAGTACACCTACGAGGCTGGAGTCCGTAACCTGGAACGTGAGATCGGTCGCATCTGCCGGAAACTGGCGCGCTCCAAGGCGGAGGGGAAGCAGTACCCGAACCAGGTGGGCGCGACCTCGGTCGAGCGCTATCTTGGCCCGCCCCAATTCTACAACCTGGAGGCCGAACGCCAGGATGAAGTCGGCGTGGCGACTGCCATCGCCTGGACGGAGAACGGGGGAGAGATTATGCCGGTTGAGGTCTTGCTGACAGAAGGTAAGGGCAGCCTGCAGATCACGGGCCAGGTTGGAAACGTAATGCAGGAATCTGCGCAGGCGGCGCTATCTTACCTGAAATCGCGCTCGCGCGAGCTGGGAGTGAACCCGGAGATGTATGATAACGTGGACGTGCACATCCACATCCCCGAGGGAGCCATCCCGAAAGATGGGCCGAGCGCCGGGATCACCATCGCGACTGCGCTGATCTCGGCCTTTACCGGCCGGGAGGTGCACAAAGAGGTTGGCATGACCGGTGAGATAACCTTGCGGGGACGGATCCTGCCGGTGGGCGGGATCCGGGAGAAGGTCCTGGCCGCCCATCGCTCTGGCTTGCGCACGATCCTCCTGCCCACCCGGAACCAGAAGGATCTAATCGACGTCCCGAAGCGGGCGCGCAGCGAGCTAAAATTAATCCCGGTAGAGCACATGGATCAGGTGCTGGAGATCGCCCTGTCCGGAGCGCCGAAGGTGAAGAAAGTCCGCCCAAAACGGGCCGTGCCCTCTGCGAAAGCTACCGGCGAGGGGCCTGCTAAACCGTCCGCCGACGTGCCGCCCCTGCGCCCAGGCGTGTGAATTGATTGGAGCCGACCTAGACCTTTTCCCCCTCTTGGCCCAGGGTATGGGCCCGGACTTGCATTGGTATCCGGAGGATGTGCCCCTGGCGAGGTTGGCTGCTACCCTGGTAGGGATGGCGAACACCGCCGGGGGCACCGTCATCCTGGGGGTCGCGCCGCGCTCGGGGCAGCTCCAGGGAGTGCGCGACCCTCCAGCTGCCCTCGATAAAGTCTTCCAGGCATCCCTGCTCGCCGAACCGCCCCTGGTCTTGCCGGTCCCCAGGGTACAACCGGTCGGGGAGGCCCGGGTCGTCTGGATCACTATACCCGAAGGTCTGCCGCACGTGTACAGCCTGGAAGGGCGTTACCTGTGGCGTGATGGAAGCCAGACGAATCCAATCCCGGCCAGGCATTTACGTCAGCTCCTCATCCAGCGCGGGGCGGTCCAGTTTGAGACTCTGATCCCCCCGGATGCTACCTTGGAGGACCTGGACCCCGCCCAGGTCGAGGCTTACGCCGCGGCCCACGCTTCCGCTCTGGGCTTACCAGAAGGTAAGAATCCTGAGGACGCTACCGAGATTCTGGTCAGGAGAGGCTGCCTGAAGCGCCAGGATGGCAGGCTGCGCCCAACTTATGCCGCGCTGCTGCTATTCGGTCGCCACCCGCAGCGCTGGCTGCCGACCGCCAACATCCTGGCTGCCCGTTTTTCCGGCGTCACCTTTGCCGACCGTTTCGTGAGGCAGGACATCACCGGTACATTACCCGAGCAGTTGCGCCAGGCGGAAGCTTTCGTGCGCGCCAATCTGCAGAGCGTCGTCCGGTTGGTCGGGCTGACCCACCAGGAAACACTGGAGTACCCGTTCGAGGCGGTCCGCGAGCTGCTGGTGAACGCCGTCGCGCACCGTGACTACAACCTGCAGGGGGATAGCATCCACCTCAATCTCTTCGCCGATCACCTGGAAGTCACTTCACCCGGCACCCTGCCAGGACCGGTCAACCTGGATAACCTGTTGGAGGCGCGCTTCTCACGCAACGCAGTCATCGTCCAGGTGCTTTCCGACCTGGGATTCGTCGAAAGGCTCGGCTACGGCCTGGACCGTGTCGTCTCGATGATGCGGCAGAACCATCTCAGGCCGCCTCGTTTTGAAGAAGCGGCAGGCTCTTTCCGAGTCACCCTGTTCAGCGCCCCCGAGGAGCAATCCGTATCATCCGACCTGTCGCGCTACCGCAGCATGGATCTCAACTTCCGCCAGGAGAAGGCCTTGAACTACCTGCTCACTCACCGGCGGATCACCAGCGGGAATTTTCAAGAGATCTGCCCGGACGTTCACACAGAGACCCTGCGCCGAGATCTGGTCGACCTGGTAAACTGGGGGATCCTGATCAAGGTCGGCGATAAAAGGGCCACCTACTATATCTTGAAGTAATCCCTCTCGGCGAGTTATTTCCCAGGCTGCGCACTCGCCTCGACCAGCTGGTAAAGCGCACCGCCGGAGTAATCGACCAGGTACAATTCGCCGCTTTCATCTTCCCCAAAGCTGCTGATCGAGAGTGAAGTCGAGGCCAGCGCCTGGTCTGTCCACTCGCCGGAGATCGTCTGTAAACCCCAAATCGTCCCGTTGCAGTAATCCCCAAAGAAGTAGATCCCTTGCAACGCCGGGTGCTCCTGGCCGCGGTAGACGTACCCGCCCGTCACGGCACAGGAGCCGTTGAGGTGGGTCGGATAGACGGCCACCGGCATGGTCAGCCCGCTGTCGTCGCAGCTCGCAGCCTGGAAACAGTTATCGCCTTCGAAGATGGGCCAGCCGTAATTCTCGCCTCCGCCGCTGCTGGCGGGTTGAAAATTGATCTCCTCCCGGGTGCTCTGTCCGACATCTCCGAGGTACAAATCCCCTGTCGGGCGGTCAAAGGAAAAACGCCAGGGGTTGCGCAGGCCAATCGCCCAGATCTCCTCCTGGTATCCCGATAGACCGACATAAGGATTGGATGGAGGGATCCTGTACGGGTTATTATCCGGAGGCTCTGAACCCGGGTTGGACACCAGGGGCAGGTATTGGAAATTGTCACCAGCCTCTCCGCCGGTAGACCCGAATTCCACATCGATGCGCAGAACTTTCCCCAGCAGCGAGTCGAACTTCTGGGCATTTTCACGTGATATGCCGCCATCTCCCGTACCGATGTATAGATATCCATCCGGGCCGAAAGCCAGCTGGCCCCCGTTGTGATTCTGCGCCAACGGGTGTTTCAGCAGGAGGATCACCTCCTCGCTGCCCGGATCGGCTTGATCCGGACCCGCGCCGAGCGAGAACCGCGAAACCTGGTTATCGCCGTCTATGCGGGTGTAGTAGACATAGAAATAATCCTTACCCGCTCCATAGCCAGGGGGGAAGGCGACGCTCAGCAGCCCTTCCTCTCCACCACCCCCAGTGTAATGTGAGCGGACCCGATCGGAGATATCGAGGAAAGGCTCTTCGAGCAGGACACCCGCCTCCACAATGCGAATCCTGCCGCGCTGCTCGACCACGAACAGCCGGTCGCTCCCGTCTCCCGCATGAGTAACGTGCAAAGGCGACTCGAAATCACTCGCCACAAGATTAACATCAATCTGCGGCCAATCCTGAGACGGGCGGGCAAGGACGCTTTTTAGGGCAAGGGGAATCAGCCCGATTCCAAGCAGTGCGCCGATGCTAAAGATTAACTTAACCCTTCTCGAAATGATTATTCTCATTTTATCCTCAAGGGCAAGCGTTTCTGACGTGCTGTTCGAACGTTTCAGCGAAAAGATGATTGCCGGAATCGTCACAGGCGGCTCGGAAGTATAAGTAGGGGGTTTGGGCGGGAAAGGCCACCGCACGCAGTGCGTTTAAACTCGGATTGGCGATCGGTCCTCGTGGAAGGCCCGGGTACAGGTATGTGTTGTAAGCCGAGTCGACCCGCAAGTCTTCCCCACGGAGCGGGTTCGTCCACCAGGATTGTTGGGATTCATTATAACCCAGGGCGTACTGGACGGTAGAATCGGCCTCCAGCTTCATGTCGATGCCCAACCGGTTCAGGAAAACCGAGGCGATCAGCGGCATTTCTTCTTCGTTGACGGATTCACGCTCTACGATCGAAGCCAGGGTAATCGCCTCGAAAATATTCAATCCCTGGCGTTCGATACCGCGCCGGAGATCCGGAGTTGCCTGCGCGGCGAAGTGATCCAGCAGCAAATTGAACAATCCTGCGACGCTCATCTGGCGCGGCAGGCGGTAGGAGCCCGGGGCGAGAAAGCCTTCGAGGGAAGCCCGTTGGGGCAAATCGGCCAGAAAAGCGTAGCCGGAGGGGCGGGTCCTGGCTGCAGACATGAACTCCTCGGGAGTGATTTCCAGCCCGGATGTCGGCAAGGTAACGGCAACCTCCTCCAGGCGCCAGCCGGGCAGCACGGTAAACGTGACTTCCGTGGGCGTCGCGTCTTGCAGGCTGAGGGCGATTTCGATCGGCGTCATCGCCGGGCTGAGGAAGTACTCTCCCGCTTGCAGGGTGGTATCCAGGCCGGCATACTGCAGGTAATTCCGAAAAGCATCGACATCGGGGATCAGCTGTTCAGCCTGTAACCGGGTGGCAATGCTTGGAGGCGTCTCCCCGAGAACGACTTCAAAAGGCCGCGGTTCGCCGAAAGGATCGACGGGTTTTGTCAGCACGTCCGCGTTGAGCAGCAGTTCTCCGGAAAGACGGATGCGTTGGACGAAGCCAAGGCTGGGTGAGGCCGGGCCAAAGGTTTCGGCCGCGAATCCAGGAAGGCTAAACAGGCCCCATCCGAGCAGGAAGATACCCGCGCAGACGACCAGGGTCATCACCAGCAGTATCAGGACAGTATATCGAGAGCGGCGGGAGGCTGGAACGGCATGATATTCGGTCATCGTCAGTGGCTCATGGTGATTTCTGAGGAGTGGGGCCAGGGTTGTCCTCGCCGCCATTCGGGTGATCGTTGTCACCTGGCCCATCCTTGCGATGCGCATCCAGGTAGGACTGCAGGATGATGGCAGCAGCCAGTTCGTCCAGGTGGCCGCGGCGTTTGCGCTGCGGGGAGCCGAGCGCTGCCCGGGCGGCCCTGGCGTCATGGGTGGTGAAGCTTTCATCCCAGAGTTCGACCGGGAGCGGCGTCTGGAGACGGATTGCGGCGGCCAGGCGGGCGGCGCGCCGGCCTTCGAAGGTTGGTTCGCCGTGTTCATCCAGCGCCTGCCCGACTACGATCCTTCCGGCCCTGTGTTCGTGTGCCAGAGCGGCGATCGCCGCGGCGTCTGCCGGACGTGAGACGTGCGCGACCACGCCCAGCGGGCTGGCAATCGTGCCTGTAGGATCGCTCAGGGCAATCCCAATGTTCTTACTCCCCGGGTCGACGGCGAGAATGCGCATCTACATCATCCAGCCTGTGCCTGGGGATCGGGCCTTTTCCCGGTTCGCCCAGCCTTTGTTGCCCGGTTCATCGATCTGCGACCACTTTGATTCTTAAGGGGATGATGGGCAGGCGCGGCCACCAGGCAGGTCGGAGGGTGATCTGTGGGGGGCTGCCGAGGGGCAGCTCCTCAGCCAGACGTTTCACTGCCCGGGCAGGAGAAAGCCCGAGTGCCAGGTTGGCGGCCTGAGGCTGCGGCAGACTTGCCTGGATTGTCCGGCTGGCGCGCAGCTCCAGGCGTGCCCCTGCCTCTCCAAGGATTTCGGGCGGCTCCACTAAATCGATCTCTACCTTCTCAGAAGTTGGCTCGTATCCCTGCGGAAGGTTGGCATCCAGGACCGAGGCGGCCAGGGATCGCAGGTCCTGTCCCGAGAGAACCAGAGCCTCGAACTCGAGCCGTAGGGACAGGTCGAGGAGGTAGGATGGTTCTGTACCGGGGGGAGAAAAAGATTCCTCCAGCGTGCGGCTTAAGGTCAAGTCCGGGTTGATCAGCAGATCACCTGGCTGGAGGCTGCGCTGGATTTCCTCCCTGGCGCTATTCTGCAAGGTGGGAAGCAGGCGGCTGCGCAGCCGGTCCTGGTCCTGGGAGTTTGGAGCAGGGCTGGTCCGTTCCGTTCCACCCCGGATTGGTGCGGGATTGGTTACGGTCAGGTCTGTGCTGAGCGGGCCAAGGATCGCCTGGATCCGACCGGCTGCCAGGTTGCCGGCGCTGCCCGGGATCAAGGCGCTCACAGGAAGAGAGAGCGTCTCCCCGGGACCGGCCTCCAGCCTGCCATCTCGTCCGGTCGCGTATCGCCCTCCCGAACGGCCGGTGCTCACCTCGGTCCCGGCCGGGATCGTGACTGCACGGTCGGTCAAATTGGTGAAAACGACCCTCCCTCGCGCCGTCTGGTCGGGCACCTGCGCTGTGCCAGAAGGCTGGACCTGGTCACGCCCTTCCACAACCACGCTCCTTGAGTGAATGGGGACGAGGCCGGATCGATTCACTCGTTCGACGGACTGGCTTGCCCTGACCGTGAGTGAGATCTCCTGGATTTGCCTGGCCGGATCAAGCCTGACTTCTGCGCTTGGGTAAAGTACCGCGGCGATCGACAGCACAGCCAGCACGCCCAGGGAAAAAAAACCAAGCCTGGTTGGGAGCGCCAGCGAGCGTGGGGCCGAAACCGGGCGTTGAGAAGAGAGGAAGCTGCGAGCTTCTTGGCCCGAGTACCTGCTCGTGGTGCGTTTACTGGCGGGGCGCTTCCAGCGGGTCTTCTCAGCTGCCCGTACGCTGCGGAATGTGGAAATGCCGAGCAGGCTGGCCTGATAACGCACTTCCGGATCAGTTACGACCAGAGCCAGCTGAGCGCCTAAGGCCTGGCTGTGGCGCTGGAGCAGTACCAGATCGAGTCGGCGCGTCAGCACCCGCGAGTGGGCTGGCCAGACCAGCAGGATGCGGCCTGTCTGGCTCCAACCCATTTTGTCGCGGGTTGAGATGGCGTCGTCGTGCGGTTCGATCTGCAGGATCTGTGTCTTCACGCTGGAATACTTGAATTAGTGGGGCGGTACGGAAAAAAGAGTAAAGGCCTGGCTGCTCTCATCCTTGGGTTGTTGCCCTTCTATATTTATCTCGCCTTGGGGATCAACCCTCTGCCTGTATTCTCTCTTCGATCCAACCCGGGACACTGGCCAGCGCTTCGGCAAGCTTGCTGGAATCCCGGCCGCCGGCCTGGGCCAGTGTAGGCCGGCCCCCGCCGCCGCCTCCGAGAGGCTGCGCGACGAACTTGACCAATTCGCCGGCATGCAGGCCGCGCTTGACCAGGTCTTCGGTGACAGCAGCGATCAAGGTGGGCCGGCCATCCGCAACGGAGGCAAGAACAGCGACTCCGCTCGGGTAGCGCTGCCGGAAGCGGTCGGCCATCAAACGCAACGTGTCGACATCTGCACCGGGCAAAGTGGCTGCCAGCACCGCCACGCCTGCGACCGTGGGCACGTTCTCCAGGCTGTGCACGAATTCACCGGCAACCTGCTCGCGCTGAAGAGAAATGAGTTGCCTGCGATTCTCGCTCAATTCTTCGATCAATAACCGTGTCTTTTCAGGCACCTGGTCCGGGGTTGCGTCGAGCATGAACGCAGCCTCATTCAATGCCCGGAAGCGGCTCTGAATCAGCTGGTAGGCGCCTCGCCCTGTCACCGCTTCAATCCGGCGGAGACCGGCGCCTACGCTGCTCTCGCTTGTGATCAGGAAGATGCCGATGTCACCGGTCTCGTTGACGTGCGTGCCGCCACACAATTCATAGGAAAAAAGGGGTGCCTGGTCTCCCGCTGAGCTCTCGGTAGAACCGCGGTTGCCAATCGTGATGGTGCGGACTGTCTCGGCGTATTTCTCGCCGAATAATGCCATCGCTCCCTCAGAGATCGCCTGCTCTAATGGCTTGAAAATGATGTCCAGGCGGTAATTCTCAAGGATATCCCGGTTGACGCCCGCTTCCAGGCGGGCGAGCTGCTCGTCTGTGAGCGGTTCGGGGTGAGTGAAGTCAAAGCGCAGGCGGTCGGGAGCTACCAGCGAGCCAGCCTGGCGGGCATGCTCGCCCAATACGGCGTGCAGCTCGGCGTGCAGCAGGTGGGTGGCCGTGTGGTTTCGCATGATGTCCCGGCGGCGTTGAACGTCCACTCTGGCGATCGCCTGGTCGCCAAGGCGCGGCTGCCCGGCAGAAACCCGTCCGACGTGCACGATCGCTCCGGCCGCAGGCCGCCGCATGTCTTCGACTTCGATCGCCCAGGGCACAGCGCCCGCCGAAACGATCATGCCGGTGTCCGAAACCTGCCCACCGGACGCAACGTAAAAGCCTGTTTCCGGGAGTAAAACCTCGACTCGCTCCCCCGGCTCGACCGTACTGACCGCCTGGCCATCCCGGACCAGGGCCAGGACAGGCCCGCTTACCTCGAGCTTCTGATAAGGGTCATAGGCGACGCCTTCAGGACCAATCAATCCCTGCGACTGTAATTCGGCCAGCAGCTCCCGGTAGATCTCGACGCCTTCGTCGCCCAGCGCCCCAAAAGCATCACCGGCCCCGGAAGCCAGCCGGTGGCCATCCATCGCGCTTTTAAAGCCAGTCTCGTCGACCTCTAAATCCTGCTCACGAGCGATGTCACGGGTGATCTCGAACGGCAGGCCGTAGGTGGCATACAAGTCGAAAGCCGCTTCTCCGGACAGAACGCTTTCCCCACTGGCCCGAGTGCGCGCCAATAATGACTCCAGCTTGGCTACACCTGCCTCCACGGTGCGGGCAAACCGCTTTTCCTCGCGGGTCAGATTTTCCAGGATGGTCGCCCGGTTCCGAACGATCTCCGGATAGAAAGCGCTGTAGTGGTCGATGACCGTCTCGGCTACCCTGGCGAGGAATGGTTCGTGCAGGCCAATCTTGCCGCCGAATCGGGCGGCCCGCCGCACGATCATGCGGCAGACGTAGTTCCGCCCGGTGTTGCCCGGCACCACCCCGTCCCCGATCAAGAAGGTCGCCGCCCTGGCGTGGTCGCTGATCACCCGGTATGGAGTAAGGTTTTCCTCCCGTTGGGCGTCGTCGTGACTGGTCAGCTGTTGGATGGCATCCATCATGGGGCTGAGCAGGTCGGTTTTGTAGTTGGAGTCGACGCCCTGCAGGATGGTGGCGATCCTCTCGAGACCCATCCCGGTATCGACATGTTTGGATGGCAGAGGTTCGAGCGTGCGCGGGCCGGTGCGATTGTACTGGATGAACACCAGGTTCCAGAGTTCTAAGAAGCGAGTGCAGCCCGGTACGTTCACGCCGCAGGTATGTGCTGGGTCATCTTCCATTTCGCAGTGGCTGGGGCCCATGTCGATGTGGATTTCGCTGTTTGGGCCAGAGGGGCCCGTCTCAGCCATTTCCCAGAAGTTTTCCTTGCGCCCAAAGAATAAAATGTGGGTAGGATCGAAGCCAGGCTGTTCTCGCCAGTAACCGGCCGCCTCGTCGTCTCGCTCGATTTCTCCTTTCTCATCCTCGAAACAGGTCGCCCAGAGATCTTCTTTACCGAGGCCCCAAACCTGGGTGAGCAGGTCCCAAGCCCAGGTGATGGCCTCCTTCTTGTAATAATCGCCAAAAGACCAGTTCCCGAGCATTTCGAAGAAAGTCTGGTGCGTATCGTCCAGGCCGACGTCTTCCAGATCGTTGTGCTTGCCGGAGACTCGCAGGCACTTTTGTGAATTTACCGCTCGCCGGTATGGGCGGACGTCCGTTCCCAGGAACACATCTTTAAACTGTACCATCCCAGCATTGGTGAACAAGAGCGTTTGATCGCCGCCAGGGACAAGGGAGGAAGATGGCACGAAGGTATGTCTCTGCTCGACGAAGTAATCAATAAATTCTTGCCGGATCTCGGCTCCGGTCCTTTTTCTGAAAGGCATAACTGCTCCTGGTAAGAGGGGTTATTAAGAATAGAAAGTAAGGAAAATGAACCCCTAAATTGGCAAACCGCCGAAAGTCTTTTAACATAAGTGGAAGTGTTCCTGGCGGTTTGCGGCTAACGCATAAATGATTGGCCGATTTGCTCTAGATTTATTGTTAAGTTACTTTCAGCCAATCACCATTATACCAAGGAGAGCAACGCCGAGGATGATATAATGCGGAGGCTCTTTAGGATTTGCCGTGGTGGAGTGGAAATGTGGGGGGGGGGGGGGGGGGGGGGGGGGGGGGGGGGGGGGG
>DASWHG010000157.1:0-3484 GCA_036393315.1 Anaerolineales bacterium | reverse complement strand
CCGCCGTGGTGCGCCGCCTCGGCGACCGCGCGCCTCTCCTGCACTTGAAAGACGGCTCGGCCGTCCGGGATGAGCCGATGGTCGCCCTTGGCATGGGGGTCATGGACGTCCCGGCGGTGGTTGCGGCGGGCGCCGGGGCGGGCCAGTGGTTGATCGTCGAACTGGACGCCTGTGCCACGGACATGCTGGAAGCCGTGGAGAAGAGCTATCACTACCTCATCGAGAAAGGCCTGGCCCGTGGACGGGAAAGTTAAAATAGGCCTGGTCGGATGCGGTAACATCAGCGACATCTACATCGAGAACTGCGCGCGGTTTGCGATCCTGGAAGCCGTCGCCTGCGCAGACCTGGTGTTCGAAAAAGCCGAAGCAAAAGCGCAGCAGCACAACCTGGAGGCCCGCACGGTGGGTGACCTGCTGGAGGATCCGGAGATCCAGATCGTCCTGGATCTCACCGTGCCAGCCACGCACGCGGAAGTCAACCTGGCTGTGTTGGCTGCCGGGAAGCACGTGTACAGTGAGAAGCCCCTGGCGGTGACGCGCCAGTCCGGCCAGGAGACGCTCGCGCTGGCTCAAGCGCGCGGCCTGCGCGTGGGCTGCGCGCCGGACACTTTCCTGGGGGCCGGGCTGCAGACCTGCCGGAAGCTGATCGACGAGGGCGCCATTGGCGAGCCGGTGGCTGCCTCTGCCTTCATGCCCAGCCACGGGCCAGAGTCCTGGCATCCGGAGCCAGAGTTCTTTTACAAAACCGGCGCGGGGCCGCTCTTCGACATGGGGCCTTACTACCTGACCGCCCTCATCAGCCTGCTGGGCCCGGTGCAGCGCGTGACCGGTTCGGCTCGCATCTCTATCCCCGAGCGGCTGATCACCAGCCAGCCGCACGCCGGTCAAAAGATCAGCGTCGAAGTGCCCACCCACGTAGCCGGGGTGCTGGACTTCGCTTCGGGGCCGGTTGTGACCCTGATCACCAGTTTCGACATTTGGTCTGCCAACCTGCCGCGCATCGAGGTGTACGGAACGGAAGGGACGTTGAGCGTCCCCGATCCAAACACGTTTGGAGGCCCGGTGCAACTTTCCAGGGCCAGCGAGAGGGAATGGGTCGAAATCCCGCTGACGCACGGCTATGCGAATAACTCACGCGGCCTCGGTCTCGCCGACCTGGCCCACGCCCTGCGCTCCGGACGCCCCCAGCGCGCCGCTGGCGAGATGGCCTTCCACGTGCTGGATGTCATGCACGCCATCCACGCCGCCTCCCTGGAGAGCCGCCACATCCAGATGGCCAGCGCCTGCGAACGCCCCGAACCACTGCCTGTGGACCTGCCCGAAGGACTGCTGGACGACTGACCTGACCCGGCTCTCGCCCGCCAACCTTTATTTGAAGAGCGAATTCTATGGCATTGCACATCGAAGGTCCCTGGTTCAAAGACGACGCTGGCCGGACGCGGATCCTGCGCGGGGTCAACCTGAGCGGCAGTTCGAAAGTCCCCTACCGCCCGAACGGCGCCACCCACATCCGGGAAGGCTTCTTCGACCACCGGAGGGTCTCCTTCGTCGGTCGACCTTTCCCCCTGGAGGAGGCGGACGAGCACTTCACCCGTCTGCGCTCGTGGGGGTTAACCTTCCTGCGCTTCCTGGTCACATGGGAGGCCATCGAGCACGCCGGTCCGGGCATCTACGACGTGGAGTACCTGGATTACGTCGCCCGAGTGGTCGAAAAAGCGCACGAGCACGGCCTGCAACTGTTCATCGATCCCCACCAGGACGTCTGGAGCCGTTTTTCGGGGGGCGATGGCGCCCCTGGCTGGACGTTCGAGGTCGCCGGGCTGGACGTGCGTAGATTCCACGACACGGGCGCCGCCATCGTGCACGCGACACACGGCGATCCTTTCCCGTGCATGATCTGGTTTACCAATAGCACCAAGCTGGCCGCCATGACCCTGTTCACCCTGTTCTTCGGCGGGAATGACTTCGCCCCTGAGACGAGGGTGCAGGGCGAACCTGTGCAGGAGTTCCTGCAGCGCCACTACATCCAGGCGATCCTGCAGTTGGCCCTTCACCTGAAAGGGCTGTCCAACGTGGTCGGCTACGATACGATGAACGAACCCGACCGGGGAATGATCGGGAGAACGTTCTCGAGCAAAGGTCCCTACCCGAAGGGCATCTCGCCCACGATGTGGCAGGCGATCCAGCTGGGAGCAGGCTTCCCCCAGGAAGTGGACGTCTTGGAATTCGGGATTACCGGCGTCCGCCGGGTTGGGCGCCAGCGGGTCAACCCAGGCGGGATCTCCGCCTGGCTGGAAGGCCGCCAGGACGTCTGGCGGCAAAACGGCGTATGGGACCTGGATGCGGCAGGCAGGCCGCAACTGCTTGTTCCGGACTACTTCACGCAACGTGAAGGTCGGGAAGTGAACTTCCACCGGGATTACCTGCAGCCTTTCATCAACCGCTTTACCGGCTCCATCCGGATGGTGGATGAGAACGCCATCATCTTCGTCGAAGGCGCCCCGATGGAAACCGGCGAAGAGACCGGCTGGGGGGCTGGAAAGGCAGAAAAGATCGTCCACGCCGCCCACTGGTACGACGTCATCACCCTCACCCGAAAAAACTGCACTTCCTGGTTCAATGTGGATTACCGCACATCCCGTCCACTGATCGGCTCGAATCGGGTCTTGCAAGCCTTCATCTCTCAATTAGCGGACATCCAAGAGGTCTCCAGGTCACAGATGGGCGATTGCCCCAGCCTGATCGGCGAGTTCGGGATCCCCCTCGACATGCAGTCCGGAAAGGCCTATCGGACGGGTGATTTTTCCCTGCAGATTCGGGCCCTGGACACGGCCTACCAGGCTTTGGATGCCAACCTGCTCAACGGCACCCTTTGGAACTATACGCCGGATAACAACAACGCCCGCGGCGACCAGTGGAACGGAGAGGACCTGTCCATCTTCAGCCGGGACCAGATGACCGGGAGTGGCGACCTGGACGACGGTGGCAGGGCCCTGGCTGCTGCCGTCCGCCCCTACGCCCGGGCGGTCGCCGGAGAGCCGCTGCGGATGTCGTTCGACCTGCGGAGCAAGGTGTTCGAGTTCGAATTCCGTCACGACCCGCTGGCCAGCGCGCCGACCGAGTTGTTCATCCCCCACTACCAGTACCCGGACGGCATCACCGTACACCTCTCGGATGGCGAATACGCCTATGACCGGGAGGGGCAGACGCTGTCATACAGCCACACACCCGGTCAGTACACGCACACGATCCGCGTCGCGCCTGGCCCGGCGCGATCTTGAGACATGAGACTTACCTTGCAGGGACGGCTCGATCCCTGTTTTCTTCTTTCTTATATTGTTCCTGAGAAGGCCGTGGGTGGCCTGTTGCCGAAAGGTCTTTATCCTATCACCTACAAAGGTTTAGCATTTCTCAACATCGTGATCAGCTGCATTCTGGGGATGCGCCCCGCCGGGATCTCCGCCGCCCTTGGACTGACGTACTG
>DASWHG010000156.1:0-4112 GCA_036393315.1 Anaerolineales bacterium | reverse complement strand
CCTGCCCTTCGACCTGCCGGAGGCCGAGAGCGAGCTGGTCGCCGGCTACCACTCGGAGTACTCGGGGATGAAGTTCGGTATGTTCTTCGTGGGCGAATACCTGGCTATCACCCTGATCTCGGCCATGATCGTGACCATGTTTTTCGGCGGCTGGCACGGGCCGCTGCTTCCGCCGATCGTTTGGTTCATCCTCAAGACCTTCGTGTTTATCTGTTTCTTCATCCTGCTGCGCGCCGCTCTGCCACGCCCGCGCTACGACCAGTTGATGGCCTACGGATGGAAGGTGATGCTGCCGCTGGCCCTGCTCAACCTGGTCATCACCGGCGGGATTCTATTGTGGATCGGCTAGAGGAGTTTTCATGTTTATCAGTATCCTGAGGACGGTATGGAACGTACTGAAGCATACCTTCGCCCGCCGGGCGACGGTCCAGTACCCGGAGGAGAAGCCCTACCTGCCGCCGCGCTACCGCGGCCGCATCATCTTGAGCCGTGACCCCGACGGCGAGGAGCGCTGCGTGGCTTGCTACCTGTGCGCGGTCGCCTGCCCGGTGGACTGCATCGCCTTGCAGGCTACCGAGGACGAGCACGGCCGGCGCTACCCGGAGTTCTTCCGCATCAATTTTTCCCGCTGCATCTTCTGCGGCTACTGCGAGGAGGCCTGCCCCACCTATGCTATCCAGCTCACCCCGGACTTCGAGATGGGGGAGTATGGCCGCCACAACCTGGTGTATGAGAAAGAGGACCTGCTCATCGACGGCGTCGGCAAGTACCCGGATTACAACTTCTACCGCGTCGCCGGCCTGGCAATCAAGGACAAAGACAAAGGCGAGGCCATGGCCGAAAACCCACCCGTGGATGTAAGGAGCCTGCTGCCATGAACTTCACCTTCTACCTGGCCGGGGCGATCGCCTTGTTGTCGACGGTCCTGGCGATCACCCGGTTGAACGCCATCCACGCCCTGCTTTACGTGATCGTCTCGCTCATCTCGGTGGCGGTCTTGTTCTTCACCCTGGGCGCGCCGTTCATAGCAGCCCTGGAGGTGATCATTTACGCTGGCGCCATCATGGTCCTGTTTGTCTTCGTCGTCATGATGCTCAACCTGAGTCCGGCTTCGACCGTGCTCGAGCGCCAGCTGTTCAGCGGGCGCTCCTGGATCGGCGCGGCCATCCTGGCCGCTATTCTGGTGGTCGAGCTGGTCTACCTCCTGGCTCAGGGGGAAGTCCTGTTCACCGGGACCGCCATGCAAGATCCCAGGCATATCAGCATCGCGCTGTTTGGACCGTACGTGGTTGGTGTCGAGCTGGCCGCCTTTCTGCTTTTAGCCGGGTTGGTGGGCGCCTTTCACATTGGGCGCAGGGAGGAGCGCTGAGGCCATGGCTATAATACCTTTGAACCATGGCTTGATCCTGGCTGGGCTGCTTTTCTCTTTGGGCCTGATCGGGATCGTGGTCCGGCGCAACATCTTCTTCATGCTCCTCTCGGTCGAGATCATGCTGAACGCGGCCGGGCTGGCCTTCATCGTGGCAGGCTCGCATTGGGGCCAGCCGGACGGTCAGATCATGTTCATCTTTATCCTGGCGATGGCGGCCGCAGAGGTCTCGGTCGGGCTGGGGCTGGTCCTGCAGCTCTCCCAACGATTCGACACCCTGGATGTAGACGCAGCCAGCCACATGCGCGGCTGACTGGAGACAACCGATGGCGTTAGCAGATCTGGTCCCCTTGCTGCCCTTGATCGCCGTCGCCACCGGTGCACTGGTGCTGCTTATGGCGATCTCGTTCTACCGTCACTACCAGCTGGCCGTGTTTATCACCCTGCTGACGCTGGCGCTGGCTTTTGCGGCTCTCCCGCTTTCTTTCGATGGGGAGCCGCGCCAGATCACGCCGCTGCTGGTCGTCGACGGGACGGCCGTTTTCTATACCGGCCTGCTCCTGGCGACCAGCTTCGCCCTCACTCTGCTCTCGCACGGCTACATCCGGAGCCTGCCGGTCAACCGGGAGGAGTTTTACCTCCTGCTGCTGCTCTCGACCATGGGTGCGCTTACCCTGGTGGTCAGCAGCCACTTCGCTTCTTTCTTCCTGGGCCTGGAACTGCTCAGCGTATCCCTGTACTCGCTCATCTCCTACCAGCGCTTCCCACAGCACCGGGTCGAGGCCGCCATCAAGTACCTGATTTTGGCCGGGGCGACCTCCGCGTTCCTGCTGTTCGGGATGGCCTTGGTCTACGCCGTCCAGGGGACGATGGGCTTCGAGGGCGCTTCCCCTACGGCCCTTGCTGGGGCGGAGAACACCATCCTGCTGGCCGGCTGGGCGCTGGTGACCGTCGGGGTCGGCTTCAAGCTCGCCCTGGTCCCCTTCCACCTTTGGACGCCGGACGTCTACCAGGGCGCGCCGGCCCCGGTGACCGCCTATATCGCCACCGTCTCCAAGGGTGGGGTCTTCGCCCTGCTGCTGCGCTTCTTCCCGCCCGCCGCGATCGTGGAAAACGAAGCCCTCTGGTTTATGTTCGCCGGGATCGCCGTCGCTTCCATGTTGTACGGCAACCTGGTCGCCTTGATGCAGACGAACGTTAAGCGCATCCTGGCGTATTCTTCGATCGCCCAGCTCGGCTACCTGCTGGTCGCCTTCCTGGCGAGCGGCGAACTGGGCCTGCAGGCTTCCGCTTTCTTCCTGGCGGCCTATTTTATCACCAGCCTGATGGCCTTCGGAGTGGTCATGGTGCTCTCGAACCGGGGCGAGGAGGCCGAGGAGCTGGCTGACTACCACGGGCTGTTCTGGCGCGACCGCCGGCTGGCGGTGGTCTTCACCGCGGCCCTGCTCTCCCTGGCGGGCATCCCGCCCACGGCCGGCCTGATCGGTAAGATTTACGTCGCCGCGGCCGGCGTGGAAGCCTCCCTGTGGACCCTGCTGATCATATTGGTGGTGGGCAGCGTTATCGGCGCGTTTTACTACCTGCGCATCGTGATTCGTATGTTCCGGCGCCCAGAAGAGCAAGAGGCAGCAGCGCGCCCTTTCCTCCCAACCGGGCTTTCGCTCCCCAGCGGCATCGCCCTGGCGCTGCTGACCGTGCTGCTGGTCGGGTTGGGCGTCTACCCGGCCCCCCTCTTACGAGTTGTCCAGGCCCTGGTAACCGTCATGAACGGCCCGTGACGGGTTTTATTGTATAATTCCCTCTTGCTTGTCCATTGGAAATTCAACATGCCCATCATTCAAGCAGAGGAACTCCGCAAAGTATTCCGTATCAACCAGAAGGAACCCGGCGTGGGTGGGGCGCTGAAGAGCCTGGTCCGGCCGCGCTACATCGAGAAGATCGCCCTGGATGGGGTCACCTTCTCCGTCGAGCCGGGCGAGGTGGTCGGCTACATCGGCGTGAACGGGGCCGGGAAATCGACCACCATCAAGCTGCTGACCGGCGTGCTGCTTCCCACGGGCGGGCAGGTGCGCGTCCTGGGACGGGACCCGCACCGCCAGCGCTTCGCCAACGCCCGCTAGATCGGCGTAGTCTTCGGCCAGAGCACCCAGTTGTGGTGGGATTTGGCCTTCACCGAGTCGTTGAACCTGATTGCCAAGATCTACGAGGTCGAACCGGCCCGCTACCGCCAGCTGCTCGCCCGGTTCACCGAGCTGCTCGGCCTGGACGATCTGCTGCGCGTCCCGATCCGCAACATGTCGCTGGGGCAGAAGATGCGCGCCGAACTGGCCGCCACCCTGATCCACGAGCCAAAGATCGTCTACCTGGACGAGCCCACCATCGGCCTGGACCTGATCGTCAAGGAGCGCATCCGCGAGTTCATCAAGCAGCAGAACCGGGAGAAGGGCACCACCATCATCCTGACCACCCACGACCTGGGCGATATCGAGGAGCTCTGCCGCCGGGTGATCGTCGTTCTGAGTGGCGGGGCGATCTTCATCGCCCTGAACCTCATCACCTCCGTGAGTGCCTTCTGGCTCATGGACTCGATCCCGGTGACGCTGGTCGTCTTCGACAACCACCTGTTCGCCCAGTACCCGCTCACGATCTACCCGCGGGCGATCGGCATCTGGCTGACCTGGGTCATCCCCTACGGTTTTGCCTCTTACTACCCGGCCGCATACTTGCTGGGTCGCGAGGCGGG
>DASWHG010000155.1:0-2649 GCA_036393315.1 Anaerolineales bacterium | reverse complement strand
GCCTTCTCCCACCCCAATTTTCCTCTTTGCCCCCGCCCTGGGGCGGGGGTTAGGGGGTGGGGAAAAGCAGGGCTTTCGACTTTGAGAAAGCCATGGAGGGCTGTCGCTCTGGGGTTGTCACCCCGTTTCTTTTGTGTAATAATGAAATTTATTAATGTTATTGGCCGATCACTTTCGACCTCCGGATGCGGGGGCATCCCAGGAGCTTGATGCCGCACAGGGAGGCTTCGCAGTTTCCCGAGGTCCGGTCGATCCAACACCGCTCCACCGCCGTTTAATTCACCTTTCCCTGCTCCTGGCATGTTGGTTTTAAATGAAACCCTTTCCTGATGTATTTACGTTTGGAGTTACGCAGTTCAGGAGAAAATTGTGGGTGTTTGGGCGGGCATCGCCCGCCCAAACACCCACATCCTCCCACCAACTGCGTAAGTCCTGTACGTCTTAATTCCTGAGTGGGGAGCATCTAGAATGAATTCGAGTGAAGGTTTATTGAGCGACCCAGAACCTGTCCCTGAAGACGACTTCCAGGCCCTGCTGCAGCAGATGCTGCAGTCGCTGGCCGCCGGCCAGGCTCTTCCGGGGAGAGAACTTGCAGCGATAAACCTGCAGCTGCTGGGGGATATTCGCCAGGCGCTGGACCAGCTGCAGGAGCGCCTGAGTACCGAGGTCCCGGAAGAGGAGGGGGACGTGATCCAAGGCGCAGCCGCTCCTCAGGCAGACACGTTGGCAGCCGTTTTCGACAGCCTGCCCGCACCCCTTGCTGTCCTGGATGCAGATGGCCGTTTCGGGCGTGCCAACCCGGCCCTGGTCAGCGCCTTCGGCTTCGACCCGACTGGCATGGGCCAGGCCGAGGTGTATGCAAAGACCTCCCTGTGCCTGGCAGACGGCAACCCGATGAACGGGGAAGCGAGCGGCGCCAGCCGTGCGCTGCTGGGAGAGAAGGTGACCGGCGAACGCTGCCGGTTTACCGGCCTTTCGGGCGAACCCTTCGACGCCATAATGACCGCCTCCCCGCTGGTCACAGGGCTGCAGGTCGGCGGGGCGGTCGTCCTCTGGCAGCCTGCCGGCGAGTATGGCCTTATGCAGGCCGGTTCGCCGGCTAAGGAGGCGCAGCCACCGGCGGAGGAAGCCTCGGATAGCCAGGCCATCCTGGCTGCCGTCCTGGAATATCTCCCGGTAGGGTTGGTCGTCGCCGAAGGGCCGGACGGGAAGGTCCGCATGGTCAGCGAGTACGCTAAATCGCTTTTATCATCTGTGACACCTGAGGTCGAGGGAGCCAGCTGGGAGGAACTTTTAGGAGGCTGGCGGGCCTTCCGCGTGGATGGCAAGACCCCGGCGGATATCGATGAACTTCCACCCAACCGGATCATCAAATCGGGAGAACGGATCAAGGACGAGGAATGGATTTTCCAGCGCGAAGACGGCCAGAAAGCCTTCATTGTGTGCACCGGCGGGCCCATCCTGGACGTGGAGGGGGAGATCGCTGGAGGAGTCATGACCTGGCAGGATGTGACCGAGCACAAGCGCTCGGAGGCGAGCTTGCTCGAGAGCGAAGCCCGCGAGTGGGCTCGCGCCGCCGAGCTCGAGGCCGTGCTGGACGCGGTGCCGGCCACCGTCTGGATTGCCAAGGATCCGGAATGCTGGGTGGTGACCGGCAACCGCTATTCTTACGAGATGCTGCGTATGCCCTCCGGCGCCAACCCGTCCAAAACGGCGCTAGAAGGGGAAGCGCCGGTCCATTTCCGGGTATTCCAGGATGGGGTGGAGCTTGCCCCGCACGAACTGCCGCTGCAGGTCTCTGCCGCTCAGGGGATCGAGATCCGAGACTTCGAAGAGGACATACTGTTCGACGATGGGCTCGTGCGCCACGTCGTTGGGAACGTTACCCCGCTGCTGGACGAGAACGACCGGCCGCGCGGTGCGGTGGCCGCCTTCATCGACATTACCGGACGAGTCCGGGCCGAGCGCGCCCTGCGCGAGAGCGAGAGCCACTACCGGAACCTGTTCGAATCCATGGCAGAGTCCTTTACCTTGCAGGATCTGGTGTACGACGAGGCGGGCAGGCCGGTTGACTTCCGCCTGTTGGAGGTGAACCCGGCCTTCGAACGGCTCACAGGTCTCAGCCGCGATGAGCTGATCGGCAAAACGCGCAACGAACTCACCCCGGGTCCCGCACCGGATTTTATCGAACGCCTTGCCCGGGTGGTAAAGACAGGAGAACCGGAGCAGTTTGAACTTTACAGTGAAGCGCTCCAGAAGTATCTGGATATTTCAGCTTACCGTACGGGGGAGAAGCAGTTTGCGATTCTGACCGTCGATATAACCGAGCGTAAGCAGGCCGAAGAAGCCTTGCACAGGGCTCATGAAGTGCTTGAGGAGCGGGTGGAGGAACGCACCCGCGAGCTGGCCGAAGCCAACCAGCTGCTCTCCGAGACGAACGAGCAGCTGCGCACGGAAATTGCCGAGCGGCAGCGGGCCGAAGCTGCTCTGCAGACCAGCACGGCCCTGTTCGAACGACTCTTTCAATCTGCCCCGGATCCCATCGTGCTGCTCGACGACCGGGACCGCATCCTGGACATGAACCTGCAGGCTGTTTCCAGGTTAGGTTACAGCGTCGAAGAGCTGGCCGGAGAGCCGTTCGAAACGCTG
>DASWHG010000154.1:0-7861 GCA_036393315.1 Anaerolineales bacterium | reverse complement strand
GGGTGGGGATGGCCGCTGCTGTAGAAGCCCTCATCGCTGGGGGAAAAGCCCATGTAATCGTGGGCGGGCAGGTCCGGATTTGACCATCTCCCGTCTTCGAAGACCCGCAGCCCATCATGGACGGCAACGATCAGTTGACGGCCGTCGGCGCTGAAGCCCATGCCGTGCAAATCGGGGAAGTTGATGGCGGCCTGCCCCCTGCCAAAGGCTGACCAGCCGGCGAAGATCAACAGCGCCGCCCCCAGCGTTCCTAAGGCTATCCCCCGCCAGGGGTTTCGCCTTGACCTCCTGGCCTTTGCGCGAGATGATTTGGCATGCTTCATGATTCACCCTCTTTCAATAAAGCCTCCAGGCGCTGCTCGAGCTCCGGCGGGCGCAGCGGGCCAATCTTCAGATCACGGATGGTGCCATCTTTGGCGATGAAAAAGGTCTCCGGCACCCCTCGGATGCGATAGGCCTGGGCGATGCGCGTGCCGATGTCCGGGCCGTTGGGGTAGGTGATGTCGAACTCATCGATGTAAGCCAGAGCTTCCGCTTCGGTGTCCAGGTAATCGACGCCGATGAAGACCACGCCCCGGTCTTTGTACTCCCGCCAGGTCCCTTCCAGGTAGGCCGCCTCTTCCCGGCACGGGATGCACCAGGAAGCCCAAAAGTTGATGACGACCACGCGGCCGCGCAAAGCGCTCAAGCGAACCGTCTGGCCGGTGAAAGTGGCCAGTTCAAAATCGGGGGCCGGGCCGCCTTGCACCTGAGCCAGGCTTCTACGATACAGGCCGAAGCCGAGGAGCAGCAGAAGGGCGATCACACCGACCCAGACCAGCCAACGGCCCCAGCCAATGCGTCGTTTTTGGGGTACGGCCTGTTCTACGGGAACGATCTCTTCAGAAATCTCAACCATCACAGCAACCAATACAACAACGTCTCATTCAAACCGATCAGGATAAAAACGCCTCCCGCGACCCGCTGAAGCCAGACGTCGGCCGCCTTGAAGCGTTTGACGAAGTGGTGGATATTAACCATGCCGGAAGCGAGCAGCGCCGCCAGGCCCAGCACCGGCAGGGCCGTCCCCACGGCGAAAACGCCCGGGAAGAGCAGGCCACCTGAGGAGGCGATGGCCAGCGGGATGGTCAGCCCGAAGAACAGCCAGAACAGGGTCGGGCAAAAGGTGAAGGAGAAGGCGACGCCCAGCAAGTAA
Source organism: Anaerolineales bacterium (assembly GCA_036393315.1). Classification (GTDB taxonomy): domain Bacteria; phylum Chloroflexota; class Anaerolineae; order Anaerolineales; family UBA4823; genus DASWHG01. The sequence goes on along the minus strand of DASWHG010000154.1, from coordinate 6,666 downwards.
GCCGGGAGCAGGCCCTGCCGGCCGCGGGCTTTCTCTTCCAGCCAGGCAGACCAGCGCCCACCCAGCGAGATGCGGCTCTTCAGCAGGCCAAGCATGAAAAGGCCGACGACGATCAGCAGGGGGCCCAGAGCGCGGCGGGCGATCACCACGGCCGGGATGGCAGTCTGGCTGATCTGGTTGAGCTGCAGACCCAGCAGGACGAGCAGGCCGCCCACCAGGGTATAGACCGTGACTTTCCCGGCCAGAAAGGCGGCGGTGTGGCTCCAGACACGCCGGGGTTCCTGTGCATGGCGGGACAGGTAGGCCAGGGTGACCAGGCTGCTGCTCAACTGGCAGGGCGAGGCCGCCCCAATCAGGCCGAACAGCAGCGCCGAAACCAGGGGGAGGTTGATCGAATCGGCCAGGCCGCTGATCGGGTAGGTCAGCCAGTTGGCCAGGCTGCTCAGTAAACCATAGTATTGGGCAACGACTTCTTGCATCGTTTCACCTGCCAGGTAAACTCTTCCTTCACTTCAGGGTCATCATGAAGGCAACCAGGTCGGCGATCTCCTCTTCCGTCAGGTCCTCGCCGAATTTTTGGTACATCACGCCTGGGGCAAAGCCCTTTTCTACATAGGCGTTTGGATTGACGATCGACTCACGCAGGTACTCCTCGGCTGTTTCAGCCTCGCCGGTATGGCCTGGGTCCCGGATGATCTCGCCGGCGCGTGTGGCCAATCCGGCGTGCGACGGGCCGACTTTCACCTCGCCCGGCTCCAGGGAATGGCAGGTGATGCATCCAGGGGCGTTGTTGGGGCCAATGTTGGCTTGCTTATAGAGCGCTTCTCCCCGGGCGGGATCCCCTTTAATCCCGCCTCCACAGGCGGACACTAACAAAGACAAGGCCAGCAAGGTCACGAGAAGAAATCTCTGCATCACGTTTTTACCTCTAAGTCGAGAAGGGCGCACAACCATCCGCGGACTTGCAAAACCAGCCGGTTAGTGATGCGACCCTTCAACCGGTTGGGGCAGGCCGTCCGGCGGATCGCCGGGGGCATGAGCCAGCGCTTCTTTGCGAGCGTTTAGTGCGGCGATTTTCTCCAGCTCGGCGATCTCCTGTTCCAGGAGCCGCTGCTGTTCCCGCAACCTGTGGAGCTGATCCGGCTCGGATGAATCATCCGTCATGGAGTGGCTCTGGTGGCCGCTCATGTTCTTGTTCATCATCCACATCATGACGCCCATCGCTATCGGACAGGCCAAAAGGCCAACGAGTAGTAAAAGGGTAGCGGGTTCCATGGTTATTTATCCTTCTTTCCAGAGTAGTTTAGCCCTTGTTGCGCTGCAGCCACCACGCCAGCCCGACGACCAGCGGGCAACCCAGCGCCAGGGCGAACAATATGTAGGTTGCAAAGGGTGTGCTGGTAAAGGCCAGCAGGTATAACCCGGCCGCGGAAAGCAAGGCGCAGGCCAGAACCGGCCCCCACTCGCGCCAGAAGGCTTGTCTCCCAGTCACTCGATCCTGATTCATTCTACGCGCTCCTTTTCTTTGGTGTCTAGTTTTTCGATTTGCCGGTCCAAGGCCTGCTTTTGCCTGAGCAGACTGGCCAGGCGCCCGGCCGGCGTCACAGATGTGGGCTGCGGTTTCTTTCTGACCATGCGTTCGCGGGCCTTTTTCGAAGGCTGAGGTGGCTGCCTGCGCTTCTTGCGGGTCTTTGGACTGGGCCAGAACGTCTCGCTCACCGGGTTGATGAGCAGGATGATTCCAAAGATCCAGAACAGATGGTGGCCGAAGAGCAAATAGCCCACCTCCCGGATCCAGAGCCCGAGGACGAGCATGGCCGGGATGCCGATGAGGGGCGGCGACCATAACCTGAGAAGCCTGCGCCAGTCCGCTCTCATCGTAATCTCCTCCCGATCATTATGTTTCCCTCCCTGCGAAAGGACTTTCTCCCTCTCTCCTCCAGGGCAGAAACATGGGTGTCTTTTCGGCATAAGCCCGGAATTCCTGGCCGAACTTCTCTGCCAGATATTTCTCCTCCTGAACCGCCAGCCGAACGTAGAGCAGCGCCAGAACCGGCCACATCAGAAGACCCGGGAGGGTCGGCCAGTGCACCAGCCACCCGGCGGTGATCAGCATAATCCCCAGATACTGCGGGTGGCGGATAACCCGGCAGATGCCTCCCGTCGCCAGGCGGTCGGCGGCCGGGTAGACCTCTTTCCAGCCGAGGATGACCAGGAGCACGCCCAGGAAGGTGACCAGGGAGCCCAATGGCATCCCGAGGGCGTACATGTAGCGCAGGAACTGCTGCTCGAAGAAGGTCAGCCCCAGGGCGGTCGAGAGGAAGTAAGCCGTCAGCGGGAAGCCAAACATCTCGGCGAAGAGCGAGACGATGAAGGCTGTGTAGAGGCCGTGGGATTTCCAGTCGCGCTTCACCCGAACCGGGATCAAGGCCAGGAAGGCAAGGAAGACCAGGATGGAGCCCGCCACCAACTCCCACTGGCCGCGGGTAATCGTGCGCGCCGCTTCGCTCACCTTGCCGGTTGCCAGGAGGGATAGGGAATGGCCAACCCCAATGAAGAGGAAGGCGATGGCTACCGCTGTCCCGATCAAGCCGAGAACGGAAAGGGCAGTTTGCCAGCTTCGCTGGCTCCGCATCTTTTCCCTTTGTGGACCCATGATTTCCATAAATGTTTCAGCGGGCCTGCATCTCAGCCAATTCACGCTCAAGCGCTTCCCGTTGTGCTCGCAGGGTGGCCAGCCGGTCAGCCTGCGAATCGATCTCGGAGACTGCCTGGGGTTCCTCCGGCAGGCAGCAATCGGCCATCCCAGGGGAGTCGCTTGCAGCGTCATCCCGGTTCATTTGCCGCCTCATCATCAGGATCATGCTTATCGGGCAGGCCAGCAATGCCAGAGCAATCAGGCCAAGCCCCAGCGGAGTGCCGATAAAGGCGCCGAATGCCGCGCCTCCGAGCAAAATCCCGATCCCAGCTATGGCTATGATAGCTAAGCCTGGCAAGCAGCAGAGGGCAATCGGAATCCACTTTCTCAAGTTAATGTTCATCTGGCTTCCCCTTTTCTGCGCGCCTGACTGTGCTGCCGATCACGAGGCCACTGGCAATCAGGACGAGATTCTTGATAGGGAGGTTCTTTCCGGTGCCGATGCCCACTTCCAGAATTCGCCCATGATCCGGCACCTGGCGCCATAGCCACTCTTGCCAGCGGCGGTAGGCAGCTTCGCCGAGCCAGTTCATCAGGTCGTAGGCTGGCGCGATGCGATCATAGCGGGAGCGGGCCAGCCTGGTTTGTTTTGTGTCGGGTCTCGAGTCCTTCGAATTCATCTTTAGCCGTGTGGCTGTCCCAGGATCCTGCGCCCGGTATCTACCTTGATCGTCCCCTGGAAACCTTCAGGCACGTTGATGGAATTTCCGTTGGAATCCGTCTCGGCGACGACTTCACCGCTCTGCGCATCCAAAAGCTGGATCACAAAACGATCCAGCGAGCGCGGCGCCGGCCCTCGGATGTAGGTGCCATCGCGCTGGAACTGGGAGCCGTGGCAGGGGCATATGAACTTATTCTCCTGGTCTGCCCAGTTATATAAGCATCCCAGGTGGGTACAGACTTTATACAGGGCGCTCAATCCTTTTTCGTGATGGCTGAGCCAGAACCTGACCTTGGGGTAGTTCTCCGGCGGGTCGCTCGTGGCGGGCAGGTCCGCCGCGTTTCCCACCGTGAAGTCCCCTCCAAATTCGCCTGCTCTAAATCGTGGCAAAGCAAAAAGGTAAGTCACCCCGGCGATATCCACCAGGAAAAAGCCCAGGGAGACCAGCCAGGCCAGGTTCAGGAACTCACGCCGGTTCAGGCTGAGTTCAGCCTGCCTGCTCAATGTTTCAGCACTCGCTGTCATCAACCTTCCTCCTAACCGGACTTGCTACCCGTATTTCGAGTCCGGCTACTCGCTCCTCAAGTCGCTCGACCCGTTCGGCGCGCTCGTAACTCTCGCCAGGTGCCTAAGATCAGCAGGCCTGCGCCCAGCACGACCAGGCCTGCCTCTAACCATCCGGCATATGGCCCGGGGACGGCGCGGTGAAGACCCAAAAGCCAGTGGGCTACGATGTTGTCAATGATGGCCACTGCCCCCACGGCGATGAGGGCGCCGTTGATTAGAGCCTGGTTGCGTTGATCTCTCAACTTTATTTAGAGCCTGGGACCCTGGAAGCCGTGGGGGTTGGCTGAGAAACTTCGCGCACGACTTCGGCCGTCTTTTGCTCCTCGGTTTTCAAGGCCAGGTCGGCCTGGGCGACGATGCCGCAGCAACCTCCCCGCGCGTCCACCACCGGGACGCGGCGCACCTGGTTCTCCTCCATCACCCCGCAGCAATCTTCCACACTGGTTTCTGGCGTAGTTGTTACAACAGGGCTGGACATGATATCACCGGCGGTCATTTCCAACGGGTTTCTACCTTCAGCGACACAGCGACAGGTAATATCCCTGTCTGTGACTACGCCGACCGGCCGCATGGTTTCTTCATCCTCGACCACGGGGATGCAGCCGCAATCGTTCTCGACCATCAGGCGAGCCACTTCTTGCAGGTTCGTGTCCGCTGTGCAACAGGCCGGGTTTTCGGTCATGATATCGTTCACTTGCATGGTTTCCTCCTTTACCGTTTCCATTCCAGATCGTGAATTGAACTGTTCTGGTCATGTTTGTTTCTGTTTTCCTACTACATAATAGTAGTATTTTAATTATAGCACGAGATTGTCCAAACGAAGATAGGCTTCACTGGAACAGGGGCTGCTTGTCAAGCAAAGGAAAGAAGCGCAGCAGGACGGCTAAGTGAACGATCAAGGTCACTTCGATGAGTTTCGAAAGCGAGTCCAGCAACCCCACAGGCTCGACAACCCCGGCTTCCGCCCCCAGAAACGGGATGCCAACCGTACGAGTGACGATCCACAGTCCAATAATGGCTGCGTTGCCGATGATTCCTGTCCAGAAATATTCGCGTTTGGGCGGTTCAATCCCCAATAACACGGCGTATAAAATTTGTGCGATAGAAGCACTGATAAAGAACATGCCATACCCGATCCACACATTTAGGTGCGAAGGGGCGGCCAGCACGTGGATCCAACCGGCTGCGGCTGACAAAGCGATCGCCCTGATCTGCCACGTTCGAAGAGGCACTTTCAAATAAGAGGGATTATCCATTTCATGTACTCTGATCCCAGCTCGCCTCGGCGGAAGCGGGTTGTGAGTATGACCAGGCGCTGAGCGAGAAGAGATAACTCTCTAACTTGATCGAACTGCCACCAGCGTCGCCATACCGCCATCCATGTGCATGGGTTTGTGGCAGTGGAACAGCCAATCGCCAGGGTTGAAGGCCGTAAACTCAAGGTCCACCGTCCCCATCATGGCCGGCACATCCACGGTGTCCTTGATGAGCGGCGCAGGCAGAGTCTGCCCATTGATGCTCAGGACTCGGAAGGATTGCCCATGCAGGTGGAAAGGATGCGCCTGCATGCTCATGTTGGATAGCCGCACGAAAACCGGCTGGTCCCGGCTCGCCTTGAGGAGATCGGTTTTCGGGAACCGCTTGCCGTTGATGGTCCACACCTCCGGACTCTGGCCCATCATCATCATTCCCCCGGACAGGGTCAGCTCATACGACCTGCGGCCGCCTGTCGCTTGCGGCAGCGTGTCCAGGCCTTGCCCGGAAGTGTAGGACCAGAAGACCAGACCAGTATCGGAGTAGCGCACATCTACCTCCGAGGCCTGCTCAAAACCCTGATAAATGACGGTTGTCTTCAGGCCGCCTTCCGTGTGGGCCGGATCCAGCGCATACAATGGCCAGCGGCCGGGGTTCCTGGCTTCGAAGATCACGTCGTAGCGTTCGGCCGGGGCGATCGGGAGGACATCCACCTCCACCGGGGATTGAAGCGGGTTGCCGTCGGTGTGCGTGACCTGGAAGCGATGCCCTGCCAGCCGGAGGGTAAAGGTCTGCATGTTGCTGGCGTTGATCAGGCGCAGCCGGACGCGTTCACCCTGTTTGACCACGAGCGGTTCGGCTGCCGGGCAAGCCCTGCCGTTGAGGCTGAAGGTGTCGTAGGCTGGCCCGCCCTCGCCCATCATCCCATCCATCATGCCGCCCATCATTCCACCGCCCGGTTGAGCGTTTTTCGCAGACGGCGAGCCGGTGAGCCAGTCGTCCAGCAGCAGGGTATATTCACGGTCGACAGGGGGTTCCGGGGAGGCCGGCTCGATGATAAAAGGCGCGGACAGCCCCAGATCCATCTGGTGAGCCGAGTTGAAGTGGGTGTGGTACCAGCGCGTCCCGGTAGGCTGGGCTACGAACCGGTAGGTGAAACTTTCGCCCGGCTTGACCGCCGGCTGGCTGATCTCCGGCACGCCATCCATGTCGGCGGGGACGTCGATCCCATGCCAGTGAATGGTCGTCGGCTCGGGTAGATCGTTCTTCATGACGATCTTTACCCGTTCGCCCTCTCGGGCGCGTATCGTGCGACCCGGCACCTGGCCGTCGTAGGCCCAGGCCCGGATGACCTTGCCCGGCGCCAGCTCCCAGTCCACTTCCTGGGTAGAAAGGGAGATCTCGACGTCGGGTGTGCCAAAGTCGACGGCAGGCGCCGGTTGTTCCGCTGAGTTACGGGCACAACCTGTCGTCAAGGCCAGGGCGC
>DASWHG010000153.1:0-13162 GCA_036393315.1 Anaerolineales bacterium | reverse complement strand
ACGCACACACAAAACACTTCCCTGAAACGAAGTCGCCAGACTTCACCAGACCGGGAGCAGGGCATGACTCGTTATATCTTGCGGCGTCTTTTACAGGCCGTCCCGCTGCTGTTTCTCATCAGCCTGGTGCTGTTCGCGTTGATGCAGAATGTCTCCGACCCGATCGCGACCCTCGGGGGACGCAAGGTCACCCGCTCGGCCGACCGGGAGCGCCTGACTCGCCAGCTCGGCCTGGACAAACCCCTCTTCGTCCAGTACCTGTACTGGTTGGTCGGCAACGACTGGACCACGGTTGACCTGGACGGCGATGGCGTTGGAGACACCCCTGGGAAACGGAAAGGGGTGTTGCGCGGCGATTTCGGCACCTCCCTGGTCAACCGCGGCCGCTTGGTCACCGAGGTTATTTGGGACCGTCTGCCGAACACCTTGCTGTTGATGATCGCCTCCGAGGTCGTCATTATTCTGGGCGCGCTGGCGATCGGCCTGTACTCCGCTTTACGCCAGTATTCCTTCCTCGACAACACCATCACCGCGACGACCTTTATCCTCTACTCGATGCCCGTCTTTTTCTTCGCCTTGGGGACGATGTATATTTTCGCGGTCAACTTCAAACATTGGGGGTTGCCCTACTTACCCACCGTAGGAATGTTTGACCCCAAAGAAGGAAAAACGACGCTCCAGGTTGCCTGGCACATGGTCCTGCCGGTCGCGACCCTGTCTTTCGGCTACTTCGCAGCCTACAGCCGTTACATCCGGAGCACAATGTTAGAAGTCCTGAGCCAGGATTATGTCCGCACGGCGAAATCGAAAGGTCTGCCGCGCCGGGAAATCATCTTGATTCACGCCTTGAAGAACGCCTCCCTGCCGATCGTGACCGTGATTGGATTGGACCTGCCTTTCCTGCTGGGGGGAGCCGTCGTCACTGAGCGGATTTTCGCCTGGCCCGGCATGGGCCGCCTGTTTCTCGACCACCTGTCGCGCGGCGACACGCCGGTCGTGATGGGCGTACTGATGCTCATCGCCGTGGCGGTCGTGGTTTTCCAACTGATCACCGACATCACCTATGCCTGGCTAGACCCGCGCATTCGTTTCTCATGAGCGGTAATCTCCGTGGTAAATCTGTAAATGGCTGAGGATGGAAATGGAATCGACTGTTAGAACCACCGGAGGAGTCGCTCACCTGCTGCCAGATGAACTGGAAGCGCCGCCCCTTTCGCTCGGCGAGCTGACCTGGCGCCGCTTCCGCCGCCACAAGATGGCCCTCTTCGGTGGCGTCACTTTGATCCTGCTGGTTCTATACTCGTTTGGGGGCGCATTTATTTTCAGCGAGGCCTTTGCGAACCGCACGGAAACCGGGGCGCGATTGCAATCGCCTTCGGCGGAGCACCCCTTCGGAACCGATACGATCGGCCGCGATATCCTGGCGAGGACGATCTACGGCGGCCAGATCTCCCTGCTCATCGGCCTGACGGCGATGCTGGTAGAAGTTTTCATCGGCGTGCTCGTCGGATCCCTGGCCGGTTATTACGGCGGGAAACTGGACAGCCTGCTCATGCGCTTTACTGAAGCGGTATTAACCGTACCGCAGATCTTCCTGTTGCTCGTCATGGCCAAGTTCTTCGGAGACAAAATCCCAAACTTAGAGCTGCTCGGGCGTACCTTTAGCGGCAGTGTCATCGTCATTATCCTGATCATCGGACTCACCAGCTGGCCTTATCTGGCCCGGATCGTACGGGCTGAGTTCCTCTCATTAAAAGAGCGGGAGTTCATCCTGGCGGCGCGCGCCACCGGGACTCCCACTTCCCAGATCATCTTCCGGCATATCCTGCCCAATAGCATCGCCCCGATCGTCGTCTCGGCCACCCTGGGCGTCGCCAGCGCCATAACTTTGGAAGCCTACATCAGCTTTTTGGGCCTGGGGGTCCGGCCGCCAACCGCCACCTGGGGCAACATGCTCGAGGGCGCTTATAACTACATCGAGGAGGCTTACTGGCTGTGGTTGTTCCCGGGCGCTCTGATCGTGCTCATCGTCCTGAGCATCAACTTCCTGGGGGATGGGCTGCGGGATGCGCTCGATCCGCATAGCAGGGCTATTTAGTCTTGTCGTCAAGTAGTCGAGTAGTTGGATAGTCACTTGTCAAATTTATTGGAAGTTCAAAACCTGAAAACCCGCTTTCACACACCCGAAGGTACGGTCTATGCCGTTAACGGCGTTTCCTTCCACCTCAAGGAAGGCGAGACTCTGGCAGTAGTGGGAGAGAGCGGCTGCGGGAAATCGGTCACCATGCTGTCCATCCTGGGATTAATCCCTATTCCCCCGGGGAAGATCCTCAGCGGCAGCGCGCTCTATTTGGGCAACGACTTGCTTCAAATGAGCGACGAAGAACTGGAAGACGTGCGCGGCAAAGAAATCTCCATGATCTTTCAGGACCCGATGACCTCGCTGAACCCGGTGTTGACCATCGGTCGGCAGATCACCGAATCGCTCCGCACTCATCTGGGCATGGACCATAAACAGGCGACCAAGCGGGCGATCGGCCTGCTCGAAGCGGTCGGCATCCCGGGCGCGGCCAGTCGCCTGGGGGATTATCCGCACCAGTTCTCCGGCGGGATGCGCCAGCGTGTGATGATCGCAATGGCCCTGGCCTGCCAGCCCCAGATGCTGATCGCCGACGAGCCGACCACAGCCCTGGATGTCACCATCCAGGCTCAGATCCTCGAGCTGGCCATCCAGCTGCGGGATCAGTTCGGCATGTCCATGATCTGGATCACACATGACCTGGGGGTGGTTGCAGGCCTGGCGGACCGGGTGGTGGTGATGTACGCCGGTTATATTGTCGAAGAAGGCGATGTGATCACGATTTTCGAAAACCCCCGCCATCCTTATACGATGGCCTTGTTGGCCGCCCTGCCGCGCGTCGACCGCCACCGTGAGCATCGCCTGAAATCGATCCCCGGCGCCCCGCCGAACCTGCTGGTCGAGCAGCGCGGCTGCCCCTTCGCGCCGCGCTGCGAGTACGCCTGCGAGCGCTGTTGGGAAGAGAATCCTGCGCTGACGCCCATCGATGGAAGCGGTTTCGCGGGCACATCTACCAGCATGCCTGCCAGCGTACCCGCGAGCGTATCCGCGAGCGTATCCGCCCCACACCGGATCGCATGCTGGGTGGACATCAAGACGGGGAAACAGCGATGAACGGTCCAGCTTTGCCAGAGCAGCATGCCCCTCCTTTAGTTCAAGTCCAAAACCTGAAGAAGCACTTCCCCGTAACGCGCGGGATCGTGTTCGAACGGCAGGTTGGGGCCGTACGAGCCGTAGATGGCATCTCCTTCCATATCGAGCGCGGCGAGACGCTTGGCCTGGTCGGTGAGAGCGGCTGCGGTAAGACCACCGCCGGCCGCACCCTGCTCGGCCTCTATCCGGCGACGGAGGGCTCGATCACGATCGATGGCCATGACCTGCGGCGGGCAAATGCCCACGAGCTGCTCGCCATTCGCCGCAAAGCCCAGATGATCTTTCAAGACCCTTACGCCTCGTTGAACCCGCGCTGGACCGTCAACGCCATTGTCGGGGAACCGTTGCGAGTGCACCAGCTGCTGAAGACCGAAAAAGAACGAGATGAACGGATCAAAGAGCTGCTGGAGCTGGTCGGGCTGAGTCCCAGGCATCTCAACCGGTTTCCCCACGAGTTCTCCGGCGGGCAGCGCCAGCGGATCGGCATCGCCCGCGCGCTGGCCTCCGATCCGCTCTTCATTGTCTGCGACGAGCCGATTTCCGCCCTGGACGTCTCTATCCAGGCTCAGGTGGTCAACCTGCTGGAAGACCTGCAAGACCGCCTCGGGCTGACCTACCTGTTCATCGCCCACGATCTGAGCATGGTCCGCCACATCTGCGACCGGGTGGCAGTCATGTATCTGGGAGTGATCGTCGAGCTGGCGGAGCGGGATGAGCTGTACGATAACCCACTGCACCCCTACACCCAGGCGCTGCTCTCCGCCGTGCCGATCCCGGACCCCAGAAAGGACCGCGCCCGCCGGCGCACCATCCTGGCAGGCGATGTGCCCAGCCCGCTCAACCCGCCCTCTGGCTGCCGCTTCCACCCGCGCTGCCCGGTGGCGATGGAGCACTGCGCCCACACGGCGCCCGAGTGGCGCGAAATTAATCCTGGTCACTGGGTTGCCTGTCACGCTGTCTAAGAATTTAGGGTCTTTGGGAATCGCCGTGGAAAAAGGGATATGTGGGGGTTTTTTGCGGGCTTCGCCCGCAAACAACCCCCACATATGGCCCCTACCACGGCAGATCCCAGAGAGACAGAATTTATCATCCACCGGAGGTGGTCAATGGCGATGAGCTATATCCAAAGTTTGCTCGGCGAGCGCGAGAACATCCTCCTCATCTCTCGCCAACACTGGTCTCTTATGGCCAGGGCGATCGTCCTGGAAGTTGTGGCGATCTTCATCATCATTGCAGCAGCGGCTGCCGCCGCGATTTTCTTCTCGGCCTTCGGCTGGATCGCAGCGGCCGTTGGAGCGATCCTGTTGCTGGTCCCGATTGCGACCCTCATCATGGATTTCCTGACCTGGTCCAACCGCCAGTACATCATTACCAACCGGCGAGTCATGCAAACCTCAGGCGTATTTAATAAAAACGTAACCGATTCATCGTTGGAAAAGGTCAACGACGTAAAAATGGTGCAGTCCGCCCTGGGGCGCGTGTTCGATTACGGAGATATCGAGATCTTGACCGCCAGTGAACTGGGGGTGAACCTGTTCCGCTGGATCGACAGGCCGGTCCATTTCAAGACCGCTATGTTGAATGCAAAAGCACGCCTGGAAGGTTACGAGCAGGAGAAGCCCAGGCGCGACGATGTCCCCGCCCTGATCGAGCAGCTCGACCAGCTGCGCCAGCGGGGTATCCTGTCCGAGGCGGAGTTTCAGGAGAAGAAAGCCCAGCTGCTTTCGAAAATCTAATTCTCACCGGATGGTGGCTCTCATGACCGAGTTTTTTCCCTTCGCAGACCTGACCTGGCCGGAGGTGGCCGGCCTGCCGCGCGACCTGCCTCTGGTGATCCCCCTGGGCAGCGGATACCCGTTGGAAAGGTTGGCGAGCGCTTTGGGAGAGCCAATTCGCGCCGGCCTGCTGCCCGCAATCCCTTTTGGCTGGCCCGGAAGCGGGCTGGCTGTCCCTGCGCAGGCCCTGGCCGCCTATCTCGCCAACCTGCTGGACAGCCTACAGGACGACGGCTTCTCGCGTGTATACGCCCTCACCCCTCCGGGACTGAACTGGGCGACCTGGGCCGGAGAGGCCGGGCGGCTGGCGCGGGGGATTTCCTTACCGCAACGGCGTGACCCAACACTGGCCGAAACGGCCGGCGATTTGCCGGCCCTGCCTCCCGATGAAGAGCGCGAAAAAGTGGTGTTGATCCCGATCGGTCACACCGAACAGCACGGCTACCACCTACCCTTGTCCACCGACACACTGATCGTCGACGCCATCGTCCGGGGTGTGGTGGATGCAATCCCGTCAGAAGCCACGCGCCTGCCGGTGATGCCTTATGGCGTGAGCACGCACCGCTCTTCTTTCGCCGGGACCCTCAACGCCGGGGGGCGCGCCTACGAGGATTTCTGGCTGGCGGTGGTCGACGCGCTGGTCCAGCGCGGCTTCGACCGACTGTACCTGATCAGCGGTCACGGTGGGAACTGCTCGTTCCTGGTGAATGTCGTCAAGTACGCCGGGGAACGCCACCGCCGGATTTTCTGCGCGACTGCCTGGTTATACCTCTCAGGGCCAGAGGGTGCGGCCGCGCTGCAGCAACACCGCCGCTCCCCGATCGGCGGCATGGGCCACGCAGGCGAGTTGGAGACCTCCCTGATCTGCCACCTGAAACCCGACCTGGTCCACATGGAGCGTGTTGTGGACGAGACCGATTTCATCGCCACACCCTCCTACTACATGGATTGGGCAGAAGGCGGCGCGCTGGTTGCGAACCCGCCCTGGGACGACGACACCGCTACTGGCGCGTACGGCGCCGGGAGCCTGGCGAGCCGAGAAAACGGCGAGCGCTGGCTGGCTGCCGCCATCTCCGAAAAAATCGCGCATGTCGCTGAGATCCACGAGCAGCACGAAAGGCGCTCGGCCCGCCGCAGAGCGGGTTATGGTTTGTGGGGCGATTCGTCCAGGTAGAATGTGTGGTACTGGTTTTCGCAGGGGTTCCCCCAGGCCAGGTGCATGGCCCCCGAGGTCAAATCGATCACCAGCGCATTGATCGTCTTCTCACGATCCAACGGCTGTAGATCGGCAGCGGCATGATCGCAGATCGAATTGGGGAAATTGATGTGATCACGCTGGATAGACTGCAAGGATTTAACCGTATGCAGTGGGGTGCTTTTTAACAGCCGCAGGGCACGGAAGTATCGTACTCGCGTCGCGATCAGCTCATCCGGCTCGTTTTCGATGGCCTGCATACGTTCGTCCAGGTAATGGTTGGTGTGCACCAGGTAACCGTTCTCTGCATAAAGGATCGCAAATCGGCGCGCGGACACCTCTACGTTGTACAGCTCACCGCTCTCGTGAGCCAGGAGGTGGTTGTAACCGGCGGCACGGTGCGAGACGAGCATGTGGCCGATCGCTTCGGCCGGTGTTCGCGCCGAGAGCACTGCCCGGGAGGCGAAAACGCGCGGGATGCCGATACGCGAATCGTTTGGGTACACCGAGTCGCAGCATTGGGCAATCCCGGCTTCATTAAATCCAATGTTTGGCAGCAGCCCACCGTACGTCATGGCAAGGAAGGCTGGTTCGTCGTCCGGGGAGGCGTGGACAACATAAACGTCGCTCTCGTCTTCCGGCAGCCAATCCTCGTTATGTGCGATCAGAACGTGCCCGTCGGCGGTCAGGTCTCCGTTTACAGCCATGCTGGTGCACTTGGTCAGGTGGAGGGCGTCCATCGTCACAGCCTCCATGGCATTCAGCACCGCCAGGTCATCGAAGTCAACCTGGGCTCCCTCGGCGATCCCAAGCAGTTCTTCGACGTACTGCGGGTATCGTTCCTGGACGAAGGGGATGTACTTGCGCGTTTGGATCTGCGCGCCTTCCCAATCCAGGAGCAGATGCTCCTGGACGCTCTCGATGAGAGTACAGGCCTTCGCGATGCTCTGGCGCACCTGGACCGTACAGGCCTCTCCGATCTGGCGGCCGATCTCCCGGTGAGTGCCTTTGACCCGGATCATTGGGGGCGGGGAACCGTGCACCTCGGATGGAAGAACCTGCTGCGGCAGCGGTGTTTGCATGTTCATGACCTGTCTCCTTGCTAAGTCTGTCTTACCCATTATGCCAGAAAGGGGACCGGTCTGGCAAGGCCGACTTCGGCGAAAGAGGCGTTTATAATTGAGAGAATCTTGAGGATGAAATCGATGCGAAGAAAAGCTATCTATCTGTTTATCTCTGCAGCTCTCCTGGCCAGCTGCACCTTGCCCGCCCCGGCGTCGCCCACTCCCGTCGACCAGGAGGCGGTCTTCACCTCCGCTGCCGAGACTATCCTCGCCCGGCTCACCCAATCTGGACCAACGTCTACAACAAGGGAACCCGCCGTTCAAACACCCCTGGTTACAGACCCCGCAGAGATCACCTCCACCCCTCCGGCCGGAGCGTCCACCCCGACTCCCGAACCCAGTCCGGAACCCGGACCGAGTGCAACTTCTACGGTAACGGAAACGCAGGCGGCCTCCGACAGTCCAACACCCACCCTGACCTCGACGGCGCTCCCTTCGGACCCGCGCGCCCGCTTCGGAAATCCGGATTTCAGCGACACTTTCACGAGCGGCGAGAATTGGGCACTCTTTGAAGACGAACACGTCTCCTTCGAGGTAGCAAGCAACCGCCTGCTCATGACCGCCTTCAACCCGGATTCCTGGGATAGCTGGATGCTCTCCTGGCCGAGCCTGGAGGATTTCTATATCGAAATGACAGCCACCCAGGAAAGGTGTTCCGGGCTGGATCGCTTTGGGATGATGCTGCGGGCTACCCGGACTGGCAAGGGTTATGTGGGCTACCTTATGGGCGCCGCTTGTGATGGACGTTATTCCTTGCGCAGGTGGAACGGGGACAAGTTCGTCACCCTGATCGATTGGACCGCCAGTGACCGTCTTAATGCCGGCTCTGACCAGACGAACCGGATTGGCCTGCTGGCCGAGGGAAACCGCCTGGGGCTCTATGCGAATGGGAACCTCCTGGAAGAGATCAGCGATGATACCCATACGGAGGGCAGGATCGGCGTATTTGTGGGCTCGGTGAACACGGAGGACTTCACGGTTCAGGTTGACGAAGTTGCCTTTTGGGAATTGCCGTAATAGAGTTATAATTGGTTATTCCCATCCACCCACGGGAAGAACGAGGAGAATATGAACATTTATGTAGGGAACCTTTCGTACACCACCACTGAAGAGGATCTGCGCCAGGCTTTCGAAAACTACGGGCAAGTGACCTCTGCCACCTTAATCAAGGACAAATTCACCGGCAAGTCACGGGGCTTTGGCTTTGTCGAAATGCCTTCCCAAGAAGAGGCCCAGGCAGCCATCCAGGCTATGAACGGGGCTGAATTGGGCGGCCGGACCCTGACCGTGAACGAAGCCCGCCCTCGTACGGAAGAACGGCGAGGTGGGGGTGGCAGAGGTGGCGAGCGCCGTGGAGGTGGGGAACGACATGGCGGTGGCGGAAGGGGTAACGATGATCGGCGTGGCGGCGGACGCCGCGATGATTGGTAAACCCGGGTCTATTGTGAACCGGAGAACCACACACGAGCCAACGGGTCAATCATAGAGAAATCCAACAGCATCGATCAACCAGCGGATTGAATGTAACTCAACGGCGAGGAAATAATCTGCGCCGTATCCGGTCCCACATCTTGTAGGCGAAAGCAATCCCAGGATGGGTCCACTCTCCTACAGGTGTCCCGTCCTGTAAGGCTTTGAGCAGATCCCCCGCACCTGGATAGCCTGGTAAGGCACTTCTACCCAGGCGCTGCCTATATCCGCCAGAGTGTGCGTATCGGACCAGGCACTCATCAAGACGCCATGTTCCTGAGCCCAAGTAACAGCTGCCTGGTTCCAACGAGGCTGCGAGATTCGGGCATTAAAAGATTCGATGATATCGATCGAATCGGCGATCCTCAAGAGCGCTTCCGGTCTTAACCGCCAGCGCTTGAGCGGATCGAATCCGTCCGGCAGGAGCACGAGCCCACCCTGAGCTTTAATCTGATCGATCGTTTCCTCCGGGCCGAGGCCGGGCTCGATTCGTTCCTCCAGGAACAGACCGATCACCTCCCCTTCTCGGGTTGAGATCTCTTCGCCGACGATGATGGTCAGGCGGGCTCCAACCTCCTCCGCTCGCTCTTCCACCTTTTCTTTCAATTTCTGGGCACCCCAGATCTGGTTGTGATCCGTGATCGCCTGGACCATGACCTGGCGCGCCAGGCAGCGGGCGGGAAACAAATCGAGGGGAGTACTACAGTCGTGCGAGGCTTCCGTGTGGCAGTGCAGGTCGGTTTTCATCGTCCCGGGAGCAGGTTCGCCCTTCAGATCGATCACCGCGCCCAGGGTTTCCACCTGCTCCGCTTCGGAAGGCGTAAGATGATCGATTGGGGCAATACCTCCACGCATATCGTAGATCCATTTCTGCCGTCCGGCTGCGGACTTACTGGAGAGACCGGTTCGCGGTCATCCGGGGGCTCTACATCTGCAGGGCGCACTTCCCCGTCCACGTGAATTGGAAAGCCGTTGACGAACATCGTCCCGGATGCGAAGGACCTCGAGCAGGCCATCGCTTGGATCGGCTTCCGGAGCCACTTTGATCCGCGGCCCAAAAGCCGGGGTGTTAAGCGCTTCTACCAGCAGATATGCGCCCGAAATGTCTTCCCCGTCTAATAGCATCCGGCACTCAGAGCTCTCAAAGGTCCCCATCGTCTGCCGGATCGCTTCGATCGACCGAAGCATGCTCTTGCCATCCTCAGGACGGTAAACTGCGAGCGTGCTCGCGTATTACCCATAACCGGCTGCTTCCAGGAAATAATCCTCTCCCCACGGCGCCTGCACCTTGCCAACATCATAATACCGGCGCATGGGCTGCTCCAGCCCGGCAGTGATCTCGCGCGGGTTGCCTTTAATCCGAGCGCCCGGTCGATATTGTTCGCCGTTCCGCTCGGAATTACTGCCAGCGGAATGTTTTTTCCGATCAAACGGGAGGCAACTGCCCGGACTGTACCATCTCCCCCGCCGACGACTACCAGCCCATGGACGCCATCCAGGGCATGATCCAGGTCCTCCTCACTGCTCGTAGCCCGATAGACCGGTTGGTAACCGGCCTTGATCAAGGCTTCATCGTTATTCATCCCCTTCGCCAACTCGTTCTCCTGCCGGTGCAGCCTGCGCTTCCGCTTCCCCCTGCTATCCAAACAAGTAACCCAGGCCACCGAGAAGCGCCTGGAAGAAAACTGTCCCAACTCGAAAAATTGAGGGGTTTCGATGATCACAAGGAGATCAATTCGATCCGGCTGATCCATTTGACCCAAAACCAACCACGCCGGGTTGGCACCACCGCCCGTAAGGGGAAGCCATGCCAGTGCTCGAGCACTTCATCGCCGACATGGGTGGCCAGCAGGATCTGCCTGGCCTCGGAGATTGGCAAGATCTGTGCGTAGCCGGTCACCGATTCGAGCCGCACCGCGAATGCCTGCGGGGAACCTCCGGCCCGCTCCAGCAGGTCTTCCAACCGGATCCCTCGCCAATTCTGCACCGTGTACCAGCCCAGGGTGCAGTCCAGGGTTGCCTCCCGTTCTGAGCCGGCCAATGCCAGCAGCTCGGCGTACGCCAGAGATTGCGGCTCGGCAACTGACCCTTCGACAACCAGGCGGTAGGCCTGCGGGTCGATCTCACCAGCGGCTAGGCTGTGTGTTATTGGGAAGCGATTGCCCGAGAAGGCCCCCGCCTGGCGCGAGCCCGTGTGGCGGCGCGGCGCCTGAACCAGCTCGCGCCAGGCAGCCAACCCTTCGGCCGACCACCAACCGGCCATTGCCACCGTTCCCAGGCCGGCCAGCTTCAGCACAGCCCGCCGCGAGAAAAGGTCGGCCTTTTTCGGACGCGGCCAGCGACGCCAGACGTGCAGCGCAAACGGCAGCAGCAACCCAAGCGCCAACATCCAGTGCCAGGAGATGGCCGTCTGCCGTAGCCACAGCTGGTCAGGCCCCAAACGCCAGCTCCAGGCCAGCCCCAATACAATCACCAGGGCAGTCAGCGCCGCCAGCAGCAGCGAAACCACGACCACGACTCCCCGATCTAAATTGGGCTGCATACCGCGCCGCAGAGACCGCAGCGAGATGGCCGTCTTCCAGGGTATCGCCGCAATCAAAAACCAACCGGATGCGCGGTGTGCGTTGAAAACCCAGCCGTCGAGCGTCCAAAAAAGGCCGTAAACGCCGGTAAGGGTGAGCAATGCAATGGCAACCAGGATAACGGCGTTCGTGAAGGGGACGAGTCGAAATTTCATCAGTTCGCCAAATGCCTCCAATACCCAATCTTGATCATTCTACCAAATCGGACTATTCATGTCCACTTTACTCCCTGTCTTACACATGGCTTTCTCAAAAAAGGGGTTTGGGGTGGGGAAAAGCAGGGCTTTCGACTTTGAGAAAGCCATACTGTCTTACAGCTGAGTACCGGCGATGCTACCTTTCCACATTCGCCCTGCAGCTTTATATTTAACGTGATTACGGAATAGGAGGATTTTTCACTTATCAGAACTTAGGTTTTTTACAATTCCAGGACGAAAACAGTTGGATTGAAGACAGGCTGTCCTGGCAGAGAGGAGCAGAAAAATGAACTACCGTCGCTTCGGGCGTATGGATTGGCGAGTCTCTGAGATCGGCTACGGAATGTGGGGGATGGGCGGCTGGTCCGGTTCGGAGGACGAACAGTCGCGGCAGTCCTTGCAACAGGCCGTCGACCTGGGCTGCAACTTCTTCGATACCGCCTGGGCCTATGGAGAGGGGCGCAGCGAGCGCCTGTTAGGCCAGATGCTGCAAAAGAACCCCGGTAAGAAGCTGTATATGGCGACGAAGATCCCCCCGAAGAATTTTAAGTGGCCCAGCCGCCGCAGTTACAGCCTCGATGACTGCTTCCCACCCGATCACATCGAGGAGTACGTGCACCGCAGCCTGGAGAACATCGGCGTCGAAGGCCTGGACCTGATCCAATTCCATACCTGGGAGGACGCCTGGTTAGAGGATGACCGCTGGGCGAAAAAGATGGACGAACTGCGCCGCCATGGGTTGATCCGAGCGGTCGGGATCAGCATCAACCGATGGGAGCCCTGGAATGGGGTCAGGACGGTGCGCAGCGGACTGGTCGACGCGGTCCAGGTCATCTACAATATCTTCGACCAAAACCCGGAAGACGAGCTGTTCCCCGCCTGCCAGGAAATGGACGTGGCCGTTATTGCCCGCGTGCCTTTCGACGAAGGGACCCTCACCGGCACGCTCACCCTGGAGAGCAAGTGGCCGGAGGGCGACTGGCGCAACACATACTTCGTCCCCGAGAATCTCAAGGCCAGCGTAGAACGCGCCGAACGGCTGCGGCCGCTTATCCCCGCAGGAATGAGCATGCCGGAGATGGCCCTGCGCTTCATCCTGAACAACCCTGCGGTCAGCACCATCATCCCGGGAATGCGCAGACCGGCCCACGTCACGTCTAACCTCGCGGCCAGCGACGCCGGTCCCCTTCCGGCAGCACTGCACGCAGTCCTGCGCTCTCACCGGTGGGACCGCAAACCGACGAACTGGTCTCAGTAGCCGGCGGTAGGTTCAACCTTCACGCGGCGAACTGGATCATCCCCCAATCGCCGTCGATCCTCCAATCCGGGTCTATCCGGTCGAGCTCGTCCGCCTGGCCGGGCTGTAGCCCGACGGCGATCTCCGCTTTGGCGACCCGCAGCACCAGAACCGGCGCAGGCAGGTAGCGCACCACCTCGCTCAAGGCGGTCGCCGGAGGCCAGTGCCGGTCGCCAAGCAGCCGCCGGTAATTGGCATCGCCTTTGCTGACCAGCAGATTTGAACGGCTCAAATCCTGGCGGATGCGCGCCGGCATCTCCCACCCGGGCAGGGGTGAATTCCAGAAGAAG
>DASWHG010000152.1:0-2419 GCA_036393315.1 Anaerolineales bacterium | reverse complement strand
CGAGGCTTCCCACTTAATTCAGTTGACTCCTAATCGTGATTATGCTACATTCATTTCAAGGAATTACCTGGTATATTTCATCGCAAGCGGAGGCGGATGGATGGCGAAGCATCGCCCATACTGGATACCGCCCGCCAGATCCCTCTGGGTCCTGGTACTGGCCGCATTCCTGGCAGGGTGTGCACCGGTTGGCCAGGATAACCAGTTCGTCCCCAGCCTGGAGATTCCGCCGCAAGCAGGTGAAGCGCCAGTTGAAACGGTTCCAGCCGCGCCCTCCCCGGTTGTGTCAGGCAGCAGCACTCAAGACGCCCGGCCGGCGGCCCCGGATGCAACGGGGACTGCCCTGGCCATCTCTCGAGCTGCCCGGCGGGTGAAGCAGACTCTCGCGGCCGAATCCACCGCGACCCAGGCGGTTGAGCAAGCCCTCAGGGATCAGGCCGCCACTTCCACAGCAGGCGCACCCCCGCCTGCTCCGAACCCAACGATTTCTCTACCCCCCACGCCTACTCCAGTCTCGCTTCTGGCGCGTTTCTTTGAACCACTCGCTTCGTTTGAAGGCGTGCTCCCGGGCCTGCTCACCGATTTGCGGGTGAGTCCCGAGGGCATCCTCTGGGTGATCAACGAAAATGGCGTCGCCAGCCTCAAAGGATCGGCCTGGACGGTGTACTTCCCGGATGTGATCCTATGGTTGGCCGGGTTCGATGGTGCCGGGCGGACCTGGATGGTGAACGACCAGGGTACGGCTGCGTTGAGTTGGAACGGGAGCGAATGGCGGATTTATGGAGAGAGAGAAGGCTGGTTACCCATCCGGACGCAGAGGCTGCTCCTCCTCGGGGAGGAGATGGTTACCGACCGGTCGGGCCGGGTGTGGATGACGACCTACCAGGACGTGCGTTCCTTCGACGGAAGGGAATGGACAGTCTACTCGCTGCGAGAGATCGGTTTTGAGCCCTTTGCTGAGACAGCCGAGTATGATGGCTTCTCCTTTCCGGCTCTGGAACAAGATCTACAGGGGAATCTTTGGATCGGGAACTGTGACTCCCGTGGAGAAGAGATAGCCGGTCAGGGAGCCCGCTGGTTCGATGGCATAACCTGGCAGGGAGATGCCGAGCCAACGTCCTCCGGCTGCGTGCAGGATATCGCCGTAGACGCCGACGGCAGGGTCTGGTTGGGGATCGACGACCTCTTGTGGCGCTTCGACCCGAAGACAAAGGCCTGGACCAGATTCGACCTACCGGAGCCGCCGGATGACATGCGAATTGGTTGGATTGAGGATATCCGGTTTGGGCCGAATGGGAACCCATGGATTGCGTTGGCACTCTGCGGTGGGTCCAGCTGCGGTTCTACGTACCTGCGCTACCGCTTGCAGCAGGATCGCTGGATCCAGGTGCCTCAGCCAGGGGAGAATGGCTTGTATAAGCTCTACTTCGACCCTGAAGGGAACGCCTGGATATTCTTCGGAGAGCGGTTGGTTCTTGTGGAAGGCAGCACCCTGGAGCCGGTCCCGGGCGTGGAAATCTGCGCCATCGCCCAGGACAGCCGTGGCTGGCTCTATCTCGCCGCAAAGCACGACCGGATGAAGCAGATATTCGTGGAGCGGGGTGGGCGGTAGCGGGGTTTAATTCTCATTGCGCCGCCAAATCTCTTCCCAGGAATTCGTCAGGAAGTTTCCTAATACTCGCGTAAGCCCCTGGCTGGGGAGAACATCCCCATCTGGCTCGACGTACAGCCAGGCGCGGCCCGCGCCGGCTGGGATGAGGCCCCCCTCCACTTCCAGGCTGACCGGGTTGAGGGCTGAATACGGCACAGGCAGATTCCAGACCAGAGAGAGATCCTGGTTTGCCGCAGCCTCGCGGGCAGCCTCGAGCTCTGCGGACAGTTCGGGCGACGACGCGCTGAGCGAGATGTTCGCCAGACCCATGCTGGCCAGCCGTTCGAGCAGCGCGGGGATTTCCTTATGGTTGTCAGGCGTAACGGTCAGGTGTACGGCCGCGAAGATGTCGGCCTGGATGGCGTTGCGCACCGCCTCCCAGGCGACCGGGTCTTCCGGATAGAGGATGATCTGCAGGTGGTCCAGCCCGGTCAGCAGCAGCTCGTCGAGGTAAGCGGTCTCAGCCAGACGGAGTCCATCCGTGATCAGGCCCGTCACCTGCCCGTGGTTCTCAGCATATTGGATGAGCTCCACCAGGTCTTGCCGCAGGGTAGGTTCTCCGCCGGTGAAGACGATGTGGGGGATGCCGACCTGCCAGGCTTTGTCCAGCACGGCCTGCCATTCGGCTGTCGAAAGCTCGCGCGTGACGCGTTTCAGCGGGGCGGCTCCGGGATCGGTCGATTCCGGCAGGTGGTATGTCAGTGCGCAATCTAAGCGGTATGGAGCGGTGATCTCGCCGGTGAAGGGCTTCTGGCGGTCGAATCCCAG
>DASWHG010000151.1:0-8495 GCA_036393315.1 Anaerolineales bacterium | reverse complement strand
GCCTTCGCCACCCTGGGAGCGATTGCCCTGCATGGCTTTCGCCTGGCGCAGCCCGGGCTTGGCGAGCGGGTGGCTGTCATCGGCCTGGGCCTGCTGGGCCTGCTGGCGGCAGGGATCGCGGCTGCGGCCGGCTGCCACGTGCTGGGGATCGACCTCGACCCGAAGCGGGTCGCGCTGGCCCAACGGATGGGGGCTGAGACCGCCGTGCTGCGTTCGCAGGCCGAAGCAGCCGCACAAGGGTTCTCGCGCGGCCGGGGCTGCGACGCGGTGCTGATCTGCGCCGACACCGCCTCCGCCGACCCGGTCGAACTGGCCGGCGCTATCGCCCGCGACCGGGGGCGCGTCGTCGCAATCGGCGCCGTCGGCCTGCACCTGCCCCGCAAGCTCTACTTCGAGAAAGAGCTGTCTTTCATTAACTCACGGTCCTACGGCCCCGGGCGATATGACCCGGCCTACGAGGAAGGCGGGCGCGATTACCCATTCGGCTACGTGCGCTGGACGGAGGGCCGCAACCTGGAAGCCTTCGTGGACCTGCTGGCGGGCGGCCGGTTGGACGTCCATCCCTTAATCACTCATCGCATCCCCATCGACCGGGCCCCAGAGGCCTACCAACTGATAACCGGCAAAGGCGCGGAACCTTTCCTGGGAGTCCTGCTTACTTATCCGGGCAGTGAATCTGATATGAAACAGGCAACAGAGGCGGCTTACGAACCTGGACCGGGCAGTTTACCCCCGGCGATCGTTGCGCCGCCCAGCGCCCCGCCCACTGCTGTCCGTCTCGGCGTGCTTGGCGCCGGAAACTTCGCTACCGCCGTGCTCCTGCCCGCGCTCCGCAAAGTCCCAAACCTGGAGCTGGTCGGCGTCGCTTCTGCTTCCGGACTGAGCGCCCAGCACGCCAGGGATCGCTTCGGCTTTCGGTATGCTCTCAGCGACGATGGATCCGGTGGATCGCTCCTCGCCGACCCGGACATCAACACGGTGGCCGTCCTCACCCGCCACGACCTGCACGCCCGCCAGACCCTGGCGGCCCTCGCCGCCGGTAAGCACGTCTTCTGCGAAAAACCGCTCGCTCTCCATCCGGAGGAGCTGGACGAGATCGCCAGGGCCTTGCAGACCCTCGAGAACAGGACGCCGGCTGCCAGCAGTGATGGAGGATCGGCCTCCCGCCCGGCCGGACCGGAATCTGCACCAGCCCAGGACGCCGAGAGAAGAGATCCCAATCCCCGCCCGCTGCTGATGGTGGGCTTCAACCGCCGCTTCGCGCCATTGGCGCAGCGCTTGCTACAGTTCCTGAGGGAGCGCCAGGAGCCGCTGGTTGCCCACTACCGGGTCAACGCCGGGTTCCTGCCGCCCACCCACTGGCTGCACGATCCCGAGCAGGGCGGCGGGCGCATGATCGGCGAGGGCTGCCACTTCGTCGATTTCCTGACCTTCCTGGTCGGAGAGCCGCCGGTCTCCGTCCACGGCCAGGCGCTTCCCGACCAGGGCATCTACCGGGGGGACAACCTCGCCCTGACATTCACCTTCCCAGATGGTTCGCTCGGCACGCTCGCCTACGTGGCGAACGGGGACAGAGCGTTCCCGAAAGAGCGCGTCGAGGTCTTCAGCGGCGGCCGCGTGGCGGTGCTGGACGACTTTCGCTCGCTGGAGACGGTCCAGGACGGAAAGCGGCAGGTGCTGCGCTCCCGCCTGCGACAGGATAAAGGTCACCGGGCCGAGTGGGAAGCCTTTACCGGCGCGATCCTGAGCGGTGGACCTCCGCCAATTCCATACCCAGATCTCCTGGGTGTGAGCAGGGCCACCTTCGCCGCATCGGAAGCCCTGAGAACAGGAGGGCAAGTTGCGATCTGATCCGATCTCGCTCGAGGTGGCCGGCCGGCCGGTCGCCAACCGGTTTATTCGCCAGGGCGCGGACAGCGGCCGGCTCGCCTTGATCTTCCCCGGCCTGCACTATTCCTGCCACAAGCCCTTGCTGTATTTCACCGACCAGGCGCTTGCCCTGAGAGGTTTCGACGTCCTCGAGTGCTGGGAAGACTACACGCAGCCCAGCTTCGCAGCTCTCTCGAAGTTGGAGCAAGCTCACGTCCTGGCCGAAGATGGTACCGCTCTCCTCCAGGCCGGACGGCGGCAGCGCGCTTACCAGCAGATTCTCCTGGCCGGTAAATCCATCGGAACGCTGACCATGGCCTTGCTGATCACCGGCGACCCGGATCTGGCCGGAGCGGCGACCATCTGGCTTACCCCGCTGCTCCATCTCCCGCCTATCGCAGATGTCGCCCGGACCGTCAGCGGCCCGGCCCTGTTTGCCGGTGGGGACCAGGACCCCACTTATGACCCCCAGGTGGTCTCCGAGCTCCAGCGTCTGCCAAACGTCACCGTGCTGACCATCACCGGCGGCGATCACTCCTTGAACGTCCCCGGAGACCCCCTGGCCTCCGTGCACGCCCTGGCCGGCGTCCTCCAGGCGCTGCTAAGCCTTTTCGACCAGCAGCACTGAGCCCGCCGGGCTGCCTTGACTCTCTCACCCATCTCTGTGTGTTGAACCGACTCACCCACCGCCTCGCCCTGAATCTAAAAGCCCTGCGCGATCTCGGCCCCAGGCAGCTGGGGTTGTACGCCTGGTACCGTCTGGCAGTGAGCAGCGGCTATTTTCAGTGGCAAGAAGCCAGATGGGCGTCAGCGCTGCGGACCACCCAGCCTGCGCTGATCGGCAGCCCATTGCCCCTCCCGGACCGCGGGGAAATCGCCTCAGTGATCGAGGGCAGTGAAAGCTCCCTGATCGCCGAGGCAGAGGAGATCCTGGCCGGGCAGGTGCGCCTCTTCGGCGGGCCGCCGGTGCCGCTGCAGCTGGCCTTCCCAGGCCCGCTGCGTCACTGGACGGAATACGAAGGAAAGTCTCTCTCCGGCGATGAGGAAGATATCAAGTTTACCTGGGAGCCGGGCCGTTTCGGTTGGGTCTTCACGCTCGGCCGGGCCTACCACCTGAGGCGCGACGAGCGCTACGCCGAGTTTTTTTGGCGCAGCTTCGAGTCTTTCAGCCAGGCCAACCCTCCATACCTGGGCCCGCACTGGGTGTCTGCGCAGGAGGTCGGGCTGCGCCTGATCGCCCTTGCGTTCGCGGCGCAGGTCTTTGCACCTGCGCCGCAGAGCACCCCGGAACGCCGCGAACAGCTCTCGACTGCCCTCGCTGCCCATGCTGGCCGGATCCCACTCACCCTGGCTTACGCGCGTGCCCAGAACAACAACCACCTGCTGACCGAGGCAGCCGGGCTGATCACGGCGGGAGTCTTCCTTTCCGGGCACCCTCATGCCTCAGACTGGCACCAGCTGGGCTGGCGGTGGTTCAACGCTGCCCTCCAGGCGCAGATCGCCGATGACGGCACCTATACTCAGCAGAGTTGTAACTACCACCGCCTGATGCTGCAGGCAGCGCTTTGGGTGCAAACCCTGGGCAGACCCTATCCGGCGGAAACCTGCCGTAGCCTGGCCGCCGCCACCCGCTGGCTCCTTGCCCTGGTGGATTCGCACACCGGCCGCGTCCCGAACCTGGGACCCAACGACGGCGCTTACATCTTGCCGCTGGCTTCTTGCCCCTTCCACGATTACCGTCCCGTCCTTCAGGCGGCCTCCCTGGCCTTCCTCGGGCGGCGGGCTTTCGAGCGCGGCCCCTGGGACGAGATGGCCCTGTGGCTGGGGGATCCGAGCAGTGGAGGAAAGCCGGAGCATAAACCTGCTATCGACGTGCCCGGGTCTCGAGAGCCCCTCGCTGCGCCTCTCGTGCTGTACCAGGAAGAGCACGGAGCCTGGGCTTACCTGCGGGCAGCCCGGTTCACCGCCCGGCCCGGGCACGCCGACCAGCTCCACGTGGACCTGTGGTGGCGGGGGTTCAACATCGCCCAGGACGCCGGCACGTACCTTTACAACGGTCCACCGCCCTGGGACAACGCGCTGGCAGGTACCGCGGTCCACAACACCCTGACGGTCGCCGGGCAGGACCAGATGACCCGCGCCGGGCGCTTCCTGTGGCTGGATTGGGCTCAGGCCGAGGTGACCGGCCGCGAGCGAGCGCCCGATGGCACGTTCGAGCGCCTGGTCGCCCGGCAAAATGGCTACCGACGCCTGGGATTGGTCCACTACCGGTCGGTCACCGCCCACACCGACGGGCGCTGGACGGTCGCAGACAGCGTGCTTCCCCTGGAAAGATCGGAAACGGGAAAGGCAGGCGCTCAACCCCAGGTCGTACGCCTGCACTGGCTGCTTCCCGATTGGCCCTGGGAGATCGAGACCACAGACGGCGGCTCCGGCGCAGAGATCCGTTTGGAATCGCCCCTTGGCCGGATCCGCTTGAAAACCAGGACCGGGGCGGAGGATCTCCTGGCGTGCCGCCATACTTTAGCCCGCGCCGGGGAGCTCCTTTCAGGAGAAGGGCCCGTCTCGCCCACCTGGGGCTGGGTGGCGCCGACCTACGGAGTCAAGATACCGGCGCTGTCCTTCGCCCTGCAGGTAACGGCCCGCCCGCCGGTTACGCTGGTCAGCGAATGGATTCTGCCTTAATGCACATCCTGCTCATCCACCAGGCCTTCGCAGCTCTCGACGAACCCGGCGGCACCCGCCACCACGAGTTAGCCCTTTACCTGGCTGCGCGTGGGCACCGCGTCACCATCATCGCAAGCCCGGTCAGCTACCTCACCGGGACGGCGGGCGGGCGGCGCGTACCCTGGGTCGCGCGGAAGTCAGGCGGCCCTGGGGTAGACATCCTGCGCGCTTATACCTACGCGGCCCTGCACCGCAGCTTCGCCCACCGCGTCTTCAGCTTCCTCAGCTTCATGCTGTCCTCTTTTATCATTGGGTTGAGGGTCCGCCAGGTGGACCTGGTGTGGGGCACCTCGCCGCCCATCTTCCAGGGAGCGACTGCCTGGTCGCTGGCGCGCCTGAAACGTGTCCCCTTCCTGTTCGAGGTGCGAGACCTGTGGCCGGCCTTCGCCATGGCCGTTGGCGTGCTGCGCCAGCCGCTGCTCATCCGCGCCTCGGAGTGGCTGGAGCGGTTCCTCTACCGGCACGCCGACCAGGTGATGGTAAACTCGCCCGGCTTTACCGATCACGTCCAGGCGCGCGGCGCCCGGCACGTGGCGCTCATCCCGAACGGTGCGGATGTGAGCATGTTCGACCCAGAGGCGGATGGGGCCGCTTTTCTCCGGGCTCACCACCTGGAGGGAAAGTTCGTCGCCCTGTATGCCGGCGCCCACGGGCTATCCAACGACCTGGGCGTCCTGCTCGAGGCGGCCGGCCTGCTGCGAGACCGGCCGGAGATCGCCATCGTCCTGCTCGGTGATGGCAAGGAAAAACCTGCCCTGGTGGCCCGCGCCTCTGAGATGAAACTATTCAACGTGAAATTTCTCCCACCCGTCCCCAAGACCGAGATGCGCCAGGCCCTGGCTGCCGCCGATGCTTGCATCGCCATCCTGAAGCCGGTCTCGATGTACGCGACGGTTTATCCCAACAAGGTATTCGATTACATGGCAGCCGGGAGGCCGGTCGTGCTGGCGATCGAAGGGGTCATCCGCCAGGTGATCGAAAAAGCCGGTGCGGGCCTCCCCGTCCAGCCTGGAGAGGCTGCCGCCATGGCAGAAGCCATCCGCCAGCTCGCCGATGACCGCCAGGCCGGTCGCGCCATGGGCCTGCAAGGCCGTCGCTACGTGGAAGCCCACTTCGACCGTCCCATCCTGGCGGAGCGGTTGGCCGTGCTGATTGAGGACCTGGCAAATAAGGTATAATCCCCACGTGGGTAAGAAAGGGACCCCTGAAGATCTCTCCATCGAGGAGCTCCGGCGCCTGCTGGTTGAAAAACGGCGGGCGTCCCGCCAGGAACGCCTGGATCGCTTCCGTCGCACCGGGCGCGTGGTGGTACTGGCTCCGGACGTCGAAGGGCAGGCGCTCGACGACCTCCGCTCCGGAGCGGCCCCGGCGGGCGGCGAGGAATTGCCAGTCCCGGCCTCGCCCTCTCGCGGGAGACGGATCTTAGACCCGCTGTTGTTGAGCGTCGAGGTCGTCGCCGTCATAGGCCTGCTGTTCGTGCTGTTCAACGGCGTCAACTTGATCCGGGAGCTGAACCAGGAGGTGGCCGCCGCCCTGGAACAGCCAACCCTGACCCCGACGCCTCTCATCGGGGTGGTCGTGCTACCCTCCGGCCACACGCCGCCGAATTCTCCGGGGGGCGCCAGGCCGAACGAGGACGAGATCCCGGAGCACCTGCGGCCGCTGGTCCAATCCCTGGCCGACATCCCGCTGCCCACGCCGGGACCAGAACAGGCCACTCGCATCCAGATACCCGCGATCGACATCGATGCGCCGGTCGTCCAGGGAGACGGTTGGGAGCAGCTGAAGAAAGGCGTGGGGCAGCACGTCGGCACGGCCAACCCGGGCGAGAATGGCAACCTGGTGCTTTCAGCCCACAACGACATTTTCGGCGAGATCTTTCGAGAGTTGGACCGCCTGGAGGCTGGAGACCAGGTCGTCATATACACGAACCAGCGGTCATATGCCTACGTGGTGAGCCAGAGCCGGATCGTCGAGCCGGCACAGGTGGAAGTGATGGAATCGACCTCCCAACCTACCGTTACGCTGATTTCGTGTTATCCTTATCTGGTGGATAACCAGCGGATCGTGGTTACCGCCCGCTTGCAAAGTGGAAGCAACGAATAGAATTTATTAGGGTCTTTGGGAATCGCAGTGGAAAAAGGGATATGTGGGGGTTGTTTGCGGGCTTCGCCCGCAAACAATCCCCACATATCCCTTTTTCCACGACGATTCCCAAAGACCCTCAACAATAGCGGAAGTTTTCCTGGCGGTCTGCTGGCTGACGTTTAAATGATTGGCTGTTTGGGGTCTAATTTTTTGTAAGGTGATTTTCGGCCAATCATCCTGGATCTAGTTCTATTATTTTGTGGTATCCTATCTTTCTATGCCTAACCTGGCTGCTGGGGAAATTCAACGCTCTCACTCGGTCCTTACTCAATTTACCTGAAGAATGGTTTCGCCTCCGCTGTCTGCAGAATTTACCTTATCTGAACGTCACCGCACCGATCGTAGCGATCCGATCCGCTGGATCCTCTCTCATACATTCCGTCACTGGCCGCTCAGTATATCTCTCTTAGTTGGGGCGTTTGTTAATGCGGCTCTGGCAGCGCTCGTGCCAGTTTTGATTGGGATGGCCTTCAACGCCATCCTGGCCTCCCCGGCGGACCTGGCTACACTGCTGCGGATCGCCTTCTGGATTGCGATTACCCAGGTCATTCGCGGCGTTCTCCAGTTTGGGCGAAACTTCAGTGCTGAGTTGTTTGGCCAGAGGCTGGAGCGAGATATTCGTGATGAACTATATCTCAGCCTGCTGGGGAAGAGCATGACCTTTCACAGCTTGCAGCCCGTGGGCGATACCATGGCGCGTGCGACGAACGATGTCCGTGAGATCAACCTGATGTTCAGCCCTGGCCTCAATTTGGTGATCGGTTCGGCGAATTTCCTGATCATGCCGATCCTGTTCGCCCCGCGCTACCACCCGGCGCTCATGCTGGCCCCTGCTCTGTATGTCCTGGCCTACGTCTTTGCCCTGTGGCAGTACCTGAACGAACTGCAGCCGATCACCGCCCGGGTGAGACAGGCGTTTGGATGGCTGAACACTCGCCTGGCGGAAGCGATCGATGGGATCGAAACGGTGAAAGGCATGGCTCAAGAGCGCAGCGAAGGGGAGATCTTCGAGCGCAACACCCGCCGCTACCGCGATGCCTTCGTCGAACAGGGAGATGTCGAGGCCCGTTTCCTGCCGCTGCTCTTGCTTGCCCTTGCTCAGGCCGGGGGACTGCTGCACGCTCTCATCCTGTTCCGCCAGGGATTAATCGACGTGGGCGCGGTGGTGGCATATTTTGGCCTGCTCCTGCTCTTCGGTTTTCCGACATTTGTATCCCTTTTCGCCTACTCTCAGGTTTCGCTCGGGATTGCCGGGGCGCGGCGCATCTTAGAATTGATGAACCGCGAGAACAAACTGGACCAGAATGTCAGCGGGTACGCGGGTGAGATGCGAGGCGAGATCGAGTTCCGAGACGTATCTTTCTCCTACGATGGTGGCGAGCCGGTCCTGGAAGGGATCTCGTTCAAGGTACAGCCAGGGCAGACGGTTGCCATCGTGGGCCAGACTGGAACCGGGAAGACTTCCCTGGTCAAGCTGGTCAACCGGACCTACGATGTCAGCGCGGGGCAGGTCCTGGTCGATGGGATCGACGTGCGCGACTGGAACCTTGAAGCACTACGGCGCGGCGTCTCCATTATTGAACAGGATATTTTCCTTTTCTCGCGCTCGATCGCCGAAAATATTACCTTTGGCGCTCAGGATGCACCCGCGGTGGAGATTGAGGCAGCCGCTAAAGCAGCCCAGGCACACGAGTTTATTTCCGGTTTTGACGAGGGCTATAGCACCGTTATCGGCGAGCGCGGGGTGACCT
>DASWHG010000150.1:0-4541 GCA_036393315.1 Anaerolineales bacterium | reverse complement strand
GGTGTTAACGGTGTTAAACGAACACGGCAGCGACGCGAAAGTACTGGCCGGAGGGCAGAGCCTGGTGCCAGCGATGAATTTCCGGCTCGCCCAGCCCAAAATACTGGTCGACCTCAACCGCCTCCCTGAATTGGATTACATACGCCAGGATGACGGAGCTGGCCTGCGCATCGGGGCAATGACCCGCCAGCGCAGGTTGGAAGTAGACCTTACCGTCGCCGAGCAAGCGCCGCTGGTTGCTGAGACCATGCCTTATGTGGCTCACCCGCAAATCCGCAACCGGGGCACGTTTGGGGGCAGTTTCGCGCATGCAGACCCGGCTGCTGAGCTGCCAGTGATCGCCCTGGCGCTTGGGGCGCGTTTCCTGGCTCGCAGCGCAAAGGGTCAACGCTGGATCCCGGCTGATCAATTTTTTAAAGGCATGTTCACTACGGAATTAGCCCCCGAGGAGATCTTGATCGAGATCGAGCTGCCAGCCATGTCGCCTGGCACGGGTTGGTCCTTCATGGAGGTCGCAAGGCGGCAGGGCGATTACGCCATGCTTGGCTTAGCCGCGCTGCTTTCATTGGACGAACGGGGCGCCTGCCAATCCGCCCGGCTGGTCTACTTGAACGCCGGTGATGGCCCGGTGGAAGCCCGGGAGGCAGCCCGCTCTCTATACGGAGAAAAGCTCTCGGAAGCCGCTATCGAAACCGCCTCGGCGCTCGTCGACCGGGAAATCGAGCCATGGGGAAACGTGCACGCCTCCGCAGCTTTCCAGCGCCACCTGGCGCGCGTTTTGACACGCAGGGCGTTAAAGCAAGCGTGGGAACGCGCGGCCCAATCGGCCGGTCTTTCCTAGAGGGATCTTATACCGGCAGGTAGAAGCCTGCCGTCCAAATATTTTTAGAAAAATAACCAAAGCGTTCGTTGGCAGGGAACAGGGTCATGACCAATGATTATTCCGTAACCGTAACCGTGAACGGGCAATCCTACCGGCGGCAGGTCGAGCCGCGCCTGCTGCTCAGCGATTTCCTGCGCCACACGCTGGGCCTGACCGGGACGCACGTGGGCTGCGAACACGGGGTATGCGGCGCCTGCACGATCCTTTTAGACGGCGAGCCTGTCCGTTCTTGTTTGCTGTTCGCCGTCCAGGCAGACGGGCAGACCGTGACCACTGTGGAGGGCCTGGCGGAAGGCCCGGAGAACCTGCATCCCATCCAGCGCGGCTTCTGGGAAGCGCACGGCCTGCAATGCGGCTTCTGCACGCCCGGCATCCTGATGACCCTGGTCCCGTTCCTGGAGCAGAACCCGCATCCGACTGAATCGCAGGTCCGGGAGGCAATCTCCGGGAACCTGTGCCGCTGCACCGGGTACCAGCACATCGTAGACGCAGTTTTGCTCTCCGCGCAGTACCTGGCAAATGGGGGATAGTAAATGGACCTGTTGAAAAGCATCGACGAATTAGAGGCTTGCTTCGACGCCTGCGAGCGGCAGGTGCAGGCCTTCGTAGCGGAGGAAGGTCGCTTCGAGCGCCTGCGCCGGGAAGCCCGCCAGCTCCTGGCCCGTTTTCCGGACCCGCAGGCCCGTCCGGCTCTGTTCGGCGTGCTGTTCGGCGTCAAGGACATCCTGAACGTCGAGGGGTTGGAGACTCGAGCGTTGAGCCGTTTGCCGGTCGAGCTGTTTCGAGGACCGGAAGCGAAGAGCGTAACGAGGTTGAAAGAAGCAGGGGCGTTGGTCCTGGGGAAAACCGTCACCACCGAGTTAGGCTATTTCGTACCCGGGCCAACGCGCAACCCGCATAACCCGGGACACACCCCAGGCGGTTCCAGCAGCGGTTCTGCTGCGGCAGTCGGAGCCGGGCTATGTTCTCTTGCCTTGGGTACGCAAACCATCGGTTCGCTTATCCGCCCGGCGGCCTTCTGTGGGGTTGTGGGGTTCAAGCCGACCTACGGGCGCGTTTCGAGGGCCGGTATGATCCCGCCACTCGCCCCTTCGCTGGATCACATCGGTATCTTCACCCCGGATGTCGCCGGTGCAAAACGCGCCGCCCCATGCCTGTATCGAGACTGGGATGGGGAGATACAGCCTCCCAACCGGCCAGTCCTCGGCATCCCCGACGGCAGCTACCTGGAAAATGCGGGCCAGGAGGCGCTGGTCCATTTCGAGAAGGCCTGCCAGAGTCTGCAAATGGCTGGTTTTACCATCTGGCGCGTCCCCGCCATGCCCGATTTCTCCCGGATTCGCGAGCGCCATCACCGGATCGTGGCGGCGGAGGCGGCGCGCTTCCACTCCGCCTGGTTCGAGGAGTACGCACCCCTGTATTCGCCCAATATGACCGAGCTGATCCAGCGAGGCCAGGCGGTTTCCGATGGCGAACTGGCGGCCGCACTGGAAGGACGCGCACAACTCAGGTCTGAACTTACCGGCTTGATGGAGGCTCACGCCATCGACCTGTGGATCTCACCCGCCGCTCCCGGTGCTGCGCCTCTTGGCCTGGAGAGCACCGGCGATCCGGTGATGAACCTGCCCTGGTCGCACGCCGGCCTGCCGACCATCAACCTGCCGAGCGGGTTGAATGACGCCGGTCTGCCCATGGGACTGCAGGCGATCGGGCGCTGGTATTCGGATGATCGCTTGCTGGCTTGGGCTGAAGTGCTGGAGCGGGAGCTTGAATGGAAGCGGGCATGGGCGTTTCCATGCATGGAATCCGCCCTGGCGCCTGTTACGACTCGGTCATCCTGATGCAGCTGCAAAGCGACCCAGCCGGGTTGGACGGCGTCCTGGCCGGCAGAGACGAACGTTTGACATCCATCCTGGTGAAAATGAATGCATAGCGTTCAAAGGAGAGCGGTCGATGGGCCCAATGCAAGAGCAAAATGTCAAAATCGACGTCGAGGCGGCGAATGCGACTGCGGTGGAACGGCTTGTGTCGGCCCGGCCGGTATTGACCGGGCTGGCTGTGGCGCGGGAAGCCATCCCGGGGATGCGGGAAAATCTGCTTCTGCACGCCGGCCCGCCGATCGAGTGGGAGCGGGCTTCCGGGCCGCTGCGGGGCGCGTTGATCGGAGCGTTGCTCTTCGAAGGATTGGCGAAAAGCGAGGCCGAAGCCACCGGGATGATCAAGGCTGGCGAGGTCGATCTCGAACCCTGCCACCACCACAACGCAGTTGGGCCGATGGCCGGTGTGATTTCGGCTTCGATGCAGGCGTACGTGGTGGAAAACCTGACCCACGGCAACAAAGCGTATTCGAACTTGAACGAGGGCTACGGCAAGGTGCTGCGCTACGGTGCTTACAGCCCGGAAGTCCTCGACAAATTACGCTGGATGAACGCCGAGATGGGACCGCTCCTGGCCGAAGCGTTCGCGCAGGACGAGGGCATCGACCTGCGGGCTCTGTTGGCAGAAGCGCTGCATATGGGCGATGAAGGCCATAACCGCAATAAGGCGGGTTCGTTGATCTTCCTCAAGAACCTGGCGCCCCGCCTGGCGCGCCTCTCTCCACCAAACGAGATTCACTCGCAAGTGCTGAAGTTCTTGGGGGATAACCCGTTGAGCGTTCTCAACCCGGTCATGGCAGCCTGTAAAGCGATGTGCGACGCTGCGCACGGCGTTGGAGGCAGCACGCTGATCACCGCCATGGCGCGCAACGGCACAGACTTTGGCATTCGGGTCAGCGGGTTGGGCGAAAGCTGGTTCACGGCCCCGGCTCAGATCCCAAGCGGCCTGTACTTTCCCGGCTTCTCCAGCCAGGACGCCAATGCCGATATTGGCGATAGCACCATCACGGAGACGGCCGGCATCGGCGGCTTTGCCATGGCGGCCGCCCCCGCCATCGTAAATTTTATCGGCGGGTCGCCCAAAGACTCGCTCGATACAACCCTGGAAATGTACAAGATCACCGTCGCCGAGCATTCCCATTTCACCATCCCGGCCCTGGATTTCCGCGGCACGCCGGCCGGCATCGACCTGCGTAAGGTCGTGGAACTGGGCATCACACCACGCATCAACACGGGCATCGCCCATAAAGAAGCGGGCATCGGGCAGGTGGGCGCCGGGCTGGTCAGGCCGCCCATGCAGATCTTCGAACAGGCGCTGGTCGCCTATGCAGAACGGTACTTGGCAACAGCTGAAAGTCTTTTGAGATAAGTCAACCGTAAAATGGCGGTCTGCGCCTGCCGCTTGAATGATTGGCGGTAAAAGGTCTGACGGTATTTCTATAAACTTTCCGCCAATCACCTTGTAAGGAGAATGCCATGAAACTCTATGATTTATCCCAGCCCTTAAACCAGGATGTGCCCTTCTGGCCTTTTTACCCGCCCTTCGAGGTGAAATACATCAAGCGCAAAGCGGAGCACGGCGTAAACGCCCAGTACATTATGACTTCGAACCACATGGGGACGCACCTGGACGCGCCACGCCATTTCATCACTGGTGGTATGACCATTGACGAGATTCCATTGGAGTGGCTCTACGGCCCGGGAGTGATTGTGGACCTGAGCGGCGAAATGGATGAACTGGAGGTTTTTACCCCGCAGATGATCGAGGCGCGGGCCGAAGT
>DASWHG010000149.1:0-5714 GCA_036393315.1 Anaerolineales bacterium | reverse complement strand
TTTGCTTCTGCGCCGCCAAATTTCCGTTATAAGTTCTTCCAGATCTGCAGCAGCCATAGATGCTCTCTCCTGGTCGATTGAATACCTAACTCTAATTCCTTTATGCACCTCCTCGGCTTCGAGGATCAGCACGCAAGGAATGCATCCATAAATTTCCCAGCCCCGGATTTCATTCTGATGGATTTCACTCACAGCTTCCGCAAGAAGCGAAAGCGGTGGACACCTAGGCAGCCTCTCCTTTACTGCGCTTGTGCTGGTAAAGGGCCTTGTCGGCCTGGGAGACCAGCGCCTCGAGCGGGGGATTTAGGCCCGGGTCGAAGCTGGCCACGCCCCAGCTTAAATTCAACGAATAGAGCGGGTTTCGAGCGTTGAAACAGGCAATGTTTTGCTGCAAGCGCATTGCCAGGGCAGCAGCGTCCCCGTCTTTGGCCTCGATGGCGAGGATCATGAATTCGTCTCCACCAAGACGGCAGATGATATCGGAGCTGCGAAACGTAGCTCGCAATATCTCCGCCGCGGCCAGCAGTACGCGGTCGCCTTCCTGGTGGCCGAAGGTGTCGTTGACCTGCTTCAACCCGTCCAGGTCGGCGAAGATCAACAGCAGCTTCTGCCCGGTCCGGTGGGAAAGCTTGAGGTGCCGTTCGGCGAGGGAGTAAAAGCCGCGCCGGTTATACAGGCCGGTGAGTTCGTCCAGCAACGAGAGCTTTGCCACCGAAGCCCCGGCACGGTGACGTTCGATGGCATTTTGCATGGATCGGGCGAGCAGGATGGGCGTGAGCTGGCCCTTCACCAGATAATCCTGGGCGCCTTCCCGGACAGCCTGGATTGCCATGCTTTCGTCGGTATCGGCGGTGAGCACCAGGATGGGGATGTGGAGTGCCTGGGTATGGATCGCAGAAAACGTGTCCAACCCCCGGCTGTCAGGGAGAAAGAGATCTATCAGGATCAGGTCGAAGGAGTCCTGGGCCTGGGTCAATGTCTCGAGCGCAGAGCTCAACCGGCCGGCGAACGTCAGCTCCACATGGAGCATATCCGTCTGGGAGAGCGCCTCGCCCAACAGCTCCGAATACTGGATGTTGTCCTCAACCATAAGGACCTGGATGGGGTCTTCGTTCACGGTCCCGTCTCAAGCAGCAATTAAAATTGGTCAGGAAGGATCGATCTGGATGCCGCGGCCCATTGTAGCATGGCAGCCTGACCCGGTCAACAAGAAGTATGCTAAAATTGGTCCATGCAAAATAATAGGCAGCCATCTCCTCTGCCTGGGCGAAATCCGTTGACCCATAAGGCGCATGGTCGGCAGGTCTTATGGCAGATCATTCTTCCGCTTGCCCTGGGGATGGTGGTCGTCCTGGTGCTCGCGGTTCTCGCTGGAATGGCAAGCGAAGCGAATGCCAGCTTATGGGCGGACATATCTGTCATTTTCTTGCTGATCCCAACCATGTTGGTCGCTCTGTTGTTTTTGCTCCTGTTTGCGGGGTTAATCTATGCACTCGTGCGTATCTTACAAATCCTCCCTCGTTATGCGCTCATCGCTCAAAACTTCGTGTATAAAGTGGAACAACGCGCCCGCTCGGGAGCCAATCTGGCTGCAGAACCAATCTTACGTTACCACAGTTTCGTCGCTGTAGTGCGGACCCTGTTCCGTCGATAGCCGGGCGATCACCGGGTAGGACCGGAAAAGCTGATCTCTCTTTTTTTAGGAGGAGATGAAATGGAGAAAGACATAGATCAAAATTCTGGGTGGAAAACAAGGACGATGGTGATTGGGGCTGTGGTCGGCGCTCTGGTTGGGCTCGGAGGCGCTTATCTGCTGATCCAGAGTACCGAAAAGTCCGGTGGCGAATTAAAAGTCACCGCCGGGGACGGCGTCAGGCTCAGCCTGCTGCTCATGGGGCTGTTACGCCAGGTGGCGGAGCTGGGCGAGGGGAAATAACTCGGCCAGGCGGGTTGGTGGACTGCGGTAAACTGGTTACTGTCCGGTATTCGAATTGTCGTTAACGAGGGTGAGATGGAAAATTTAAAAACGATGCACTGTGTCCCCTGCCGGGGCGGGGAGCCAACGGTCTCAGAGGGTGAGATCGAGCGCTATTTGCAGCAGGTCCCCGACTGGCAGGTTATCGAAAGGGAGGGCGGTAAGCAGCTGGAGCGGGTGTTTAAGTTCAAGAATTTCCGGCAGGCGCTGTCCTTTACGAACAAAATTGGAGAACTCGCCGAGGCAGAAGACCACCATCCCGTGATCAAGACGGAGTGGGGCAAGGTCACCCTGACCTGGTGGACGCACGCCATCCAGGGATTGCACCGGAATGATTTCATCATGGCTGCGAAGTCCGACGAATTGTTCAGCGCTGAATAAAGCACGTTAATGAAAAGCGAAAAGGGCTGTCCGGTCTTCTTGGACAGCCCTTTTCGCTTTTCAGCTCTGCTGTTGCAATGTGGGCTCAGTTTTCCATGGCTTTCTCAAAAATGGGGTTTGGGGTGGGGAAAAGCAGGGCTTTCGACTTTGAGAAAGCCATGCTCAGTTTTCTCGATCTTCTTGACAAAAATGGGCAGCAGGTCTACAATATGAACGAACGTTCGTTCGTGAGGAGAGTGGTCATGGATACACCCTCGGTTACCCGAGGCGAACGCACCCGCGCCGAAATCACCCTTGCCGCCCACCAGCTTTTCCTGGAGCGCGGTTACCATGGTACCTCCATGCGCCAGATCGCCCAGGCCGCCGGCGTCGCCCTCGGCGGGATCTACAACCACTTTCCCAGCAAAGAAGAAATCTTCCTGGCCGTACTGATCGACCACCACCCGTATGTGGACGTCATCCCGGCTATCTTATCCGCCCAAGGGGAGACGGTGGAAGAACTGGTTCGGGATGCAGCGGAGAAGATGGTGGCCGAGATGGGGGGGCGCAGGGATATCCTGAACTTGATGTTCATCGAGCTGGTCGAGTTTAACGGCGCTCATCTGACCCAGTTGTTTCAGTTGATCTTTCCACAGATGATGGCGTTCGCCCAGCGCTTCTTGCAGGGCCACGATAACCTGCGGCCTATCCCGCTGCCCATCCTGTTGAGGGCTTTCATCGGCCTGTTCTTTTCCTACATAATGATGGAGCTGATTCTGGGGAAGTACATGCCGGTCGAGATGAAGACGAACTCGTTGGACTACTTCGTAGATATTTTTTTAAACGGCATCCTGGAGCAATAGGCCTTCTCTAGACTGAATGGAAACGAGATGTTTAACGTCCGGCTGATCTCCCTCGTCCGTAAAGAGTTTATCCAGATCTTGCGCGACCCGCGCACCCTGATCCTGGTTCTGGTCATCCCGATCATGCAGCTTTTTCTGCTGGGATACGCGGCCACCAACGACGTTCGCAACGTCCCGCTGGCTGTATTCGACCAGGATCGGGGGCCATCTGCCCGCCTCCTGCTCGACGCCTACCGGGCCGCCGATTACTTCTCCATCGCCTACGACGTCGATTCGGAGGGACAACTTCGCAACCTGATCGACCAGGGATTGGCGCGCGCCGGGTTGATCATCCCCCCGGATTACAGCCAGCAGATCCAGGCCAACGGGTCGGCCCAGGTTGCCTTTGTCCTGGATGGTAGCGACCCGACCGTGGCCTCGACCTCCCTTTCGGCTGCCCAGCTGATCGGCCAGTCCCTGGCGACTGAGGTAATGCTC
Source organism: Anaerolineales bacterium (assembly GCA_036393315.1). Lineage (GTDB taxonomy): Bacteria > Chloroflexota > Anaerolineae > Anaerolineales > UBA4823 > DASWHG01. Next base: position 2,039 of record DASWHG010000149.1, on the reverse strand, counting down.
GACCGGTTGGCCAGCCGCGGACAGCCAGCTTCGCTGACCCTGCCCATCGACGTCCGCACCCAGGTTTGGTACAACCCCGACCTGGTCAGCGCGTACTTCATGATCCCCGGCGTGATCGGCATGATCCTGTACGCGCTGACCTCGATCCTGACGGCTACGGCCATCGTGCGGGAACGCGAGCGCGGCACCATCGAACAGCTCATTGTCACCCCCATCCGCCCCTGGGAGCTGATCGTCGGGAAGCTGCTCCCCTATGCGATCCTGGCCTTTTTGAATACCCTGGAGGTCCTGGCGATCGGGGCGTGGTGGTTTAAAGTCCCCATTCGAGGCGAATTGAGCCTGATCCTGCTCCTTTCGGGGCTGTTCCTGCTCTCCAGCCTAGGGATCGGCCTGCTGGCCTCCACGATCGCCAACACCCAGCAGGAAGCCATGCTGACTGTCTGGATGACGCTGCTGCCCGGTCTCTTCCTCTCCGGTTTCTTCTTTCCGCTAGAAGCCATGCCCACCGTGCTGCGCTGGATCTCTTACTTGATGCCGCTGCGCTATTATCTGGTCATCATCCGCGCCATGATGCTCAAAGGGGTTGGCTTCGAGGCGATCCGGGGCGAGGTCATCGCCCTGGCGATCTTTGGGGTTGCGATCATGACAGCTGCTGCGCTGCGCTTCCGGAAGCGGCTGGATTGAGCAGCATCGCGGGCCGCAACGCAATTGGATCGTTTGTCTAATGATGCTTTCCGGATGGCTGGTGAATCGATAAAGGAGTCGTAGCTATGCATCCAAATCCCCGCAAAATCGTCCCCATCCTGATGGTCGTCTTGTTGGCTGCGCTCGGGTACTGGTATTTCAGCAGCGGGCGCGTCAGGGCAGACACAGGCTTTCTTTCCGCTTCGGGTACGATTGAAGCCACCCAGGTGCTGGTCTCAGCCGAGATCGGAGGCCAGGTGAGTGATGTGCTGGTTGAGGAGGGCCAGTCTGTGACCGCCGGAGAAGTGCTGGTGCGGTTCGCGGACCGGCTTCTGCAGGCGCAGCTGGACCAGGCCCGCGCCGCGCTGAAACAAGCGCAGGCCAATTATGACCTGGTGGCTTCCGGTCTTCCCGAAGAACAGCGCCAGGCAGCCGTTGCGGCCGCGGAGATGGAACTGCTGGCCGCCGAACAGGCCTTGGATGACCTGTACGACCGCGCCGGCCTGCTGGCTGCCCAGGTCCAGAAGGAGATCGCCGCTGCCCAGGACGTGATCGGCGCCGCCTCCCAGCGGCGGGAGAACCTGGTCAGCGGATCTCCGGAAGCCGACATCGACGCGGCCCGCGCCGCGGTCGTGCTTGCCCGTGACCGGCTGGATCGCGCCCAGGACGATTACGAGCCGTATCGAAACAAGGCAGAAGACAACCTTATCCGGGCGGGACTGCTGAACAAACTCTCGGAGGCCCAAAAAGCATACGACGCGTTGGTCTCCCGCCTGAACAACCTGCTGGGCGAGACCAATGAGATCGACCTGTCGCTGGCGGAAGCGGACCTCGCGGTTGCCGAGGCGCAGCTGGCGGATGCCGAACGCCGCTACGCCCGGCTCAAAGACGGCCCCGACCCGGACGCCGTCGCTCTGGCAGAGGCGCGCGTGGCCAACGCTCAGGCGCACCTGGCAGCTGCCAGGGCGGGTCCCAGCCCGGAACAGCTGGCCCTGGCCCAGGCGCAGGTCGAGGCAGCGGAAGCGGCCCTGGCCGTCCTCGAAGCGCAGCTGGAAAAGCTGGTCCTGGTCGCACCTTTGGACGGGATCGTGCTGACCCGCACGGTAGAGCCAGGGGAGGTTAATCTGCCCGGTTCGCCGTTGTTGAGCCTTGCCCGGCTCGACGCCCTGACCATCACGGTCTACCTCCCCGAGGACCGCTACGGTACAGTTTCTCTTGGGGAGGCCGCGCATGTCTCGGTGGATTCGTTCCCGGGCCAGCAGTTCGCCGCGACCGTTACGCATATCGCCGACCGGGCCGAATTCACCCCGCGCAACGTTCAGACCGCCGAAGGCCGCCGGAGCACCGTCTTCGCA
>DASWHG010000148.1:0-6923 GCA_036393315.1 Anaerolineales bacterium | reverse complement strand
AGTGGCGCCAGGCCGATGCACTGCGCCAGCAGATCGCCAGGCTGGGATGGCAGGTATTGGATACGGCCGAGGGGCCGCGGCTGGAAGAAGTGGATTAGTCTGCGAACTCGCGTACAGAAGGAGAACACGATGCTCAAGGTTGGCTATATTGGCCTCGGCCTGATGGGCAAATCCATCGCTCGCAACATCCTTAAAGCCGGTTTCCCGCTGGTGGTGCACAACCGCTCTCGCGGATCGGTAGAGCAGCTGGTTGCGGAGGGGGCCCGCGCCGCGACCTCCCCCGCAGAAGTGGCGGAGCAGGTTGAGGTGGTGTTCACCAACCTGCCCGATTCTCCCGACGTGGAAGAGGTCGTGCTGGGTCCGGATGGGATTCTCGAAGGAGCCCAACCGGGATTGATCTTCGTGGATAACTCCACCATCAAGCCGGCGACCGCCCGTCATATCGGCGAGCGTCTGGCCGAAATGGGGGTCTTGAGCCTGGATGCGCCTGTGAGCGGAGGCGACATCGGGGCGCGCCAGGGTACCCTGGCGATTATGGTCGGGGGTCCCGCCGAGGCTCTGGAGCGGGTGATGCCGGTCTTCGAAGCGATGGGGAAAACGATCACGCACGTCGGAAGTGCGGGCGCCGGGCAGGTCGCCAAGGCGGCCAACCAGATCATGGTCGCGGCGCAGATGGTCGCCATGGGCGAGCTGCTGGTCTTCGCCCGCAAGGCGGGCGCCGATCCGGTCAAAGTGGTGCAGTCGATCCGGGGCGGCGCGGCGCAGTGCTGGACGCTGGACGTCAAGCCGCCTCGTCTCTTCGAAGGGAATCGCTCTCCGGGCTTCAAGGCCTACATGCAGGCAAAAGACTTGAACATCGTCCTGGACACGGCCAGGCAGTATGGCATTCCTTTACCTTCCACCGCCGTGCACAGCCAGCTGTTCAACGCCATGCTGGAGATGGGTATGGCGGAACTGGACAACTCTGCCGTGATCGGGGTGCTCGAAGCTCTGGCGAACACGGCCCTCCTGGAGAGCGGTCCTGGCTGAACCGGAATCCCCCGTGGAGGGTGTGGGTGCAGCAGAGCCAATCGCCGAGGGCTTGCAGAAGCCCGCGGTCTCAGGGATGTCGCGCATCACCTGGGCCGGGTTAAAGGACTACTCCTTGCTGCTGTGCGGTGCGGCGCTCCAGGCGCTGTCCTTACGCCTGTTCCTGGTGCCTGCCCACCTGGCCAGCGGCGGCGTAAGCGGGCTCTCCCAGATTATCAATTTCTACACCGGCCTGCCCATCGGCATGATGGTGCTGGCTGGCAATGTCCCACTCATCCTGCTGGGATGGCGCTACCTGGGAGGCCGGCGGTTCGCAGCCCGGACCGCGTTCGCCGTGCTCGTTTACTCGGTCCTGGTCGACCTGCTGGTGCTTTTCCTGCCGGCGGGTGGATTGACCTCGGACCTGGTGCTCAACGCGCTGTACGGCGGCGTGGTCAGCGGGATCGGTTTTGGGCTGGTGTACCGCGGCCGGGGCACGAGCGGGGGCAGCGATATCCTGGCGCGCATCCTCAACCACCGGCGCGGCATCCCGATGTCACAGAGCTACCTGCTCACCGATGCCCTGGTCATGTTCCTGGCAGGCCTGTCCTTCAGCTGGGAAAATGCCCTTTATGCCCTCGTCATGCTCTATGTGAGCGGCATCACGGCCGAGGCGGTCTCCGAAGGCTCGAGCGCGGTTCGCACCGCCATGATCGTCACCGCCCGGCCGGAAGCCGTGGCTGGCCTGATCATGCACGAGCTGGAGCGCGGCGTGACGGTGCTTTCCGGGAAAGGGGCTTATACCGGGGCTGACCGCTCCGTGCTTTACTGCGTCGTCAGCCGAACCGAGGTCGCTCAGCTCAAGACTTTGGTGCAGGAGGCCGACCCGGGGGCTTTTATGGTCATCGGCCAGGCCCACGAGGCGCTGGGGGAGGGCTTCCGCCCGCTCGAGCTGGGTTGAAGCCGGCCGGCAGCCAGATCGAACCGGTGAGCCCAGCGTTGATCTCGCTTGACATCCCGCTGCTTGTGCGCTACCATGGGGATACATGCCCGAAATGAATCCGTGTTTACTTTAGCGTGAGGAGGACTCCCTCGATGAAAAACAGGCTACTCCATCTCATTATTCTGCTGGGGGTGGTTGCAGCGTTGTTGACGACCGCGGCAGCGCCGTCACCCGTAAGGGGAAGCGTAACTGCGCGATCTGATCTGGTGAGGCTCACGGTTGAAAATCGCAGTTCAGGAAGCCTCTTCGTCTGGCTGACGGGGCCAGCTGTCTATTATTTTGAAGTGAAGTCGGGCGAAACGGAACTCTTTGCTGTTTCTCGCGGGGAATATTCTTACCGGTTCCGCGCCTGCGGTGATACTGTCAGTGGGACGCTGGACCTGTCCATCCAACGCAAGCTGGTCATGCCGGTGTGCGGCGGGCGGGCGACTTCAGAAACCAAAGCGACCGGGACGGTCGATGTCTCCAGCCAGATCAAGATTGTCAAGGTTTCGGTCGAGAACGATGCCAGCACCCGCGCACTGGTGATCATGACCGGGCCAACCACCTACGTCTTTACCTTCGGGCGAGACGAGGAGAAAGATTACACCATCGCCAAAGGCGATTACACGGTCCAGGTCTTTGCCTGCGGCCGGGTAGGCACCCGGAACTTCTCCGCATTCAAAGGCAAAACGCTGGTCTTGACCTGCCCAAAGCCTTAGACGACCATCTGGAAATTCGAAGAGGCCGGGCTCCCAGGCCAGCTTGAGAATGGCCGCTGAGCCCGGCTTCGTCATTCTTGGCCTATGGCTTTCTCAAAGTCGAAAGCCCTGCTTTTCCCCACCCCAAACCCCTTTTTGAGAAAGCCATGATTCTTGGCCGAGAACCTCTTGCATTTTTCTACCAAAATGGTATAATTCCGGCAATTGGAGATCGAAACGCATCGACCGGGACGAGTAACTGGCAGTTGGCCTGACAGGGAGAGGAGATCGGAGATTGAAAGTCTCCTCCAGAGCCGGGCCGGTGAAAACCACCCGTGAGCGAGACCCCGAACTACCCTTTCACCGGGTAAAGTAAGGGAAGCGGCAGACCCCGTTACCGGTCGCACAGAGATGGACCAGCCAGCTGGTCCGATCTGGGTGGAACCGCGTGAGAGTTGCTCTCGCCCCAGAAGGCGAGGGCTTTTTTTATTTATAGGAGGCAATCATGGCTGAGAAAGAGCAAAACCGTTATGTGGAGAGCGAGCTGTACCGCATCCGCCATTCCGCCGCGCACGTGATGGCCCAGGCGGTGATGGAGATGTTCCCGGATGCGAAGATCGCCATTGGCCCGCCGGTGGAGGACGGCTTCTACTACGATTTCGACCTGCCGCGCCCGCTCACGCCCGAAGACCTGGAGATCATCGAGAAGCGTATGCGCCAGATCATCGCCGGGAACTACCATTTCGAAAAGACAGTGGTCTCCTCCGAGGAAGCGCGGCGTCTCTTTGAAGACCAGCCCTACAAGCTGGAGCTGATCGAGGGCCTGGAGAAAGGCGGTTTCGACGAGTACGGTGAGCCGCTGGCGGAGAAGCCGGAAATCTCCGTTTACCAGCACGACGTATTCGTCGATCTGTGCCGCGGCCCGCACGTCGAGAGCACCGGCAAGATCAATCCCGCGGCGGTCAAACTGCTCAACACGGCCGGAGCCTACTGGCGCGGGGATGAGAACCGCCCAATGCTGCAGCGCATCTACGGCACAGCCTGGAAATCCTCCGAAGAACTCGAGCAGTACCTGTGGAAGCTGGAAGAGGCGCGCAAACGCGATCACCGCCGCCTTGGCCGCGAGCTGGACCTGTTCAGCGTCAGCGAGGAGGTCGGGCCGGGGCTGATCCTGTGGCACCCGAAGGGCGGGATGGTTCGCAAGCTGGCCGAGGACTACTGCCGCGCCGAGCACGAGAAGGGTGGCTACGAATTCGTGTATTCGCCGCACATCGGGAAGGCCCAGCTTTGGGAGACGAGCGGGCACCTCGACTGGTACCGGGAGAATATGTATTCGCCGATCGAGATCGAAGGGCAGCAGTACTACCTGAAGCCGATGAACTGCCCGTTCCATGTGCAGATCTTCAAGAGCCAGACCCGTTCTTACCGCGACCTGCCGCTGCGATACGCGGAGTGGGGCACGGTTTACCGCTACGAACGCAGCGGCGTACTGCACGGGCTGCTGCGAGTGCGCGGCTTCACGCAGGACGACGCTCACCTGTTCTGCCGGCCGGACCAGATGCCGGAAGAGATCGACCGGGTCCTGAACTTCAGCCTGAACATCCTGCGGGCCTTTGGATTCCGGGACTTCCAGGCCTATCTCTCGACGCGCAACCCGGCCAAGGCGGCCGGTTCACCCGAGCAGTGGGAAGCCCCGACCGAGGCGCTGCGCCTGTCGCTCGAACGGGCCGAGATCCCGTACCAGGTCGACGAGGGCGAGGCGACGTTTTACGGCCCCAAAATCGACCTCAAGGTGCGGGACGCGCTCGGGCGCGAGTGGCAGCTGAGCACGATCCAGTTCGATTTCACGCTGCCGGAGCGCTTCGACCTGAACTACGTCGGCGAGGACGGGCAGGAGCACCGCCCCTACATGATCCACCGGGCGCTGCTGGGTTCGATGGAGCGCTTCATGGGCGTCTTGATCGAGCACTTCGCCGGGGCGTTCCCGGTCTGGTTGGCGCCGGTCCAGGCCGTGCTGATCCCAATCGCGGACCGGCATCTGGATTACGCGCAGCAGGTGGCAGAGGGCCTCAAGGAGGCCGGCCTGCGGGTCCAGGTGGACGACCGGGGCGAGCGCATGAACGCCAAGATCCGCGACGCGCAGAACCAGAAGATCCCGTACATGCTCGTCATTGGAGACCGGGAAGTGGAGGGGGGCGCGGTGGCAGTCCGGCTGCGGACGGAGGAGAACCTGGGCGCCATGCAGGTGGAGGCGTTCCTGGAACGGTTCGAGCAGGATCTTGCGACAGGCGTGTGAGTACAGCGGCCTCATTCCTTTGTGTCATGCTGAACGGAGTGAAGCATCTCGCGAGATCCTCCGGCGCGCGGCGTATCCTAGCATAACATTACAGGCCGAAGAGAAACCCATCAGGCCTGACAGGACGGGTTGCAGCCCGGGGAAGTTGTTTGGACAATTCCGCAAGGGCGGTTGACGATTCTCCCCGGGTTGTGGTATCATGCGCAGGGTAAGGCTGAAAGAGGCCTTAATTCAACCTGGATCGATTGAAAGCGAAGAGGAGTGAAATATAAGCGCGACGAATTATCGTCTAAATGAAACCATCCGTGTACCCGAAGTACGCCTGATCGGGCCGAAAGGCGAGAACGTGGGCGTCGTCTCTACCGATGAGGCGATGCGCATCGCACGGGAGGCCGGGCTTGACCTGGTCGAGGTAGCCCCGAATGCAGAGCCGCCTGTCTGCCGGGTGATGGACTACGGAAAGTTTCTCTACGAACGCACGAAGAAGGAACGCGAAGCGCGCAAAGCACAGACGAAAATCGAGGTTAAGGAGATCCGCCTGCGACCGAAGACCAACGAGCACCACCGCGGCTTCAAGGTTCGAGACGCCCGCCGCTGGCTCGAAGGCGGGATGAAGGTCAAGGTGCGCGTCCGGTTCCGAGGTCGCGAGATCACTTACCCTGAAATTGCGCTGAGCGATTTGAAAACGATTGCCGAGGATCTTTCGGACATCGCCATCGTCGAACAGAGTCCTTCTCTCGAAGGACAAAGCATGTTGATGGTTTTAGCCCCGGCGAAACAGAAGAAGAAGTAATTCTTTCACTCTGTCTTCATCGTTGATAACCTGGTACAAGAATCATCCGCGGATGAATGCTGTTCCGCGGAATTTTGTGTGAGAGGAGTTGGCAGTGCCCCGCAAGCAGAGAGCAGGTAAGTACAAATTAAAATCTCACAAGGCGACCACGAAGCGCTTCCGGCTGACCGGCTCGGGCATGCTGGTGCGGACCAAAGGCGGCAAGAGCCACTTGCGCCGCCGGACCTCCAAGCGCACCAAGCAGCTGTTCGATGAAATGATCCCGGTGAAAGGCCGCGGGATCCGGAAGCGTGTGGCGCGCCTGGCCCCATACCTGAAAAAGGCCGGCTGATCCTATCCGTAATGATTATTTATTGCGGCTGTTGGGTGCTCGCAACAAGCAGTGTTGGAACGCTGCTGGCGCTCAATGGTTCGCAGGAGTGTGAAACATGGCTCGTGTAAAGACCGGACCTCATCGCCGCCGGCACCATAAGAAAATCCTCAAGATGACGAAAGGCCAGTTCGGCACCCGTCACCGCCTTTTCCGGCGGGCGAACGAGGCGATGCTGAAAAGCCTTTGGTATTCCTACCGTGACCGCCGGAACCGCAGGCGTGACCTGCGCCGCCTGTGGATTACCCGCATCAACGCCGCAGCGCGGTTGAACGGCACGACTTACAGCCGCTTGATCCACGGGTTGAAGCGGTCTGGCATTGCCCTCAACCGCAAGACCCTGGCAGACCTGGCGGTGCGAGACCCGCGTGCGTTTGCCGCGGTGGTCTCGCAAAGCCAGCCGGCTTGATTCCAAGGTAATTCGAAAGACCGAACTCCTCGCTCAGGGCGGGATCATTCCCCGCCCTTTTTGGCGTTAATCAATACATTAATCCGGCTATGTTAGAATTTCAACAGAACCTAATTACCAGGAATAGGTCTCTCTGGGATCTGCCGTGGTAGGGCCTTCCCTTTTTCCACGGCGATTCCCAAAGACCCAGGAATAATCAAATGGAAAAATCCAAATTCTCGGTTACGCACAAAGACGAGTCAATGGTAGAGCTGATGAGAAAAACTGACCATAAAACATTAGCCGTCTGGGCATTGGATTGTGCTGAGCGTGTTCTGCCATATTTTGAGGAAAAATATCCAGAAGACCATCGCCCTCGAAACGC
>DASWHG010000147.1:0-6873 GCA_036393315.1 Anaerolineales bacterium | reverse complement strand
CTCCAGGACGACTTTCTGGCGCGAGCCGGTAACATATACGGTGATCCCTTTACAACCCAGCTTCCAGGCCAGCTGATACGCGTTAGCGACATCCTCTAAAGAGGCCGATTCGGGGAAGTTCACCGTCTTCGAGAGGCTGTTATCGACGAAGGCCTGCATAGCAGCCTGCATCCGCACGTGCTCTTCGGCGCTGATATCCTGCGAGACGACATAAGTGTGGCGGATGTGCTCGGGGATGGAATCCAGATCCTGGCAGGTGCCATGCTCCTTGACCTGCTCCACGATCGCGTCACGAGTGGCCTGGTCCAGACCGGCCTCGATCAGCGCCTGCTCGAAGTGGGGGCTGGTGTAGTTCAACTGCAGGTCTTTACCGTTGTCGTTGACGTGGCGGATGTAAGCCAGGGCAAAGACCGGTTCGCAGCCGTAGCCCTCGCAGCCAGCCACAGTTGCGATCGTCCCCGTCGGAGCGACGGTCGTTTGGGCGGCGTTTCGGATCCCGTGCTGGCCGATGCCTGCTACCACCGTCCGCCAATCGACCGGCGGGCGGCCCCAATCACGCTGGTAGGGCGATAAAGGTTGAGGTACCTGCCATTTCAAATTATGCGGGTCGTAGATCGAGCCCTGGATCACCTCGAAGGGGCCGCGTGCTTCAGCCAGTTCGATGCTGGTCAGCATCGAATGGTAGCGAACGAATTCCATCACCTGAGCGGAAAATTCCTGACCCTCCTCCGAGCCGTAGCGAATCCCGGCGTGGTACATCAGATCGCCAAGACCCATGATGCCAAGCCCAATCCTGCGGGCCCGGTAGGCGGCCTCTTTCAGCTGCGGAACAGCCGGGACGTAGGCATTCGCCTGCACCACGTCATCTAAGAAGCGCGTGGAAAGTCCGACGCTCTGGCGCAGCTTCTCCCAATCCACGGCGCCATCCGGCCCGAAGTGCTGGGCGAGATTGACGGAACCCAGGCAGCAGTTTTCGTAAGGACCTAACCATTGCTCGCCACACGGGTTCGTCGCCTCTAACTGGTAAAGGTTTGGCACCGGGTTGGATCGGTTGGCGGGATCCAGGAAGAGTACGCCTGGTTCGCCGTTGTGATGGGCCTGGCGGACAATTTTCTCGAATAGTTCTCGGGCAGGCAGCCGCTTATAGACCTTGATCGGGATGCCTGCTTCCTCAGCCTGCTCCAGGGTGCCCTTAAACCCTTTGTATTCCGGAGCGGAGACGTCCGGGAAGCGCAGCTCCCAGATCGCATCCTCGAGGATCGCCTGCATAAAAGCGTCGGTGATCCCGACCGAGATGTTGAAGTTCGTGATCGCGTTCTCGTCCGTCTTACAGGTGATAAACTCCTCGATATCCGGGTGGTCCACCCGCAGAACGCCCATGTTAGCTCCGCGGCGAGTCCCCCCCTGAGCAATCTCGCCAAAAGCTTTATCGTAAACGCGCAAGAACCCGACCGGGCCGGTCGCCTCCCCCGCAGAAGACCGGACCAGGGTGCCTTTCGGCCGCAGGCGAGAAAAGGCGAAGCCATTTCCACCGCCCGTTTGCTGGATCAAGGCGGCGTCGCGCAGGGTCTGGAAGATGCCGGCTGGATCACGGCCCATATCGTCGGAGATTGGGATCACGAAGCAGGCTGCCAGCTGGCCTAAAGGCGTGCCTGCCCCGGTAAAAGTAGGAGAATTCGGAAAGAACCGCCGCGTGGAAAGCAGTTCATAGAACTGGCGGGCTCTCTCAAGCACATCTTCGCCCCAGGTTTGTTCGGCTTTGGCGACGTGGTAAGCGACCCGCCAGAAGGTTTCTTCGACTGACTCTATCGGTTCCCCATCGCTCCCGCGCCGCACATAGCGGCGGGAAAATACCTGGCGAGCATTTTCGCTTAGCTCGACCGGGTGAACATCCGAAGGCAGCGGCGGAGTTGGCAGCAGCCCATGTTTTGTATCCGGTTTTTCGACTTCCTGCAACATGAGATTAGCTCCTTCCTTTAGCAACGATAACGAGTCAAAAAGATACCGCGCGATAAACACGGGAATCCGCAGCGCCAGCGATTACCCCTCTAGAAGTCGGTCGATCTCAGTGCGAATTGAACGCAAATCGTCCAACCCCAAATACACGATTGCATAGCGAATGTATGCGATATGATCCAGTTCTTTCAAACCTGCGATGACCATATCCCCAATCACCCGGGAGGAGACCTCGGCACGCCCCATGGCCTGGAGGGCCGACTCGGTTTCGCCCACCAGTCGCTCGATGTCGGCCGCGGAGACCGGGCGCTTGGCACACGAGATGCGAATGCCGCGGATCAATTTATCGCGGTCAAACTCCTCCCGGGTGCCATCCTGCTTGACAATGAGTGGAGTTGCCAGGATCGCTCTTTCGTAGGTACTGAAGCGCTGCCCACAATTTTCGCATTCTCTGCGGCGGCGCACGCCGCCGCGCGCATCGTGCGAGGTGTCGATGACTCTGGAACGTTCGTGTTGGCAATAGGGACACCGCATTGTTACCCCGCAGCTAGAACAAATGTAGCCGCCACCTATGGGGGTATTCACATAACCAACCCATATATGTGGCAGTAGAACGGTTTTCATTCTAGCACATAAGTCTTATAAAATCAAGGAGATTAGTCTCCATTTACCTTAAAATATTGATGAAGAATCTTAATAAAATTCTCCCCTCCCCGTGCGAAGGCAGAGACGGGGAGGGGAGAGGCGAGCGCATAGAGACGGCCGGGAGGAGGTCCGGATGTCTGGTTATGCGATTACTCGAATATCATTCGCGATCACCTGATCGCGTCCTGGCAGGGCCACATCTGCCAGCAATTCACACCAGGCCTGGAACGTACCGGATCAGCGGGTCCGGTTGCGCAAGAAAGTCGGGATATCCAGGTCTTCGGTGTTGAAAGTGCGCGGCTGGAATTCGGCCGGCTTATGGGCTGCCATGGAATGCTCACTCACTTCTGGTTTGCGCGCCGGAGAGGCCTCGATCCGGGGAGTAGGGTTTTCCATCAGCCGTCGCGGCACTCCTGTTCGCTCGAAACCGGTCGCGATCACCGTGATGCGGACTTGATCGCCCATGTTGGGATCGATCACTGCGCCGAAGATCAGGTTGACGTCGGGGTGAGCGGTCTCTTTGATGATCGCCGCCGCCTGGTTGACTTCGAACAGGGTCAGGTCCGGGCCGCCGGTGACATTGAAAAGGATGCCGCGGGCACCGTCGATCGTGATGTCGAGCAGCTGGCTGGAGATGGCCTTCTCGGCTGCTTCGCGAGCGCGATCATCTCCTGATGCGCTGCCCACTGCCATCAAAGCCGCCCCACCCTCCGACATGATTGTGCGGACGTCTGCGAAGTCCAGGTTGATCAAACCGGGTACGGTGATCAATTCCGAGATGCCCTGCACACCCTGGTGCAGCACGTCGTCCGCCATGCGGAAAGCGTCCTGGAGATTGGCGCGCTTGTCCACGATCTGCAGCAGGCGGTCATTGGGGATGACGATCAGGGTATCGGACTGCTCCTTCAGTTTGGCGATCCCGCCTTCAGCGGATTGGATGCGCCGGTTGCCTTCGAAGGTAAACGGGCGGGTAACCACGCCGATAGTTAGAGCCCCGACCTCTTTTGAGATCTGCGCCACGATCGGGCAGCCGCCGGTCCCGGTCCCACCACCCATCCCGCCGGTGATGAAGACCATATCGGCGCCACGCAGGACTTCGTACATCTCCTCCGAAGATTCCTCGGCGGCCCGTTTGCCCATATCCGGGTTTCCGCCCGAACCCAGGCCGCGGGTCAGCTTGTCACCGATCCGGACGCGAGTGGGGGCTTTCGACAGCATCAAGGCCTGTGCGTCAGTATTTATGGCGATGAACTCGACGCCTTGTAAGCCCTCGTCGATCATCCGGTCGATGGCATTGCATCCGCCCCCGCCAACACCAACAACTTTTATGTTGGCAAAGGATTCGACCTGGTTGGGTGGATTAACAACGGTATTCATTTGATTACTCCTCCTCGTGTGCGAGTGTTATTGGTAGGGTAAAACCCTCCGGATTGTAGGTAAATCTGATAAAACTTCTCAACAGATAATCGATCATTGCAATTCGTGGACATCCGCCTGCCTTTAGCAGTTTGAATGCACGATTGTGGCTTGGATATCACGGGAGAAGCCGCCGCAGCCAGCTTTTGATATTCTCCCAGTCCAAGCCGTTTCCCGGAAGACCCGAGGAGCTGCGATTCGCTCCTGTACCGATCTCCGTCATCAGCACGGCCCAATGGAGCAGGCCAACACCGGTCGAAAACGCCGGGGCGTGCAGCCGGTCTGTCATCCCGATCAGGTTTTCCGGTTGCGCAATCCGCACCGGCAGTCCCAGGACGCGGCTAGCCAGCTGGCGAATGCCCGGCAAGGAGCTCGCGCCTCCCGTCAGCACCATCCCGGCTGGCAGAAGGCCATCGTAACCGGAACGTTTGATCTCCTGGAGCACCAGGCCGAATATTTCATCCACGCGCGCTTCGATGATCATCGCCAGCTCCCGCCGGCTGATCTGCACCGGCGCCTCTTCCCCGAAGGGTCGGACATTGAAGAATTCTTCCTCGCTCACCTCCGATTGGTTTGCATACCCATGCTGCTTCTTGATCTCCTCGGCCTGTGATACCGGCAGCCGCAGCCCGTGCGCAATGTCTGAAGTGACATGATCTCCTCCAACTGCAAGAACCATGGTATGCCACACATCACCCTCGATATAGATCGCCAGGTCCGTGGTACCGCCTCCCATGTCACAAACGATAACACCCATTTCCCGCTCTGTCTCCGAGAGCACCACTTCCCCTGAGGCCAGGGGGTTGAGCACGAACTGGTTTACTTCCGCTCCGGCCTGTGCCACGCAGTTGCGCAGGTTTTCGACCGTCGAGGCGGCTGCGGTGATGATGTGCGTCTCCACCTCCAACCGGTATCCGTGCATTCCTAACGGCATGCGGATGCCGGCCTGCCCATCCACGGTGAATCCGCGCTGGATGACGTGGACGATCTCACGGTTATGCGGGATTGCCACGGCGCGTGCCGCTTCCATTGCCCGGAGCACGTCATCCTCGTCGATCGTGCGCCCGGTGACCCCCACGACGCCCCGGCTGTTCACCGAAGCGACATGCGAACCGGCCAGGCTGACCAACGCCGAGGTGATCTCGAGCCCGGAAGTGCGTTCCGCCTTTTCAACGGAGCGGCCAATGGCCTGCGAGGCTGCTCGAAGGTCGACCGGCACGCCCTTGCGCATGCCCTGCGACGGTTCGATCCCCACCCCCAGGATGCGCATGCGAGCATCCTCTTCCATGCGCGCCACCAGGGTGCAGATTTTTGTCGTGCCTACATCGATGCCTACAATGATTGATTCGTCCATCTGTGTTACCGGTCCAGGCGATAGTATGGCGCATGTACGTATTCCACGCTGATTAACTCGGGACGCACTTCATCCTTCTTCAAGCGTTTTACGATCGCTTGATAAACTTGCAGCTTCATTTCCATGTCCTCGTCGTTCGTCCCAAAGTAAACTTCCCACCCACGCTCTTCCCAACCCAAGCCGTGTTTGCTGGTATACACCAATGGCTTTCCTTCCGGAGCCTGCTTCGCCATGATCAAAATCGCCCTCACCAGTTCAGTTGGAACGAACGGGGCAGGAGCATCCGTTTCCGGAGCATCTCCATCTGCGATACCGGGCGGCGAGGTTCGAGCTTTTACCAGGATCGGAGGGCTCGAGTCGCCCCGTGGCGGGAAGGCTATCCCGGAAGAATCGATCCACATTTCTTGGTCGTCCTGCAGCCAGGCTAATACCGGCTGGCGTTCCTCTACCATCACGGTCACTTTTGCGGGTAACGTCACTTCCACCGTGACAGTGCTCAGCTCCGGGAAGGCGGCGCTTAATTCCTGGCGCACCTTCTCCGGTTCAACCGTAAAAACCGGCTTGCCAGCTACGCCTGCAACCGAGTTGATATCCTGGCTGGTCAACCGGTTTGCTCCCTTGACCTCGGCAGCCAGGACCCGGTAGGTGGGAGCGTTCCACACCGTGTACAAGAGGTAAGCCAGTCCGATGACCAGCATGCCGGAAACCAGGCGCCAGCCAATCTGCAGGCGAGGCAGTGATGGCAGGCGCATCTCCGCGCCGGGAGTGCTCAGGGCGACGTCGTAGCGGCGCTTCACCCGTTTCTTCCCCCGCCTCTCCTGGACCATCGAACCGGCCAGGCCGCCCCGCACGAGCACAGCAGGCGGTGCCGGAGCGCTTGACTTCTGCGCCCGTTTGCTCGTACCTGCCCGGGTGCTCTTGCGCGGCTGGCTCGCCCGTCTTTGACGGATCTCATCTGACCGGCTGGCAGCTCCCTTGGACGAATTCATCCTGACCTCCGAAACCGCCATTCTGTGCGGTCTCGTTCAGCTCTGCGTTCCAGGGCCAGCTCAATCAACCGGTCGACCAGGGCTGCAAATGGCAGGCCGCTGGCTTCCCACAGTTTGGGATACATGCTGATCTTGGTAAACCCGGGTATGGTATTGACCTCGCTTAAGAAGAGCTCCCCGGAGTCCTTGTCCAATAAGAAATCGACCCGCGCCATCCCTGCGCAATCGATTGCCAGGTAAGCCCGCATGGCCAGGTTGCGCACCCGCTCTGCCATCTCGGCCGAGATCGGCGCCGGGATGAGCAGCTCCGAGCCCTCGTGAATGTATTTGGCGTCGTACGAGTAGAACTCATCCGCCGGAATAATCTCGCCAGGGACAGAGGCCACCGGATCGGCATTGCCCAATACGCTGACCTCGATCTCGCGAGCATTAACACCTCGCTCGACCAGCACCCGCCGGTCATAACGGGCTGCGTCCATCAATCCCTCGAGCAAGTCGGAGCGATTGCTGCAT
>DASWHG010000146.1:0-14112 GCA_036393315.1 Anaerolineales bacterium | reverse complement strand
TTGTCCAGGGTCGTGTAGATGGCCTGCGAGGGGGCCGGGGCGCTCTCTCCCAGCTTGGTGAGGATCAACCCGCTCGGGTCCACCAAGTACAGGGCTCCGCCGCGCTTTCCGGACAGGTAGGCCTCGCCCCATTTTTCCAGGCCAGACTGTCCGACCCGTTCATCCCGCCGGTAGCCCAGCCGGCGGTATTCTTCTTCCTGCTCGAGGGGGATAGCAGTCACGTAGCCGATCACGTGGGGGGCGATGCCATTATCGAAGTAGTACCGCGAGCGGAAAGGTCGCATGACCAGGCCCGCCAGGCCGGAGAGCACGTTTTCGCGGGCCTGGACGGCATCGGCCGAGACTTCCCGCAAACCCAGGTACCAGTCGACGCCGGGCGGGAAATTCTCGTACATCGCCTGGATCGTATCGGGACGCATCCCGGTCAAGCGGGATAGTTCGTTGAGCAGGGTCGTCTCCTGGTCCGGGTCGATCTGGCTGGGGATCAGGCCGAGGGCGGTGGCATCCGCCTGGGCGACCAGGGCCTGCCCCTCGCGGTCGTAGATGTTGGCCCGCGAGGGGATCTGGTAGTCCATGCGCAGGGTGTTGCCACCGGCAAGTTCGGGCAGGATGAGGGCTTCGTCCCACTGGATGCGCCAATCCCCATTTTCCAGGCTGAGGTTCATCATCGTGTCGCGCGCCAGGTCGCCGATCAAGGTGCTGTGCAGGGTCACCCGGTAGGACACCTGGGCGGTGCGGGTTTGGGTGAGGGCGGAGAGAATCTGTGTATCGACGCTGCTCAAGGCGGCTTCGGCGGCAAGGTTGCGGTACCGGGCGCTGAACTCTTCCTCGGTGAGCGCATCCTGGCTCACTTCGGTGAGCAAGGCGTACATCTGCGCGTAATCTTCGTTCTTCCAGGCCGTCAGGTAAGCCCGGGCAGCCGGTTCGGGGTCGGGGGCCTGGGTCGTCAACACGACCGGCGTGGAGAGCGCCGGAGGGGCGTCGGGGGAAGGCTGGATCGTGGGGCTGGGGCTTCTGCAGCCGGCCAGGACCAGGATGAAGAGCGGCAGGATTGTTCTCGATCGGATCTTCATTTTCTGCATTCTACCCTACTTTGCTGCAGCGATCGAACGAAGGTCAAGGGACCCGTTGATTGTTCACAGCTCAGCATCCATCACCATTCTGGCTGCCAGGCAGTCAGAATGCGGGTTCAATTCACAATCCGCCGTGATTTCTATGGGCGGTTCTACCCCAACCTGGCGCAGCAGCCGGGTTACGGTGCACAGGGGCAGGCCGACGACGTTGGTGTAGCAGCCTTCGAGCCGCTCCACCGGGTCAAAGCCGCGGTGCTGGATCGCATACGCTCCGGCCTTGTCGAGTGGATCGCCCGTCTCGACGTACGCTCGAATCTCCACGTCGCTGTAATCGCGCATGAACACGTCCGTGGCGCAGACTCCGGTCAGCATCTTCAAATCGTGCGTGCGCAAGGCGGCCACGCCGCTGAAGACCTGGTGGCGACGGCTGCGCAGCTTTTCCAACATCTCGACTGCCTCGGCCGGGCTTTCGGGTTTGCCCAGGATGCGGTTCTCCAGGACCACGGTTGTATCAGCGGCGATGACGGTGCTGCCAGGAGGGGCGTAGGGGGCAGCGGCATGAGCCTTCTCTTGCGAAAGGCGCAGCACGTAACCGGGAGGCGCTTCACCGGCCAGCATGCCTTCATCGACTCCGGCGGGGATCACTTGAAAATCCCAACCTCCCAGCTTGAGCAGCTGGCGGCGCCGCGGTGAATTGGAAGCCAAGACGATCATCGGCTGGATTCTAACATAATCTCGCCCACTGCTCCCCCCTGGCCCTTTCATGGCAGAGGATGTAGAATCGGAGTAGACACCCCGGAATTTTCCGAAATCGTTGCAGGACAGGCAACCTGCAGGAGGCCAACATGCAAGCGTTGAAAGATCGGATCTTGCGAGAGGGAAAAAACCTGGGCAACGGTATCCTTAAAGTAGACGGGTTTATCAATCACCAGGTCGACCCGCGGTTAATGGACGCCTGCGGGCAGGAGCTCGCCCGCCGGTTCCGGGAAGTCCGGGCGACCAAGGTGTTGACGGCCGAGATCTCGGGGATTGCGCCGGCGGTTACCACAGCCCTGCACCTTAACCTGCCCGTCGTGTATGCTCGTAAGAACAAACCCATCACGATGCCGGACCAGGTCTTTCTCACCCTGACCCCTTCCCATACCAAGGGCCGGGAAGTCGAGCTGATCATCTCGCCCGAGTACCTGGCGGGGGGAGAACGGGTCTTAATCATCGATGATTTCCTGGCAACAGGCGCCACCATCCTGGGTTTGGTCCGCCTGGCTCAGACGGCCGGGGCCGTCATTGTTGGTATTGGAGCGCTGATCGAGAAGACCTTTGAAGGCGGTCGCCAGGCGGTTTCTTATCTGGGCGTGCCGGTCGTGTCTCTCGCTGCGATCAGCGCCATGGAAGGGGATGAGATCATCTTCGTCGATGAGCCGTCATACTGAAAAACAGGGAATTTGGGGGAGGGCCTGATGGATGCGATTGCCATCCTCGATTTCGGCTCCCAATACGCTCAATTGATTGCCCGGCGGGTGCGCGAGGCCCGGGTGTACTGCGAACTCTTCCCCTGGGATGCCCCTCAGGAGCGTGTTCTTGCGATCGACCCGAGAGGCTTTATTCTCTCCGGCGGGCCGGCCTCGGTTTATGAACCCGAGGCGCCGCAGGTCCCCGCGTACGTGCTGGAAAGCGGAAGGCCGGTGCTTGGTATCTGCTACGGCATGCAGGCGCTTACCCACGCTTTGAACGGGCTGGTGGCGCCGTCTTCCGAGCGTGAGTACGGCCTGGCCCAGCTGGAACCGGCTCTCCACAGCCCGCTCCTGCCTCCCGGCCCGCAGCGGGTTTGGATGTCTCATGGAGACCGTATCGAGAGGCCGCCGCAGGGTTTCGCCGTTCTGGCGAGCAGTGCCAATTCCCCCGTCGCTGCCATCGGTGACCCGGTGCGCGGCTATTACGGCCTGCAGTTTCATCCGGAGGTCCGGCATACCCCTTCCGGCGCGGAAATCTTGCGCCGGTTCGCCGTAGAGGTGTGCGGCGCCAGGCAGGAGTGGACGCCTGAATCGATTATCACCGAGAGTGTAGCGCGCATCCGCGCCCAGGTGGGCGCCGAACGGGTGCTCTCTGCGGTAAGCGGCGGGGTCGACTCCAGCGTGGCGACCGCGCTGGTGCACCGCGCCATCGGAGACCAGCTGGTGGCTGTATTCGTAGATACCGGCCTGCTGCGGTTGGGCGAGAGCGCCCAGGTGGTCACCGCCTTCCAACGCAGCCTCGGGGTGGAACTGGTCGCCGTGGATGCCGCTGCCGAGTTCATGCAGGCTTTGCAAGGAGTGATTGAACCAGAGGAGAAGCGCCGGATCATCGGCGAGCGCTTTATCCGTATCTTTGAATCGCAGGCGCGGGAGATGGGAACTCCCCGTTTCCTGGTGCAGGGGACCATCTACCCGGACGTGGTGGAATCAAGCGCCCCGGATAGGGCTAAAGCCGACCGCATCAAAACCCATCACAACGTGGGCGGACTGCCGCAGGAAATGGAATTTGAACTGGTCGAACCGCTGCGCTACCTGTTCAAGGATGAAGTCCGCACCGTAGGCGAAGCCCTCGGACTGCCCCACGATCTGGTCTGGAGGCAGCCTTTCCCAGGGCCGGGGCTGGCGGTGCGCTGCCTGGGAGAAGTCACGCCAGAGCGGTTGGAGCGGCTGCGCGCGGCCGACGCGATCTTGACCGGCGAATTGGAAGCCGCAGGATTGCTCACCATAAACGGGACCGGTGATCGGGCAGGCGGCACCTCCCAGGCTTTCGCCGTGCTGCTCCCGGTGCGCTCGGTTGGCGTGATGGGCGACCAGCGCACCTACCAGGAAGCGGTAGCGTTGCGGGCCGTCACGACGGAGGACTTCATGACCGCCGATTGGGCCCGCCTCCCCCACGACCTGTTAGCCAGGATCGCGAACCGGATCGTAAACGAGGTAGCAGGGATCAACCGGGTGGTGTATGATATTACCAGCAAGCCGCCCGCGACGATCGAATGGGAGTGAGGCAGCCAATCCAGTTGTTATTGAAACCTTAACCGCCGCACAGCGTAGATCTAAATGTGAGTATGGAGTAACGCAGCCTGAATGAAAATCATTTACTTGTTCCATTTTCCGTTGCAGAAGGGCATTTCACTTCTTGGTTTTGCGGTAACGCAAATTCGATTCATATAAATAAAGGAGGTTGTACCATGGATATTGGAGGAGTACTCTCTCGTGCCTGGCAGATTATCTGGAGGCATAAGGTCCTGTGGATCTTTGGGATCCTGGCCAGCTGCGGTGGAAATGCCAACGGTGGGGCATCGAGCAATTACAGCGTATCTGATCGCCAGGAACTTCCGCCACAGATGCAACCCTTTTTCGATCGCTTCGCGACCTTAACCGATTGGCAAATTGCCCTGCTGGTAGGGACTGTCATCCTGGTCGTGCTGCTCCT
The DNA here is from genome assembly GCA_036393315.1 of Anaerolineales bacterium. GTDB lineage: Bacteria > Chloroflexota > Anaerolineae > Anaerolineales > UBA4823 > DASWHG01. The sequence goes on along the minus strand of DASWHG010000146.1, from coordinate 9,595 downwards.
GGTCGTCCTGGCGATTTTCCTGGGCACGATCGGGCGGATCGGGTTGATCCGCGGCACGCAGCAGGTCGAGCAGGGCGCCGACCGGTTGGGCTTCGGCGACTTGTTCCGGGACAGCCTGCCTTTCTTCTGGCGGGTTTTCGGTCTCAATCTCTTGTTTGGGATCGCTGCCTTCATTTTATTCTTGATCTTGCTTGTCCCCTTTATCTTCCTCGCGGTGGTCACCTTGGGCCTGGGAGTCTTGTGCATAATCCCGATCATCTGCATCCTGGTTCCCCTGGCCTGGCTGGCGCAGGTGGTCATCACCCAGGCCAGCATCGCCATGGTGGTCGAAGATGTGGGGATCCGAGCAGGGCTGCAGCGCGGCTGGGATCTCTTCCGGGCCAACCTGGGGACGATCATTGTGATGGCGCTCATCCTGATCCTCGGCGTGGGGCTGATCGGCGGTACGATCATAGCCCTGCCGCTGGTGGTGGTCGTGGTACCCGCGATCATTGGAGCCGCAGCCGGAACGGACCAGGCATTGAGAGGCGGCCTGCTGACCGCCGGGCTGTGCTTCCTGGCATACCTGCCCGTCCTGCTGGTTTTAAGCGGCATTCTCCGCGCTTACATCGAATCCGCCTGGACGCTCACCTACATGCGCCTGACCAACAAGCCGGTGGCGCCTCCCCTGGAACCGATTACGGTATAACAATCTCTTTAGAAATCGAAACAAATTCCTCTGCTTGGGCCTGGAGACATTGTGAGTCACCGGGCCCAGGCTAGCAGCAATGAGGCCCTGGCAGGATTTCCCTCTAAGGACTTTGGCGACTTCTGCAGTCCCGGTTGTTTGACTTGTGCTAAAATTCGATCATGTCTGACTGTCTCCGCAGGATTCTCCTGGCGCTGCTCGGTTCTCTTCTGCTCTCTCCCGGAGTAGTCTCTTCCAGCGCACAATCCGGGGGACAGGTCAGGCTGGCCCCGGTCGAGGCGGCCTCTTTTCCCCGCATCACGACTTACCTGGATGTACGTGATACAGAAGGGAACTTTGTCTATGGATTGGAGGCCGGAGACATCGAAATCCTGGAGGACGAGCAATCGCGCCCGGTTAGCGAGTTAAACCTGCTTCGGCCGGGCGCTCAGGTGGTCCTCGCCATCAATCCCGGGCTGGCTTTTGGCATCCGAGATGCGCAAGGGCTGTCCCGCTACGATTACATGGTCCAGGCGCTGCAGTCCTGGGCAGGTGTCCGGCAGGGCTCCACCCTGGATGATCTAAGCGTGGTCGCGGCCGACGGGCCCGAAGCAACCCACCTGGATGAGATCGAGGACTGGCTGGCGGCCCTCGACTCTTACCAGTTGGATGCTCGTTTGGCAGTACCAAATTTCGACGCCCTGGGGCGAGCCCTGGAGATCGCGGCTGACCCAACCGTGCGCCCGGGCATGGGACGCGCCGTCCTCCTGATCACAGCTCCCCCGGACCAGGACGTCGCCGCGGGATTGCAGAGCCTGGCTTCGCGCGCCAACCAGCGCGGCGTGCGGATATTTGTCTGGCTGATCGCCTCCGCCGAGCAGTTTTCCTCACCCGGAGCAGCCCAGCTGGCTGACATGGCTGCCCAGACGGGCGGCGTTTTGTTTCCTTATTCCGGTGTGGAAGCGATCCCCAGCCTGGAAGAATATCTGGAACCTCTGCGGAGCGCTTATTTTCTGGCCTATGATTCAGGCATTGTGGCAAGCGGCTTGCACCAGCTGGTGGTGAATGTCCGCAGGGAAAACCTGGACGTCTCCTCTGCAGCGCATGAATTCGAACTCGAGGTGCTGCCGCCGGAGGTCGCTTTTGTCTCTCCGCGCCGGGAGATCAAGCGCAGCAGTGCGGTCGAGGGATCGGCGGATCCGGCCGACCTCGTGCCCAGGATGGAAACATTCGAGGCGCTTATCGCTTTCCCTGATGGGCACCCCCGGTCGCTGGAGCGAACCACTCTCTATATCGATGGGAAGGTCGCCGATGAAAATACCTCCAGGCCTTTCGATCACTTTTCCTGGGATTTAAGCGAATACACGACAACAGGCCAGCACAGCTTGAAATTGGAAGTGGTCGACAGCCTCGGGTTGAGCGGGACCAGCGTCGATCTTCCTGTCCAGGTAAGCCTTGAACTTCCCCAGCAAAACGTGATGGCGACCATCTCTCGCAACCGGACGATGGTGGCGGCCCTGATGGTGGCGATGGCGGGAGCCGTCCTGCTGTTGGTGCTGGTCCTTGGAGGTCAGATCCGGCCGGGGTTGTTGAGGAATCTGCGTAAGCGCCGCCGGCGAAATATCGACCCTGTCACCCAGCCGGTGCGCATGAAAACCGAGCCTGTCCCGCAGCGGGCGCCTGGCTGGATGAATCGCCTGCATTGGCCTCAGCGCCGGGTACCCCCAAAAGCATTCGCCTACATGGCACACCTGATAGAATCGGACCAATCTGACGGTTCTCCGCCCATTCCGATCACCAATGAAGAGATCACTTTTGGCCGTGATCCTCTCCAGGCGATCCAGGTGCTCGAAGATCCATCGGTCGACGCCTTGCATGCCCGTCTTCGCAGGGAAGCGGACGGGTCTTTTCGCCTGCTGGACGAAGGTTCGACAGCCGGGACCTGGATTAATTACATGCCGGTTTCCAGGGATGGCGCCCGGTTGGAGCACGGCGATCTGGTCCATATCGGGCGCATCGGTTTCCGGTTCAGCGAGCGGGAGCCGGAACGAATCCGAAAACCAGTCATCACACCCGAGGAGCCGAACCCTTGATCCCCGCCGAACGCGCCCACCTTCATGTTGCCGCAGCTTCCCATCCTGGGATGAAAGGGAAGAATAACGAAGACCGCTATGCAGTCTCTGCTCATCGAGTCGGCGGGAAGAGCCGGATCCGTTCGCTGTTGGCGATCATCGCAGATGGGGTGGGGGGTCACCGGGCGGGCGAAGTAGCCGCGGAGATGGCGGTGGAAATGATCTGCCGGGCGGTGGAGGAGAGCGATGCCAGCCAACCGGTGACGACCCTCCGCGACGCGATTGTCAACGCCAGCCAGGCGATCTATTTACGGTCGATGGAGGATCCCACGCAGCTGGGAATGAGCACGACCTGTGTCTGCGCCTGGGTGCTCGGCGACCGGCTGTACCTGGCCTCCGTCGGCGATTCGCGGGTCTATCTGATCCGCTCTGGGAAGATTAACCAGCTGACAACCGACCATACCTGGGTGCAGGAGGCGATCGAGACTGGCGCAATCACAGAAGAAGAGGCGCGCAACCATCCGAATGCCCATGTCATCCGCCGCCACCTGGGTTCTCAGCAGCCGGTCGAGCCGGATCTTCGCATCCGTCTGGATGTGAACGAAACCCAGGAACAATCAGAAGCGAACCAGGGCATCCAGCTGCGCCCTGGCGACCGGCTGCTGCTGTGCAGCGATGGCTTGACCGATCTCGTGCTAAAGGAGGAGATCGCGGAGATCCTGGATGCTTACCCGCTGGAAGATTCAGTGGCTCGCCTGGTCAACCTGGCGAACGCACGCGGCGGGCATGACAATATCACAATCATTTCGCTTGAAGTTCCGGTACGCGAAGGCGTACCGGCAGGGACTCCTGCCAGAGCCAGGCGGTCGCCCCTGGTATGGGCGCTGTGGGTGTTGCTGGGGTTGGTGGTGGCGGGAAGTGTTCTGGCGGGCGGGTTTTTCTGGCTGCAGTCGAATTTCTGGCTGGAGGCCACCGCCACGGTTACCCCGGCTCCGCTCGGGCAGCCTTCTCTCATCCCCCCTCCGGTTGTCGTCCCTATGACCACACTGGTGACGACCGGCAGCCCGGTCCCATTTACAGCGACTGCTTCGCCCTCGCCGACCCCCAACCCCAGCCCGGCTGGGATCAGGCCGACTTACACGGCCTGGCCTACCTCGACGCTGCCTCCGCTGTTAAGCGGTGCGACGCTCACACCCTGATCCGCTCCAATCTACGGCATAGCTGCATAGAAGATCTGATTACCTACCGCAATGAACGCGGTCCGGTTTCCCCGGCTGGTGGCAAAGGCGGTTGCCGGGCCTTCGGGGAGAGGTTCCAGAGGGCGGTATTGGCGCTGGAATGTCAGGCGGACACTGAGATGGTAGATCGCGTGCGAGTTGGGCTCGAGCAGGTAGAGTGAAGGGTCCGGGGGAGGGGCAAAGAAGATCTCGGTGAAATATGCGCCTTCGATCAGAGGACCGCTCTGCCGTCCGGGGCGGGGATCGGCGTACTCAGCCGGTTCCTGGCAGCGGGTCGGGGCTTCGAGCAGCCCGCTGAAGACGCAGGTAGTCAGGTGTCCATCCGTGTGCAGGAGATAGAGATCGTTCAGGTTGACGGCCATATCGATCACATCCTGCATCGGAGGAACCTGGTCACCGAAGAACAGGCGCGGCTCCTCGGTGACCGCCATCCGGCGGTAAATCCACACGGCATTCGACTGTGGATCAAGGATGTAAAGATCGTCAGTGTCGTACGTCATGGCCTCCGGAGTCCCCCAATTGATATCTGGGGGAGCCATCGAGACAGCCAGGGGAGCGTCGCCGGGAATACAGTAAAGTAAATTCCCGTTCGCATCGATCCCCAGGATGGTGGCATTGAATTCGTTCCCCTTTGGAAGCGCAGTGATATCTTTGATCGAGCCAACGATGACGCCACCGTGAGGGCCTGGCCCGCACTGGAAGGTCGGATCCAGGCGGTAGCCGCTGTTGGTCAAGATTGCCCGCAGGACGACGCCTTCTCGAGCGTTGAGCATGTAGAGATCCGCGTCTGTGGCTGCCATCCGGGTGATGTGGGCATTCTCTTTCAGATTGTCAACCAGCGCAGGCTGGAAATCAAGCCGATCGACGTAATCGAGTGTATCCAGGGCGCTTTGTGCCTGGGTGCGCAGATTTCTCGAATCGGCTGTCAACTGAAAGGATTCGGCCTGGTCGAGGAGATTCAGGGTCGATTCCCAGGCCTGGCGCTGCGCCTGGAGTTCGTCCTCTGCCTGGGCAGCAAGGGCAGCTTCCTGCGCCTGGACAAAGTAAACCTGGTGTTGGGCAGCCCGGCCGCGCTGGAAGTACATGGCGCTCGAGATGGCGACCACCAGGAGCGGGATGGCGATGGCAATGAAGGCCATGGTGGAAGCTGGCAGGGTGAAAAGGCTCTCGTCTGGCAGCATCCGTTTTGCGAAGAGGGCAGCAGCGCGCAACAGGACTGCGGCAGCCCCGGCGAAGGCGCGACCGGCCGCAGCCAAAGCAGTCCCAAAAAAGGACAGGTCAGGCCCAGGCTTACGGGGGGCATGCTCCTGGAGGTCCGGTTGGCGGCTTTGGGGGTTCGGGCGGGGTAAGTCTTCCTGATCGGGATATGCCTCCCGGCGGAGAGATACGGTTATGTGTTCTATGCCATTAACCGGTGATTCTTCATCCGTGAGTTCCATACTCACAGGCGCGCGCGCCGGCTCGAGGGTAACCGGTGCCGTCTCCAGGGTTGAGGCGACAGGCTCCTGCCTGGCTTGCGGTGAAGTTGCGACCTCCGCTCCCAGTTGGGCGATCCGCGGTCGCTGGGGATGCGCCGGTCTCAGCAGGCGCAGCTGGCCTGCACCAGGTTGGGCCTGAAGCAGTACGGCGCTCAAGTCCGGTCCCGCCTGAGAGAGAAGGCGACGGCGGACGCTTTCCGGTCCCTGACCCTGAGACCCCTGAAGCATGGCTGCAGTCCAATGGGTGGGGGGATCCGAGGAGAGCACCAGGGCATCGTTCGCCTGCAAATCGATTTGTGAGAAGCGAATGTTTGTCGTCCGAGTAAGGCCCAATCCACGGCCGGAAAGGTGTGGGTCGAAATGATGCTGTACCCGCTGGGATGTGATTACGAATGCGTGGGTCGGGCCGGACTGCGCCAGGGATATGCGATCGTCCCGCATGACCACCTGGGTGAGCATACCGACAACCTGGCTCCCGGTGCTGCCGCTGCGCAGGTTCCTGTCTAAAAGGTATCGATTGACGGATTCGGCGGCAGCTCGCAGGGCCGTTGTCACAGTCCCAGAAGTCTGGTAATAAGTTTTCGCAAAGCCGGCCAGGAGCGAGCCCAGCTGCTCGGGAGGAGCGAGGGTGCCGCCGGTCAGGTTGAAATAGAGGACCAGCTTGTCTCGGTCGCGGCCGCGGGCCGGGCGCCGCGGCGCACTGGCGACGTGGAGTCCGGGTATTTCGGTTTTTTCTTGCCCGCTGGCACGGACCAGCGGGAGAATGAGCAGGTCAAAGGAAGACATAAGAACTCAATTCGAGCGATCACCAGGTATGCAAGTCACGTGCCATTATTGTGCTACGAACACCTGACCCCTGATCTCCCGGCGGCAGCTTCGAAGATGCGTTGAGCGGCCAGGGCGTTACCAACTGACCGGTCTTGGCATACCGTGACCCCCAACCCGCACCTGCTCGGGCTGGTCGGGCCAGATGCCCGGGACGGCCGTACCGCAATTCGGGCAGCTCCCTTCTGCGGTCAGGTGATAGCTCTGGATGACGAAACTGTACCGCTCAATCAGTGGAGCGTGGCAGGTCGGGCAGAAAGTGTGTTCGTATTCGTCCGTTCGGCCGGGCAAGTTACCCGCATAAACGTAGTTTAACCCGGCTTCATGCCCGATTTCCGCCGCCCGCACCAGGGTGTTGGAAGGCGTGGCCGGCGGCCCCGTCATCTTGTAATCTGGATGAAAGGCCGTCACGTGCCAGGGGATATCCACCGATACGGAGGCAATGAAGCGGGCTGCGTCTAAGAGCTCCTCGGTGGTGTCATTGAAACCGGGCACAGTCAGGGTGACAACTTCCACCCACAGCCCCAGTTCCTTCGCCATCCGGATGCTGTCCAATACATGGTTCAATACGCCACCCAGTTTCCGGTAATGCCGGTCCTGCATCGTCTTTAAGTCGATCTTATACCCCACGATGTGCGGGCGCAGGTATTCGAGGACTTCGGGCGTGACGTTGCCGTTCGAGATATAGGCGCACTTCAGGCCGGCCTCGTTTGCCTTGCGGAAGATGGCCACGGCCCACTCCGTGGTGATGAGCGGCTCATTGTACGAGGAGGCGACGACTCCTGCCCCAATCCTTAAGGCATATTCGACCATCTGGTCCGGCGAGATCCGGCGGACCAGCCTGCTGGAGATGTCTGCAGCCGGATCGCGCATCGCCTGGGAGGTCAGCCAGTTCTGGCAATACGAGCAGTGGAAGTCGCATCCTAACATCCCAAAGGTCAAAGCCTCGGACCCGGGCAGCAGGTGGAAGAAGGGTTTCTTCTCGATCGGGTCCGCTTGCAGCGCGGCCACGTAACCCCACGGGACTCGCAGCTCCCCATCCCGGTTGAACCGAACCTGACAGATGCCGCGCCGGCCTTCCCGGATCAGGCAGCGATGCCCACAGGCATAACAGCGAACCGCCCCATCGGGCAAGGTCTCGTACAGCTCTCCGGTGACCGTCATTCGATCGAGTTCTTCAGAAAGGTTGGACATTGGTAACCATCATTTCTAGTTATTCAGATACATTATAATCAAATTGTGTTGACATTAGCAATCCAGGCTGGTGGAGAATCCCGCCGCATGGGACAGGACAAGGCTTTGCTTCCTTTACTTGGGCAGCCGCTGGTTGCCCAAGTACTGTCGCGCCTTTCCAGTCTGGCTGATGATGTCCTCGTTACAACCAACCGCCCGGACGATTTCCGCTTCCTGGGTGTGCCGCTCTACCCGGACAAATACCCGGGGACGGGGGCGCTGGGAGGATTGTACACCGCACTGGAGGCAGCCAGGCAGCCCCTGGTGGCAGTCGTCGCCTGTGACATGCCTTTCGCCAGCGCCGGCCTGCTCATCTTTACACGCGACCGGCTGCTGTACTCGGGCGCCGATGTCGCCATCCCGCGCTCGGAAGAGGGTTTCGAGCCATTCCACGCCGTCTACCGGCGGGATACCTGCCTTCCGGCGGTGAAGAAAGCGCTCGAGGCAGGAGAGCGCCGGCTGATCTCCTGGTTCCCGGATGTGACGGTCAGCCCCATTCTTCCGGAAGAATGGCTTCCTTACGACCCCGACCTGATGGCTTTCTGGAATTTGAACACCCCGGACGACTTTCGCCAGGCAGAGCAGTGGATCGCTTCGAACGATTAGGCTTTTTAATCGATCGCTCATTTGAGACAAAGAATTAATGAACTGCTTTCGGCCTGCCACAAAGATCATAGCCGATAATGGGAGAAAATCAATGCCCCTCGATGTTATCACGGTTCGCGAACAATTCCCCGCCTTGAAGCGGCGGGCGATCTTCCTGGATAACCCGGCGGGAACGCAGGTTGCCCAGCCCTGTCTCGACCGGATGGTTAATTACCTGACCGAGAACAATGCCAACCACGGCGGCGCTTTTACCACCAGCCGCCTGTCGGACTCCGTGTTGGATGAAGCGCACGCGGCGGTCGCCGATTTTCTCAACGCCGCTCGCCCGGAGGAAATCGTCTTCGGGCCGAACATGACCAGTCTGACGTTCAGCATCAGCCGGGCCTTGGGCCGTCTCTTCAAACCTGGAGACGAAATCCTGGTCACCCACCTGGATCACGATGCCAATATCACCCCCTGGGTGATGGTTGCCGAGGAGCGCGGCTGCAAGGTCCGTTGGGTGGACTTCCACCGGGAGGAAGGCACGCTGGATATGGAGGATTTTCGCGCCGCACTCGAATCCCGGCCGCGGCTGGTGGCGGTCGGCTACGCCTCGAACGCTTTAGGCACCATCAACCCGGTAGAAAAGATCGTACAGATGGCCCACGACGCAGGCGCGCTGGTGTTCGTCGACGCCGTCCAATATGCTCCGCATGGACCGATCGATGTCGCGCAGCTGGGTTGTGATTTCCTGGCCTGTTCGGCCTACAAGTTCTTTGGCCCGCACGTTGGCATGCTTTATGGGCGCTACGAGCTGCTGGATGCGCTGGAGGCATACAAAGTCCGCCCTGCCCCAAACGATCCGCCGGGCAAGTTCGAGACCGGGACGCAGAACCACGAGGGCATCGCCGGGGTGCTGGGGGCGCTGGAGTATTTCGAATGGGTTGGAGAGACGTTTGGTGGGCCGTATGCAGAGAAGTACGCGTCCCGGTACGAGGGGAGGAGACTGCGCCTCAAGCAGGCCATGGCTGCGATCCGGGAGAGCGAGTACGAGCTTAGCCGGTCCTTGCTGGAAGTGCTGGAAGAGACGCCTGGGGTAACGATTTACGGATTGACCGACCTCAACCGTTTGGCGGAGCGGGTGCCGACGGTTGCGTTCCGGCTGAAGGGCTGGCATCCCCGCCAGGTGGCAGAGGCGCTGGATAAAGAGAACATCTATGTCTGGGACGGCAACTACTACGCCTTAGCCGTCACCGAGCGACTGGGTCTGGAGGAGAGCGGCGGCATGGTGCGGGTGGGACCGGTGCACTACAACACGGTGGAGGAGATTCAAAAGTTTGGGAAGGCGCTGGGGAGGATTGCGGCAAACATTTTCGTCTGACAATGTGTTTTCCGACGTGCTTCAGCGAGTCCGTACCGCATCGATGTCAATCGTTATATCTCTTTCCCATATCACAAATTCTCATATGCCGAGATCAGACGAAAAACAGCCAAATG
>DASWHG010000145.1:0-3158 GCA_036393315.1 Anaerolineales bacterium | reverse complement strand
TGCTTCCACTGCTCGGTAGAGATCTCTGGGTAGTCGCGCGGGCGGCCGTTGTAGCAGTGGGCGCAGTTATCGTTGCAGCGGTAGGTGAGGGCGAGATCCATGCGGTAGGGAGCGGAGGGGCGGGTGGAGAAGGGCGGAGTGATCTCGACGTCGAGGTCGCAAACAGGGCAGGCGCCGTCGGGGCGGAGCAGGTCGTCGAGGTCTGCGGTAAACTGCGTATAGTCACGTAGGGCTTGCACTCGTGAGACGCGGAACCGGCGGGTAAGGGTGCGGATGGCTTCACCAGGCGGGGTCTGCTTCAAGGCCAGGTAAGCCATGGCTGCGGCCGTCGGGTTGAGGTGCAGCACCCGGCTGGCGTTCACCAGCAGGATGCCGGGACATCCCTGTCCAAAGCCCTGGCCCGAGTGGTCCGGATCGATGCGCAGGTGAATGCGACTGCGCTCGTTCTCACCCCGGCGCTCGAAGTGGTAAAGTCCGGGAGGGGGGTAAGCGGCTCGCACCTCAGCGCCCTCCCCCCGCGCAGGCGCAGGCGCAGCCCGCGCAGGCGCAGGCACATGCGCAGCTGCTCCCGCCGCCGCTCGATCGCCCCGACGAGCTGCTGGTCGACGGTTTTGGAGGTGGGTTGGTTACTTTAGTCACGCCGCTGGTGAACTCAGAGACGTTGCCGATCACGCTGCTGGCAAAACCCTGGACGCCGTTGACGACCGAGGCGGCAAAGTCCGAGCCGGGCAGGTGCGGCAACGAGGGGCCAGCCCCGCCGGGCAGGGCGGTGGGCAGCCCTATGGGAGTGGACGGGCTGGTCGTCCGAGGCGCGCTCCGACCGTAGCCAGGGTCGTAGCGCGGCCACCACACAGGCACGAAGACGGGGCCACCCCGGAATACGTCCTGAGTGCGCCCCTCGTACTCACGGTCCAGCATGGTCCATTCCATGACTTCGTCGTACTTCTCGCTCTTGACTTCCGGCGTATCGGCGGCTGCCACTTGCGCCCAGGCCCGTTCCATGATGTCGCGGTAGTATGCGATGGTCTCTCGCCGGCTGAAGCCTCGCATTTTCTGCCCGACGCTCTTGACCAGGTCAACCATCATCTTCTGGAGCGCTTTCCTCCGCGGCGCGCCTTTCGCCTCTTCAAACGCGATCAGGAAGTCGAGCTCGTATGGCTGTAAGCTGTCGGGAATAGGTTCGACCTTTTCGATTTCCAGCGGGTCGCGTGAAACAACCTGGGCGGCGTTCTTCTTAATCACGCCGAACAGGATCATCGTCATGATCTTGTCCATGGGCTGTTCCATCAGGATGGCTGCTTCGACGGCTGTCAACCCGCGCTTGATGCCGTGCCCTTCGATGGCGATCTTGGGCGGCAGGTACTGCAGCTTGCGGCGACGGTCCGCATATACACCCCAGGCGATGATGGCGGCGAAGAAACCGACGCACAGCAGCGGGATGAGCAAGGGGCCGATCCATTCTAATGGGTTGAATCGGACAACGGTTTCGGCGGGCACGTACTGTTCGGGGAAGGAGGCGCCGAACTTGTACTGGGTGTCGCCGCGCGCATTCGGGTTGCTCCAGGTATAGGTGACGCGGCCTTCTTCGTCCAGGGAGGTTTCCGGTTCACTCGGGAATCCCTGGGGAGCTTCGTGCCAGCGCGGTTCATCCGGCTGGACTCCCGGGGGAAGGTGGAAGGTGACGGTTAAATCGGTAGAGCCGTGCACGAACTCGGAGCCGAACCAGGTGGGGGAGAAGACCACGCTGACGTAGTCCCTTTCCCCGGTCCCGGGACGGATCACCCGATCCACCCGGCCTACAAATACACGCACCGTCCCCGTCTCTCCAGGCCGGATTACGTTCGGGGCCAGGCCAAGGGCCACGCCTGAATCGACGTAAGGCGATTCCTGGATGTCTGTGATCGTGTTCCCGTTTACGTCGGCAGTGATGCTGCTGAGGCTGTAATTGTCGTTCGGCAGGCCGACGTCGACAAAATCGAGGGGTGAAGCGCTCGGGTCATTCGTGAACATGAAGACGTAATTGATCGAGGCCGAACCATCCTCGTTCCAGTAAACGTCGACGGTCTGCTGATCCAGGCTGAACGAATAGTTCTGCGCCCAGGCCGGAGCTGGGACGATCAGGAGCAGGAGGAATAAAAGCAAGACGAAGTTCCACTTTCGAATGGATTTCTTCGTTTTCTGGGAAGGGATGGGGTGATTGTCCATAAACTTTCTTCTCCTTGGGAGCTGCAGTGCGCCTGTTTTTGCGGGTTTGCCGCCTCCGCTACAGGCGAATGATCTCCAGGATTAATTCCTGTGGATCACCACTTTGGTTCTTCCGTCAGCTGGTAGGTCGTGCCACAGTAAGGGCAGGTGACGACCGGAGCTCCGGCGATCATCTTGACGTTTTCCGGGCTCAACGCGCCGCCGCAGTTCTGACAGCGCAGGCTGTCCATGCTGACGTTACCGGGGAGTTCGATGTTCAAGGTCACGCCTTCGCCCCCAGCAGCAGTGGCCGGTTTGCGGCGGCTGGCAAACCAGATCAAGCCGAAGCCAATGGCGACGGTCACCAAACCCACCACGATCCAGCCAGTCTGCCCATCCGGGCTGAAGGCCCCCCATATGAACAGCACGCCAAAGAAGATCAGGATCGCCGCTGCAAGGTAGGCGATAATTTTTCCAGCGCTCATAGACACCTCCATTCGGTCTCCGTCTAGTTTACACGGGTTGCATACCCGAGGCAAGTGATATTCGACTACTTTTTATACAGATAATGTCAGTAAGTAATGGTGGAATTTCGATTTTCTTGAGGAACTGCTTTCCAGGCGGCGGGAACACCCGGACCCATTGCTAGTCTGCTTTTAGTGGAAAAACAGCTATGGGATCAGCAGGGTGGCTTCCGGAAGCCACCCTGTTGATCCCATAAATACACATCCGTGAAGCGCCTACGGATTGAAATTAGATCACAAACTCTCGATCAGCTCCGGGATCTCCCTGGCAATATCGTTGCGCACCTGGCGGAAAACAGGCAGCACCTCCGCTTCGCTCCCTGTGGCTTTGGCGGGATCGGGAAAGCTGCGATGGATACGCTGGCCTGGACCCAGCCAGACCGGGCATTCCTCGGCAGCGGAGTCGCAAACGGTGACCACAGCGTCGAATGAAAGATCGCGCAGCTCTTC
>DASWHG010000144.1:0-11187 GCA_036393315.1 Anaerolineales bacterium | reverse complement strand
GTTCAAGAGGACTTTTTCATTAGTTTCACAGGATGACACGCGTGGCAAAAACCGCTCCTCACGGTGACGGTTCCACCTGCTGGGCATCCCACCACTTGGAAAGATGGCGGCCAGGGTAAGGTGGCTGGTCGACGTAATGCGAAACGTCGTTGAACAGCATCAGGCGGGCGTGCACCGGGTCTCTGAAATCGAGGATATTCAGGCAGGCCGGCGATTGGTCCAGGCGGTCGCGGTAGCCGCGCGCGTCAAAACCGAGCAGGCTGCTGATCAACAAGCGGATGGTGGCTTTGTGCGAAACCAGGGCGATGTTCTCATCTATATGCCGGACGACCAGCTCGCGCACGACCGGCAGGGCACGCGCCATCACACTCAGGCCCGACTCGCCGCCCTGGGGTGCAAACGTGAACGGGTCCGACTGCCAGGCGGCGTACTCCTCGGGGAAACTGGCCTCCACCTGGTCCCGGCTCATCGTCTCCCAATGCCCGTGGTGGATCTCGCGCAGTCCGGGTTGCAGGACTGGTTCCAGACCATGCTGCGTGGCGATGATGGTCGCGGTTTCCAGGGTGCGCCGCATCGGGCTGCAGTAAACGGCCGCAATCCGGTCATCCGCCAGGCGTTCGGCCAGGCGCCCGGCCTGCCATCGACCTGTCTCGGAGAGGTCGACGTCGGTGCCACCTGAGAAGCGGTTTTCACTGCTCAGGCCGGTGGCCCCGTGACGGATCAGGTAAACTCGTGTGGTCAAGGCAATCTCTCCCTCTTCCCATGATTTTCGTAACGACTCATGCTGGTTCGAGATTGGACGCGGATGAACGCGGAAAACGCGGATTCTTTATTTTTTTTCTGCGCTCTCAATGCTCTTCCGCGTCCCATCCGACTCCAGTGGTTCGAGATGGGAGGCTGATGAACGCAGAAATGTTAATACATCCATTTTTTCAGCGTTATCAGTGCTCGTCCGCGTCCCATCCGACTTAGGCGGGTTCGATCTGCACCCGCGCCAGCAGCGCTTCGACCAGGTCCCGGTCGCCGACCGCCGTGCCGCTCAGGCTGGCCGTCGCCGCGCCACTGGCGACCCCCCAGCGCAGGGCTTCCGCCAGTTGGAAGCCGGCTTGCAGCCCGTAAACCAGCCCACCCACCATCGAATCGCCTGCACCGATCGGGTTGCGTTCCTCGATGTGCGGGCTGCGCGCGATCCAGGCGTGGCCCTCTTCATAGAGCAAAGCGCCATCTTTGCCCATCGAGACCACCACGCAGCTCGGGCCTAAGGTCCGGATGGCGGCCGCAGACGCCACGATCTGTGAGAGGCTCTCCACCGGTAGCCCGGTGAGCTTTTCGGCCTCGTAAGCGTTGGGCTTCACCAGGTAGGGGCATGCCTGGCACCCGTGCATCAGAGCACTGCCGCTGCTGTCCAGCAGGGCGCGCCCCTCGCTGGCCTGCACACAGGTGATGATCTCCGCATAAATCGTGTCGGGCACGCCCGGCGGCAGGCTGCCGGCCAGCACCCACCAATCACCCTCCTGGGCCAATCCCCGAATCTTGTCGAGCAGCGACGCCTGTTCGTTGGCCGAGATGGTTGGGCCGGGCTCGTTGGCCTTGACGTAGCGCTTCTGGCTCGTGCTGACGATGCTGACGTTGGTGCGCGTCTCCCCATCGATCCAGGTGAAATCCGTGTCGATGCCCAGCGAATTGAGCCCGTCGCGCAGCAGCTCGCCGCTCTTGCCGCCGGCAAATCCCAGCGCGACGCTGTCGACCCCCAAGGATTTCAACACCCGGGAGACGTTGAAGCCCTTGCCGCCGAAGTCGACCCGGCAGTCGGTCGCCCGCAGCACGCTGTCGAACTCGATGGCGGGCACGGTCAGCTCGCGGTCCACTGCTGGATTCAAGGTAACGGTATACAGCATGGAGGGATTTTCTCTCTCAGTTCGCCGGGTCCCACAGCTTTTCGATCAGGGTCTCTTCGGCCTCGTTGGTCCACACGCCGCCCTCCTTGAGCCGGGCAGCCACTTCAGGCAGCTTCTCCTTGAGTTCGTCCAGGCTCATCAGCGGCAGGTTGTGAATCTGAGGAAAGATGACCACCTTGCCCGGGTAACGCCCGTCCATCACGGCTTCCATGGCCTGTCGAGCGGTCTCGATCCCGCCAATCGCAGCCACCGAGCGCCCGGGGGAAAGCGCCCCCTCCCTCGCCCGCTCCATGACCGAGGCCTGGTCGTCGAGGGTCAGGCCGGAGGTGCCGGTGTACTGGGCGTTGTGCAGGTAAACGTTGCTCAGGTTAAGAGGTCCCAGGGTGCCGTTGGGCACGCCGGCGAACAAGACCAGCATCCCATCCGGCTTCATCACCGCGGCGGCCTCCGCCATTAGCGAAGCCAGCGGCACGCTCACCACCACGTCGTCGGCGCCCTGGTTCTCCGTGAGCCGCATGACGAAATCGTGCAGCGATTCCGGGGAGGTCGTGGGATTGTAAACCAGCAGGGTGCGCCCGTTTTTGGTGGCCAGCGGGGCGAAGTTTTCCTGCAGGGTTTGCAGGCGCTCGTCGGAGACTTCGGTTGCGATCACCAGACGGGGGCCGTCTGGCAGCTCGATGGCGCGCTGCACGTGCATCTGGCCCATCGGTCCGCCCGCGCCGACGAAGACGGCGCAGCCGCCCGGGCGCAGCTCGCAGCGGTTGCGCTTCTCGCCGTAGGAAGCGGCGATGTCCGGCCCCGGATTCCCCACGAAGGCGATGTAATCGTAATGCAGGCGCCCCAGGTCGGCCTGGACCAGCCCGTCCAGGGGGGTGCGGCCAACCATGTTCAGCGTGCCGCGCCGGGCGATCTGCCGGGCGAGCAGGCCAGTCGCGTCCGCGGAGCGCGGGTCGAGCAGCACAATGTCGTCGAAGCCGCGGCCCCCGGTGAACTCCTGGGATACCCCGGCGTAATCTTCGGGCTGCAGGCCGCTGCGCTCGACCACCTCGGCGTCCGTTTGAGCAACCAGGGTCCGGACGGAATCCGGCGGGTCGGTCAGCACGATCAGGGCCGGAGCGTCCAGCCCGGCGGAGAACCGGTATTCGGTTTCGTCGCCAGGCCGCCCCACGATCCACAGGCTGCCGCCCTGTTTCGGCTCCAGCCTGCGCCGCTGGGTGTAAGCCGCCACCACGCAGCCCCAGGGCTCGAGCAGGGACGATTCGGCATAGCCCATCTCTTCGTCCAGAGGGAGCAGGCAGGCGCCTTCGTCCGTCTCCAGCACTTCCGGGCCGATCACGTGGTACTGGATCAGGCCGCCCGGGACAGTGTAGCCATAGGCGGTGCTTACCCCGTCCTGGTAGATATCGGGTTGGACGGCCAGGCGCTGACCGGGATAGTAGCGGTCTTGCAGGTCTTCGCCGGCCTCGATGATGGTCAGGGAGACTTCGTGTCCCAGCCGGGCCGGCGCCACGGCCAGGTCCCGGTTGTAGAGCTTGGGATGGCCCCCGCCTTGCTTCATGATTTTCACGTCCGAGAAGCACATCCCCACGCTGTCGATGCGCACCAGCAGTTGGTCCGCGGCCGGCCTGGGGATGGGCAGCCGTTCCGGCTGGCCGTCGCGCCCGAAATTCTCCATGCCCGCGCCGTATAGATTCCAGCCCCAGGCCCTTTCGGGCAGCGGGTAATCAGCTTTCCGGTAGCGTTCGTATTTTTCACTCATCGGGTCCGGTCCTCCAAAGGCCGTGTCATCCTATGCGAAGTCGCCATAGTCGATGTCATCCCGAGCGGAGCGAAGGATCTCCTCCCGTGTCAATAGCTGAGACTGCTTCGTCACGCCAGCGGCGCTGGCGCCCGCTAAGCGCAGCGGCGCCTCCTCGCATCGACATAATAGGGTCAAGTCATCTGCCTCACCTCGGGGGCGGTGGCGCAACGCAAGGCCTGCTCGGCCAGGGACTGCGCTTCGCCAAAATCCAGGGTGCGGATCTGCGCCTTGACGGTTGGGACGGCCGGCACGCTGACGCTCAGCTCGTCGACGCCCAGCCCCACCAGGATGGGCACAGCCTGCGCGTCGGCCCCCAGCTCGCCGCACACCCCCACCCATTTGCCCTCCTTGTGGGCGGCCTGGACCGTAGTCGCGATCAGGCGCAGCACCGCCGGGTGCAGACCATCGGATTTGCCCGCCAGGGTGGGGTGCATGCGGTCCATCGCCAGGGTGTACTGGGTCAGGTCGTTGGTGCCGATCGAAAAGAAATCGACTTCACGGGCGAAGGCGTCGGCCATCAGGGCTGCCGAGGGGACTTCGATCATGATCCCCATCTCCGGGGCAGGGGCGTTCAATTCAACCCGGATTTCATCCACCAGGGCGCGGGCCTCACACCACTCGGCCAGGTCTGCCACCATCGGGAACATGATACGCAGTGTGCCAAAGGCCGAGGCTCGCAAGATAGCGCGCAGCTGCTGGCGGAACAGGTCCGGGCGCGCCAGGCAAAGCCGTATGCCGCGCTCGCCCAGGAAGGGGTTTTCCTCGTGAGGCACCACCACGTAGGGCAGCGGTTTGTCGCCGCCGATGTCCAGGGTGCGGACGATCACCGGTAAGCCCTGCATTGCCTGGGCGATATCCCGGTATACCTCGAACTGTTCGGTCTCGGAGGGCGCCTCCGTGCGGTCCAGGAACAGGAATTCGGTGCGCAACAGGCCGACGCCTTCCGCTCCCATGCTGATGGCCTGGCGGGCGTCTTTCAACCCGCCGATGTTGGCCACCACCTCGACCCGCTTTCCATCCCGGGTCAGGGCAGGTTCGGCCGCGCTCTTCCTGGCTTCGCTGCGCTGTTGCTGCCAGCGCAGGCTGGTTTCTTCGGCCTGCCGCACGGCTTCGGCCGGGGGATCGACGACCAGGGTGCCCTCGACCCCGTTCAGGATGACGACGGTCTCGTCCGCCAGGTCCAGCACGCCGGCCCCGGCGCTCACCACGGCAGGCAGGCTCAGGGCCCGGGCGATGATGGCCGTGTGGGAGGTAGGCCCGCCCGCGGCCGTGCAGAAACCAAGTACCCGCTCGCGGTCCAGGGAAGCCGTGTCGGATGGCGACATGTCCCGCGCCACCACGATTACCGGGTGCTCGGGCAGCAGGTAGCTTTGCTCCTCGGCGCCCATCATGATGCGCAGGACGCGGTAGCCAACGTCGTGCAGGTCGGCGGCGCGGGCCGAGAGTAGCGGGTCTTTCAGGGCTGCAATCACCTGTGCCCGGGACTCGATGACGGACTGCCAGGCGCGCGGGGCGCTCTGCCGTTTTTGGATCTTCCCCAGCACAGCCTCCAACAGCTCGGCGTCGTCGATCAGCTCCAGGTGAACGTCGAAGATGGCCGCTTCGCTGGCGGCGTTGCTGCTCAACAGCTGGCCGCGCAGCCGCTCCAGCTGGCTGCGCGCTTTTTCGATCGCGCCTTTCAGGCGCGCTTCTTCTTTGAGCGGGTCCCCACCGTCATCTTCGACCACCACGATCTCGGAGCGTTTGAGCTGGTAGACCGGCCCGATCGCGATCCCGGGGGCGGCAGAGATGCCCCGGACCACGTCCCCCGCCCGGCCACCGGCCTCTGTCACGGGCCGGGATTGAACGGCTGCCCCAACCCTTTCGCGAACTGGGGCGGGCACCGCTGGCGGCGCTTCGTATTGGTCGCTCTCCCCCAGTCCGGACCGGACGGCCTGTTCGAGCTCTGCCAAAGCGACCTCTTCGTCCTCGCCTTCCACCAGGATGCGGATCTGGCTGCCCGTCTCCGCGCCCAGGGTGAGCATGGAGATCAGGCTCTTGGCGTTGGCCACCTTCTCGCCGTGCTGGACGCGCACGGTGGACTTGTACTGCTTCGCAAGGGTGACGAAGACCTTGGCAGGGCGGGCGTGCAGCCCGGTCGGGTTCTGGATCACGAGATCGATCTGCTTCATGGATTACTCCGCTTCCGAACCGCTCAGGTATTTCAGGATGATTTCTGGGTCGGTCGTCTCGATCAGCAAGCGCGTGACCTCTTCGTCTTCGATCGCCTCCGCCAGGCTGGCCAGTACCCCCACGTGCTCGTCGGATGAAGCAGCGATCCCGATCACCAGGTAGGCTTTTTCTTCGCCTGCATCCCATTCGACGCCCGTGGGGAGCTGCAAGACGGAGATGCCGGTCTTCAGGATGTGCTCGCGGTTTTCGAACAGCCCGTGGGGGATCGAAACCCCGCTGCCGAGGTAGGTGGACATGCTCTGCTCGCGGCCTAACATGCCGTCGACGTACTCCGGCTTAACGCAGCCGGTCTGCACCAGCAGCTGCCCGGCCTGGCGGATGGCGTCGGAACGGTCGGCTGCCCGGCCGCCCAGTTGGATCCGTTCCTTGGATAAGATCGACATGGCCTACTCCGCGGAAGCAACGATCTCGCTGCTGTTGAGGATGGCCTGGACCAGTTTATCGAACACCGGGTCATTGAAAAAGTGATTGAAGGTGACCACCACGGCTTGTGGGGCTAGCGTGCGGGCCACTTTGGCCAGGCCCTTGTGAACCACCACCACCTGGGCGTCCGCGGGAATGGACCGCGCCGGGGTGTGCACCACGCTGACGTTATCGATCTTGGCGGCTTTCAGCTTCTTCTTCAGAGCGTTGACGCTCATCAGGCTGGAGCCCATGCCCGCTTCGCAGGCAAAGATGATCGTTCTTACCTGGGATGCCGCGACTGATTGTGCCATAAGGTGAATTTCCTTTCATGTGCGCCGGTGGGGAGCAGCGGCCTCTGCCTGAGAGGCCGCTGCACCATCCGGTGTAATCAAATCATGAGCCAGCGTTCAACTCGCCAGGCCGGGCACGGTGCCAACGGCGGCTGTCCCGACTTCTTCCCCTTCTTCTTCCCGGACGGGACGGACCCGCAGGATAAAGGCGCCAACCAGGAAGGAAACCACGGCGCCGATCAGCACACCGGTCAGCACCGCAAAGTGCTGCCCGCGCGGGATGACCGCCAGGTAAGCGAAGATGGAGCCAGGCGAGGGGGTAGCCACCAGGCCGGCGCCCGTCAGGGTGAACCACAGGTCGGCAGTGAAGCCGCCGGCGATCACGGCCAGGAGCATGATCGGGTGCGCCAGCACGTACGGGAAGTAGATTTCGTGAATACCACCCAGGAAATGGATGATCATCGAACCTGGGGCAGAATCCTTGAGCAGACCCTTACCGGCCACGAAGAATGCAACTAGCAGGCCAAGGCCCGGGCCGGGGTTGGTCTCGAGCAGGAAGTGGATTGCCCGCCCCGATTGCCCGACGGCTGCCACTCCCAGGGGCGCCAGCACACCGTGGTTCAGGGCGTTGTTGAGGAACAAGATCTTGGCAGGCTCGATGATGATCGCCGCCAGCGGGAGAAGCCTGGCAGCGAGAAGCCAATCGACGACCGCGCCAGCGGCGTTACTGAAGCTGGTCACGACCGGGCTCACCACGATGAAGCCGAGCAATGCCAGGATGACCCCCAGGATGCCGGCCGAGAAGTTGTTGATCAGCATTTCGAAGCCGACCGGAGTGCGCTCTTCCAGGACGCCGTCGACCTGCTTCGTGGCCCAACCACCCAGCGGGCCCATGATCATCGCGCCAAGGAACATGGGGATGTCGGTGCCGACGATGACACCCATCGTCGCGGCTGCGCCCACAACGCCGCCGCGCACGCCGTGCACCATCCTGCCGCCCGTGTAGCCGATCAAAATCGGGAGCAGGTACACGATCATGGGCCCGACCAATGCGCTGAACCTCTCGTTGGGGATCCAGCCGGTAGGGATGAACAAGGCTGTGATCAGGCCCCAGGCAAGTAAAGCACCGATGTTGGGGATGATCATGCCTGCCAGAAAACCACCCAGTTGTTGAAGTTTTTCTCTCATTTATAAATTCTCCTTTCAAGTTTATATGAGATGGGCGATTGGCCGAAAGCAATTTGATGAAAAACAAGATATCAAACGGCCAATCGCTCAAGCGGACAGCCGCAAAACGCCGTTCAAGTCCCTGTTCTCATCATAAGTCTTCCGGCGGTTTGCCATTGCCTGGCTTGTGGCACAGGGTCGTGCTCACGAGGCTCTGGGGCGCCTCGCGTATTACAAGCAGCGCCTGGCAGCTGCTGTAAAACCATGGTGGGTTCAGCTCAGAGTAATAATTGGGTGATGGCATCGATATCTTGGGGCATCAACAAAGGGTGCACCTGGATGACGGTGACATTTTCGACCAGATGTTGGGGCAGCGGCACGGTGGTCAGGATCAGGTCGGTGTTGGCGACCGTGGCCTGATTCAGCTCCCTGAGCGAGATCACGTTGAAGCTGCCCAGGCGCGGGAAGCGAGCCTCGAGGCGCGCGACCAGCAGCTGGGCAGTGGCCATGCCGCTCGGGCAGATCACCGTCACCCGCCGGGAGGGGTTCCGGCGGTTGCGGATGGTCGCAGCGCGCAGCAGCATGGCCAGGTTGTTCACTTCGCTTGCCGGTAGATCCAGTTGGGTTTGGTCTTTGACGATGAGCGCCAGGTCGGCGGCCACCTTGTTCTCAAATTCGTACTGCTCGGGCAGGTTTGCGCCGTTGAGCCGGGAAGGGTACCACAGGTGGAAGCGCTGCCGCAGGCAGGCCGGGATGACGTGGTTGACCAGCCCATCGCGCAGCGTGCGGTCTTCGGCGAGGCCCGGCTGGTTGTAAGCCTGGCAGATGTGCTCGACCAGCTGGTTGATCAAGAGGGAGTCCCGCTGGTCGCGGTCCAGGTCCCCAGGCCAGATTTCGCTGTGCGGGGCAGCCAGGATTTGCATCGTAATCCCGGCGACGTCAGCCTCCCGCCAGGCGCTTTCCGGGCTCCAGCCCAGCCTCTTGGCGATCGTGCGCGCTACCTGCCACACAGGCAGCGCCTTCAGCCACGCCAGCGTGGCGCCGTCGATCGTCTCATCGTCGACTTCCAGGTGCCGGCCGGAATGCACCCGGTCGGCCAGGATCGCCAGGGTCAGGGAGAGGTGCAGCACGGCGTCGTCCGTAAACCGGCCGCCGAGCCGCTCTTCGGCGTAGGCCACCTGTCCCAGGACGCGCTGCGTGTTCAGGCGCTCCAGGATCTGGTTCGCCTGCGCCACGATGGGCAGCAGATCCGTGTCCGCTTTGAGGGCGAAGACCGGGCCATCCGCATAGGTCATCTCGACCAGCGGGTCGCTGAAGGGCGTTTCGGCCCACACCAGGGCGGCCAGCGCCTGCTGCAAGACCAGCTCCCGGCCGGTCACCATCACCCCGAAATTCGGCTTGCGCACCAGGCGGATGCGCCAATCCGCCAGCCAGCGGCCGACTTCATCCAGGTCCTTGAGCACGGTGGCGCGGGCCACTTGCAGCAGATGCTGCAGATACTGCACCAGGATCGGGTCATCGCTCCGGGAAAGCAAAAGCAGCGCAAGCTGTTGCTGGCGCTGCCCGGGAGTCAGGATCAATTGTAAGCGGGATTTGGAGACGACTTCTCGCTGCAGGGTATGGGTCTGTTCGGAAGAACACTCTAACGCAACGCCCACGCCGGGGGTAACCTTCAAAGGGATCTCCCTCTGGGCCAGCCAGGATTTTACCCCTACCAGGCTGTAGTTGACCTGTCGCGTGGAGATGGACATTCGCGTGGCGATTTCTGCAGCGCCGAGCGGTGTGCTCGCCTCAAGCAAAATTCTCAAGATATCCCGTTGCCGGGTCGTAAGAGCTGCCACCGACTCTCCTGTTCTTGGGAATGGAGAAGGTCGCCGATTATGGCAAACCGCTAAAATTCTTTTAACAAAAGTGGAAGTATTCCTGGCGGTTTGCGGCTGTCCGCTTGAGTGATTGGCCGGTCCACTCTGGATTTTTGTAAAGTTACTTTTGGCCAATCACCCAATCCATCTACTATTGTGATTATAAGTGAATTATTTGCCAGAAAAACAGCCTATTGTACTCTCTTTCTGCGGCAGAGAAGTAACAAAAGTGGATTATTGATCCCGGGGTTGAAAATAGCGCTTGTGTCATTATTTGTCCCCCATTTGTGTGGATCACCCGCACCATAGAGAGATCCCCAGACGGTATAACATCCTGGGACGCGGATGAACGCTGCAAACGCGGATTCTTAATTCTCCGCGTTCTCCGTGCTCGTCCGCGTCCTTCTCATAGCCCGCGTAGTTACGAAATCACGATCAATGGATCAAGAAATTAGACCATCCTCAAATCGGTTTATGAGATCGACCGATTGAAGGTGGGAGCTGGAAACCTTCTTCGAGTATGAATAGGACTTACTGGGCAGTGATCTCTATCAGGTGACGAAGGCGCAGGCGATCTTGCGTTTTTGAACCATGACGGCATGTCTGATATATTTCTTGGAAGAACAGGGGGCGGCATCGGTAAATCAAGGAATGACTTGTGGTGACAAATCTTAAAGTGCAAGATCAGTAATATTGACAATATTTGTCCAATTATATTATAATGATCTTCAACCAGCTGGCTTCCCCAGAGCAGCTAGAAAGTTTACTCAATCATTCGTGCGAGCTGAGCTACGTGGCGGGGCTGGAAAGAAACTTGCTCGCGTTCCCGCAATAATCTCCCAGCCTGTTTTTCCTCAGTGCGTTCTTCGCCGTCTTCGTTATTGGGGTGTGATTGGAAGGAGGTGGTCGACATAAATGATGTTTCTCCAGCGTTCTCACTTTAATCTAAGTGAATTTCCCTGATAGGAGATAAACCATGAGAAAACATTTAGCTTTATTTGTGACCGTTTTCGTTTTACTGGTTATGGCCGGTGTCATCGCAGCCAACGCCGGTGGTTCGAAGACGGTCAGGACACTCGGAGATGTAGTTCTCAAACCGAACGTCAGAGTTTTTAGCAACCTGCGTTTCTCACCCGGACCCACCGTGATCAGTAGTGGCGATACGGTCTTCTGGATGCATTCAGACGACACGGAGGACCCGCACACTGTAACGCTTGCTTCCCCCGATCAACTCGTCCAGGATTTTGGTGACTTTATCGGCGGTGAGTGCCCCGCCTGCGAAGCAGCAGCCGGTGCTGCGCTCGGCGGTCACTTTGGCACTTTCCCTCCCACCATCGTCTTGGATCCGGACCAGGACGGCCAGTTCAGCTCACCCGGGGACTCGTTGCTCTTCTTCCCCGGTGAAACCGTCAGCGCTCAGATTAATGTCCCGGCCGGGACCACCTTGAATTACTTCTGCGCCATCCACCCGTGGATGCAGGGGACGATTGAAGTGAAGTAGATCACCTTAGGATGCACATGGCAAGTATCGA
>DASWHG010000143.1:0-4874 GCA_036393315.1 Anaerolineales bacterium | reverse complement strand
GGGAGCGGACTCTGCGATTCCTTCACGAGCACCTGGACGAGCGGGCATAAGACCAGTTGATCTAGCTACTACCAGCAGCAGGGATCTATCCATTGTCAGATGGATGCGACGCTTATGGTTCGTCCACCGTCCTTCCAATTTCGATTTGATAAAGCACAGGAGAGACTTATAGTGAATCTTTACGTGCAGGAAACGGGGGAGTACGTTGGCGGAATCTCTGAGTCACAGTTTCAATTCCTGGTCGAACAGCTTGAAGAGGAGACCCTGGAAGACCGGGATTACGCCATTACGCCGATGACGGTCGATTTCTTAGCTACGCAGGGAGCGGACCCCGACCTGTTAGACCTGCTACGCCAGGCGCTTGGGGATCGCAGCGAGGTGAACGTACGCTGGTCGCGATCCTAGCAATATAGATATCAATAACCTTCAGCAGGCTGGCTACACGCAGGTACGCGCAGTCATCACGGACGGCAACCTCCCCTCTGAAAAAGTTTTTCTGCGGCTCGGATTCTCCCGGGCTGCTGGCTGAGAAAAGCCATTCAATCTTGGGAAAGAAGGGAGTACAGATAGATGATTTCTTCGACCTCTCGCACGTTATTGTATGCATTAGCCGCTCTTTTCGGCTTGCTCGGCGCGGTGCTCTTCCTCGCGCCGGCCTGGTCTGCCGAAAACTTCCCCTGGCGGATATCCCCCATGGTCGCTATGACCATGGGCGGCTGGAGCCTGGGCAGCGCCTTTACCGCCTGGCACACCGCGCTCAAAGGGCGCGCCTCGCTGGTCTACCCGGGCCTGCTCTACCTCCTGTTGTTTGGGGTCTTCGAGGCCCTCGTCCTGGTCTTCTTTAGAGAAAGGTTGGTCCTGGGAGCGTTCCTGACCTGGCCTTATATCCTGGCGCTGGTCCTGGCGATCCTGGCCTCAGGTACCGGTTTGCTGGAACGTCAGCGCATGCGCTCCGAGCCGGAGATGGACAGCCCCCCGGTCAGCGGCCTGGTGCGGGGGCTGGCGATCCTCTTCGTGGTCTTTGTGGCCGCCCTGGCCCTGATCGCCGTATTTGCCCCGGCGGGCAGCTTCGCCACCGAAGGCGTGATCTTCCCGGAACCCCTGACCCTGTTCACCCTGCGCGCTTTCGCCGCGTTTTACGCCGCCCTCAGCGGATCGGTCCTCCCGCTGATCGGGGCACGGTCGCTTCAACCGGTCCTGTTCCAGGGGCGGAACGGCCTGGCATTGATCCTCACGATCCTGGTCGCGGCCCTCGTCAACCTCGACAAGTTCGACTTCGCCGCCCGGCCAGGCGGTCTTATTTATCTCGGCGCTTATGTCGTCGCCCTGGCGATCATCGTCCCCATCCTGCTGCGCACCCGTTCAGCCATGACCTCCCCCGATCTGGAGGCTGCTAACCGCTGATCGCCACCAGCCGGCAGCGCTCCCTGGCAGTTGTAACAGGACTCCTGCGCTCGATCCTCATATACTATGGCCAACCGCATAAGCTGCTGCGGATGGTCGCCTTTTACCGGCAGTTCATCCGTCCCGGTGACCTGTGCTTCGACCTGGGCGCTCATGTCGGCAACCGGCTGTGGGCCTGGCGACGCCTGGGAGCGCGCATCGTCGCGCTCGAACCCCAACCTGCTTGCATGCGCCTTCTGCGCTGCTTGTACGGCAATCAGACCGCGATCACGCTATTGGAGCAGGCCGTGGGTGCCGTCCCAGGGAAACAGACATTGCACCTCAGCCGTTGGACGCCTACGGTCTCCAGCCTCTCCCGCGGTTGGATCGCGGCCGTCCGGCAGGATAAATCCTTCGCCGGGGTCCGTTGGGATGAAGAGCTCTCCATTTCGGTCACCACCCTGGATGCCTTGATCGCGCAGTTCGGTGAGCCGGTTTTCTGTAAGATCGACGTCGAAGGTTATGAGCTGGAAACCTTCCGGGGGCTGAGCCGCCCGCTGCGGGCACTCTCCTTCGAATACCTGCCTGTTACGAGTTACATCGCCCTGAACTGCCTCGCCCGGTTGGCAGAGCTGGGGGAATATGAGTACAACTGGTCGGAACGGGAGTCGCACCGCCTGTTATCGCCTGCCTGGTTGTCTCCGTACGGAATGGCTGACCTCCTGGTTAAAATGGCGCCCGAACAACCGCCAGGCGACATCTTCGCCCGCCTCAAATTGGATAACCGTGTATAATAACCTTGATACCAGGGGGAGCTTGACAAGGAGAGTTGCATCCGTGAATTCAATCAGTGGGGAATTTCACTTTATATATAACACGGACGAGTACGACTCAACCATCTCCTTCTACCGGGATGGCCTGGAACTGCCAATCATCTCTGCTTGGGACGAGGGGCCTGAAGATCGCGGCACCGTTTTCCGGGCCGCTTCCGGCATTATCGAAATCATGGCCCATCCGGAGACCAAACCGGAGAGTTGGGAAGTATATTCCTCATGCACGAACGTGACCATCGATCGAAAAACTGTAAAGGAGATACTCCTTGAAGCGCCTGTTTAACGTTAGCCTGATTTTTACCCTCATCCTCGCCCTTGGTTCGATCCTGGCTGCCTGCACGGGATACACCCCGCCGCTCCTGACGGAGACGCCCTCCCCGACCCGCACTCGCCGGCTGACCGACACACCACTCACAAGCCACACGAGCCCACCGGCAGATACACCGACGGATCTGCCACTGCCCACCCGGCAGATCGAGCCTACCCGGACAGATCCGGCCGAAGCGCCTACGGAGCTCACGCTGCGCTTGGGCGAGGCGCAGGAAGTCCTGGAGGGCGGGTTCTCCTTCCAGCCTGTGGTCGGCTACGACGTCAACATTCTGCCTGGCCAGGCGACGCTGGTGAGCAAGGATGGCGGCATCGTTCTTTCCCTGGCGGGAGGAGACGTCCCCGGCGCCAACGCCCTGGAAGGGGTGATGGATCGCCTGCTGGCCAGAGTCAGCGAGGATTTCGAGGAGTTCGAAGCCGGCGACTCCTACCCGATCATCGTAGACGAGAGCCGTGGATTGGCCGCCAACGTCAGCGCGGAGCTGATCGGAAAGCCTGTCGCCGGCAAAGTCGCCGTCGTCGCTCCCTCCGGCTCGCAGCTGTTCTATGCTTTCGCCTTTACCATTGAAGAGCCCGACGATGACCGTTGGGAAACGGAGGGGAGCGAGGTCTTCGAGGCCATCATGGATACCGTGCGCTTCTCCGAATTAGACGATGAGGGTGATCCTTAAACTTTGTCTCCATCTCCAAAATGGATGGTGTGAATGGGACTGTCCCCCACTCATGCCATCCATTTTTCGTTATAATGATTCCATCTCCACTTAACGGCAGCTGACATTGCACACATTCTTCAACCAAACCTTCGCCGCCCTCAAGCATTATAACTACCGGCTGTGGTTCGCTGGCCAGCTGGTGTCACTGTTCGGTACCTGGATGCAAACCACTGCGCAGGGATACCTGGTTTTCCAGCTGACCGGCTCCCCCGCTTACCTGGGGTACGTTGGCTTCGCTGCCGGGATCCCTTCGTGGCTGTTCATGCTTTACGGCGGTCTTACCGCCGACCGAATGTCCCGGCGGAAATTGCTCGTCCTCACCCAAACATTCATGATGCTGCTGGCCTTCATCCTGGCCGCGCTGGCGTTCACTGCCCTGATCCAACCGTGGCACATCATCCTGCTGGCATTCCTTCTCGGCACCGCCAACGCCTTCGATGCACCGGCTCGGCAGGCTTTCGTCCGAGAATTGGTCGAGCGGGACGATATGACCAACGCGATCGCCCTGAACTCGAGCATGTTCAATCTGGCTGCGGTGGTCGGGCCGGCGATTGCGGGGATCACTTACGCGCTCTTTGGACCCGCCTGGTGCTTTACGATCAACGGCCTGACCTTTGTCGCCGTGATCACCGCGCTCCTGTTCATGCGCATCCGACCCGCGGCGGCCCCCGAGCGCCTTAGATCTGCCTTCCAGGAGATCATGATCGGGTTTCGCTATGTTGCCGGTGAGCCAGTCATCCGTATTTTGATGGTCAACCTGGCTGTGGTAAGCCTGTTCGGACTTGGGTTCATCACCCTGATGCCGGCCTGGTCGGTGAACGTGCTGGGGGGCGACGCCACCACGAACGGGTATCTCTTCTCGGCGCGCGGCGCCGGTGCTCTCACCGGCGCCCTCATGATCGCCTCCTTGGGCCGGATCCGCTCCAAGGGCCGCCTGATGACGATAGGCAGCTTCGTCATGCCCATTGTCCTGGTCCTGTTCTCCACCACCAGCAGGCTGCCGGTATCGATGCTGGCCCTGGTGGGCGTAGGCTGGGGTTTCATGGTGATATTAAATACGAGCAATGCTCTAGTCCAGACGCACATCCCGGATGAGCTGCGCGGCCGGGTGATGGGTATCTATACCCTGACCTTCTTCGGCCTGATGCCGGTTGGCTCGCTGCTGAACGGTGCGTTGGCAGATTGGGTCGGCGCCCCGATTACCATATTGATCAACGGCATCGTTATGCTGCTCTTCGCGGCCATGGTCTGGCTGCGGGTCCCGTCCTTGAGAACGTTCTAAAGTCCTTCTTCATCTTCTCTCCAACGTCAGCGCCAGGCCGGCCGCGGCCAGGGCAATCAGGCCGTTCAGGTGGAAAACCAGCGGCAGACCCCACAGATCCGCCAGGAAGCCTGAGAACAGCGTCCCGAGTGCTCCGCTGCTGAACATGAACCCAAGGATCAGACCGGACGCAAGCGCCATCCCGCCCGGGATTTGGCGCTGCGCCAGCACGACCAGGATGCTGTGCACCGCGCCGGTCAGCAGGCCTGCCAGAGGTACGACCAGGTACAGCCATAACGACCAGCCCAGATTGGGGAAAAGGTAGAGCGGGGCGCTGGCCAGGGCCAGCGCCGAAGC
>DASWHG010000142.1:0-2402 GCA_036393315.1 Anaerolineales bacterium | reverse complement strand
GTGCAGGTCGCTCCCCAGGTACTGGGGGCGGAAAGGCCGGGCCGGGCGCACGGCCAGCAGGACAACCCCATGCGGGGGAACGCCTTTGAATATAACAGGCTCATCGTTGGGCTGGTCCCCACGGATCTGCCGGATGTCTCCCCTCCAGAACTCGCGAGCGTAATACGCCTTGCTCGGATCTAAATACAGGTCGGATATGCTCAAGGTAACGTCCATTGGTTCGTCCTCCCAGTTGAACAGGGCCAGCAGGTGCCAGCGTCCAGCCGGACCGTCTAAATCCACCTGCAGCCGGCCGGGGGTGGCGTTGTCGAACCAATCCAGGATATGAGGGCGCTCGCCGATCAGCGGCAGCAGTGTTTCGGCGATGCGCAACCGGTCTGTTGGTAGATCGGGCAGGTGGTCGGAAAGGATCAGCGAGCCGCCGGTGAGGGCGATCACCGTCGCGATCGTCTGCACTTCGGCAAGCGAGAGGTTCGTCTCCGGGCGAAGAAGGAGACAATCCGGGTCGTTGATCCACCAGCGCCGGTGCAGCGCGGCGCGGGTGATCGCATTGTGGCTGGCATTCCGGGCGGAAGGGAACCCCCTTTCAGTTTTCAGGAAATGTTTTCTGCCTTTAAAAACTGGGAGCCAATCAGCGGAAGTGTCCGCCCCGATGCGCATCGCATCTACGATCCCAATCGCCGGGCCCAGGGGGCAGGCACAGCCGAGCAGGAAGCTCTCCGCTCCAGCCGCCTCACGCAGCGATTCCAGGGCCGAACGCAGCACCTGGGCGCGGGTGCGGGTGGGATCGTGACGACGGCCGGGCAGGGCCGCGGCATACAGAAAATCCAGTTTCAAATAAGAAAAGCCCCATTCGTGGACAGCCGTGTGGACCACTTCCCGGGCGTACGCCTGCGCCTCCGGGTGGGTCAGGTCCAGTGCAGCTGCGAATGAATTCCAGAAGAAGCCGGCATTGGTGGGCCGGCCGAGATGGTTGCGCAGGACCCATTCCGGGTGGTCCGCCATTATCCTCGATTTAGGATGCAAGATAAAGGGAGCCAGCCACAATCCGGGGGTGCAGCCGGCCTGACGGATTTCAGCCGCCAGCGGGGCGACCCCATCCGGGAACCCGGCTGTGAAAGAGGACCAATCCCCGACTAGAGATTCAAAGCCGTCATCGATCTGGATCACCTGCAGTGGCAGTCGCGAGGATAGCTGCGCAATTGCGGCTATATTTTCCCGCAGCTTCTCTGCAGTGATGGTGCCTATAGAATCTTCGGAGGAGAACTGGTACCAGGAGCACCAGCCAGTGGGAGGTCTGGTGGTTCGAGCGACGCTGGCTTCCAGGCCGTGTTCTCGAGAGACGGCCTCGAGATACGGGCCGAGAGGGTCGGGGCTGTCAAGGTGAAGGAAGTGCAGGCAGGCCCAATCGCTGGCCATGCGCGCACCCGGGTCCAGGCGGGCGCCGTCGCCGCTGGCCCAGACCCGCAAGGCCGGCTCTGGACCGCCGATATAGGCCTCGATCGAGCCAAAGTGACGCTGCTGGGACAGAAAGCCGACCAGCAGGCCGGCCCGCTGGCGGCGGTCTGCCAGGACGGCGAACATGTCGCTTACAAACAAGCCCGGGCGTCGCGGCCGGGGAGTCCCGGCATTGGAATACAGAGGTGACCGGAAAGGCCCCAACCGGGTCCGGTGGTAGCGAGCATCCCGGCTGTAAGTGCCCGTATAAGACCAGGTTTGCCAGCCGTTGGAGAAAAAAGCGATCTCCCCCGGCGAGGTCGAGGGACTGTTCTTGTGGGACCGTCCGGTGACCTTTTCAGGTTTTGTGGAAATTTGCAACGAGCCCGGTGGGCCTGAGTGGGAGGGGTAAATGAACCCGGTCGAGAGCAGATCCAGGCGGTCTACCAGAACCGGTTGAGAACCTCGGTTTTCGACGGAGAGCTGCCAGAACAACAATGGCTCGTCTTCCGGGAGCGCAAAGACCAGTTCGCAGGCGAGATCTTCATCCTTGACGCCTGTTGAAATGTGCAACCGCCGGAGGGGACCGTGAGGAGAATCAGCCGTCTCGAGCGCCGAGACGGTGGCTCGGCGCCACTGGTCCAGAATGTGGTGGGAGCTGCGGCCACGGCGGTAGTGCATCCCCACCTGGATGTCCTGAAGGGAAGTGCGGTTCCAATCCCGGCTGGACACACTCCAGCGGCTGATATTTGGATTTATGGTGAGTTGGAGCGAACGGTTCTCGAGGGTGTAGATCATCTGTGCCAGAATAGAAAGCGGAGAACGGATTGCTTTTATTTTACCCCAAAGGCGAGTCCGCCCCAGTTTCGCCAAATCTACTCGCTGTCTATAGGCCAGCCGCTGCCCTTGGGCTTGCCGCATCCTTCAGGCTGCCCGCAGCCGGATCTACATTGACACTTCGTCTA
>DASWHG010000141.1:0-11037 GCA_036393315.1 Anaerolineales bacterium | reverse complement strand
GCAACTGACACGCAGGTCCCGCGCTTCCAGGCCGGCAGCCGCATCCGTGATGCCCTCAACCGGGTTCTGCGAGAGGAAGGCGACGATTTTTTTGTGGTCGACGAGAACCTCTTGTACGTCGGGGTCTGCAGGCAGCGAGACGTCCTCAACCCGCCGCGCCTCCGGGTGATCCTGGTCGATCACAACGAACCCGGGCAGGCCTTAGGCGCCCTGGAAGAAGCCGAGCTGGCCGAAATCCTGGACCATCACCGTTTGGGAAACTCATCTACGCACATCCCGATCCGTTTTACGATCGACGTTGTGGGCAGCACCAGCACCCTTGTGACCGAGCGGATCGAGGAAGCGGGTTTAAGTGCGCCGCCCGCTCTGGCAGGCTTGCTAATGGCCGGGCTGCTCTCCGATACGCTGATGCTGACCTCGCCGACGACCACGGACCGGGATCGAGAGGCGGTCGAACGCCTGGCACGCTGGGCAATCACCAAAGGCAGTCCTCTGGATGGAGAGACGATTCAATCCTTTGGCGAGCAGCTGTTGAATGCAGGATCAGGCTTGACCAGCCGCGCACCCAGGGAGATCGTCAGCACGGACATCAAAGTGTACGAGTCAGGAGGGTTAAACTTCGCCATCGCCCAAGCGGAAGTCACCGACCTGCTCCAGCTCGAAGAACACCTGGAGGGGTTGAGGCAGGCGCTACAGGAACTGCGCGACAAACGCGGTCTCGACTTTGCCATGCTGATGGTAACCGACGTCGTCCAGGGGTCGAGCCG
This sequence comes from Anaerolineales bacterium, assembly GCA_036393315.1. Lineage (GTDB taxonomy): Bacteria > Chloroflexota > Anaerolineae > Anaerolineales > UBA4823 > DASWHG01. The sequence continues at coordinate 10,270 of DASWHG010000141.1, read as the reverse complement.
GCTGCTATTGACTGACGAGATCCCGGTGTTGAGCGAGCTGCCCTACCCGCGCCTGCCAGATGGCACACGGAAGGCGGAGGGCGTGGTCTCACGCAAGAAACAGCTCCTGCCGGTGATCCTTGGTTTGTTGGAGAGCTGAGTACGCAGATGACCCTATATCAATCCCTCGCCGAACTGGAGAAAAAGAACGAACCCGGAGCGCTCTGCACCATCGTCAGCAGCCAGGGCTCAACCCCCCGCCATGTTGGGAGTAAAATGCTGGTCTATCCGGATGGGCGGATCGAGGGCAGCGTCGGCGGTGGTGAAATGGAAAGCCGGGTGATCGAGGAAGCCTTGAAGGCGATCGCCGAGGGCGAGATCCGCATGCTCAAATACTCGATGGCTGAACCCCAGCGTGGAGATCCGGGAGTTTGCGGCGGGCAGGTCGAGATCTTCGTGGAACTGATCCATCCGAGGCCGGTCCTGGTCGTCATCGGCGGGGGACACGTCGGCAGAGCAGTAGCCCATTTAGCCAGCTGGTTGGGGTTACGGGTCGCGGTCAGCGACGACCGGCCCGAATTTTGCACCCCCGAGTCTGTACCGGATGCAGACGAGTACTTTCCGGTACCGATGGAAAACCTGACCGAGCACCTTAAGATCACGCCCTGGACGTACCTGGTCCTGACGACCCGTGGGGTCCCGGTCGATGCAAAAGGACTGCCTGCCCTGCTTGAGACGCCGGCAGCTTATATCGGCGTGATCGGATCCCGGCGGCGATGGGCCACGGCTTACAGCGAGCTGCGAGAGGCGGGAATCCCGGAGGAGCAGCTGGCCCGCGTTCATTCCCCGATGGGGCTGGAGCTGAATGCCGAAACACCTGAAGAGATCGCCGTGAGCATACTGGCTGAGATCATCATGCACCACAGAGGCGGGCACGGGATGGAGATGCGAAATATCGAACAAGATGAATAACGTTGGAGGATTTCATGTGGCGTGATTATTTCAGCGTGACCAGCATCGACGAGGCCTTACAGATCCTGGCCGAACGAGGAGAACGTGCACGGATCGTGGCTGGAGGGACGGATTTGATCATCGAGCTGGATAGGGGCGTTCGCCAGGGGATCGACACCCTGGTCGACGTAACCCGCATCCCTGGCCTGGAGAGCATCGTTCTGGACGAGGACGAAGTAATCCATCTTGGACCCCTGGTGACTCACAATCACTGCGTTGCATCCAAGCTGATCAACGAAAGAGCCCTGCCGCTCGCACAGGCGGCCTGGGAAGTCGGCGCGCCGCAGATCAGGAACCGCGGGACGGTTGCGGGCAATTTGATCACCGCCTCGCCAGCCAACGATACGATCACGCCCTTGATGGCGATGGGAGCCAGGGTCTCCTTGCGATCCCTGTCAGGAGAACGCGAAGTGGCGCTGGATGATTTCTACCAGGGTGTCCGGCTCACGGTGATGCGCCCGGATGAGATGCTGGTGGATATTTCCACCCCGGCTTTGAAGACGCACAAGCGTGGGATGTTCATAAAACTCGGACTCCGGCGGGCGCAGGCGATTTCGCTCGTCGATGCAGCCGTGGTGATAGGTTTCACCGAAGAGGACGAAGCGAATCTCCCCGAGCGGCGAATTGAAAAAGCAGTCATTGCCCTGGGGGCCGTTGCCCCCACCATTGTTCATGCAGACCAGGCGGAATCTTACCTGGCCGGGAGAACCTTGAACGAAGAGACGATTGAAACGGCCTCCAGGCTGGCGATGGAGCAGGCCCGGCCGATCGACGACGTTCGCAGTTCGAAGGAATACCGCTCGGAGATGGTGAGAGTCGCAGTCCTGCGCTGCTTGCGGAGCCTGGCCCGAGGAGAGGAAAGGGGCGGGCTTCCGGACCGGCCGGTCCTGCTTTGGGGCGATCTTGCCCGGCGAAAAACTTCAAAGCTCTTCGAGAGCGCTCACCACAAAAAGGGGACCGAGATCCACACCCTGATTAACGGGCGGGAATACAGGTTCGACACCGGTTCGGATAAGACGCTGTTGCGCCTGCTCCGGGAAGAAGCAGAATTGATCGGGACCAAGGAAGGTTGTGCGGAGGGGGAATGCGGCGCCTGCACGGTCTTCCTGGATGGCGAGGCGGTTATGAGCTGCCTGGTGCCGGCGGCACGGGCTCACGGAGCGGAAATCGTCACCATCGAGGGACTGGCTCAGAATGGCCGTCTGCACCCCGTTCAACAGGCCTTCATCGAAGCCGGGGCGGTCCAATGCGGATACTGCACACCGGGCTTCTTGATGTCCGCGGCCAAGCTTTTGGAGGAGCGTCCGCTGCCCACCTTGAGCGAGATCGAACAGGCGATCACCGGAAACCTGTGCCGGTGCACCGGGTATTACAAGATCGTCGAAGCAATCGAGCGAGCGGCCCAGATGGAGTCAAATGATGGGTAAATACAGCAGGTCCTACGCTCAACCAGAGACGACGACCAGGCCGGTGCCGATCCATCCCATCTGGCGCGGGATTGGCTGCCTGCTGATGGTCCTCTTTCCAGTCCTCGCTTACGCCGGAGCCGTGCTGTTGGTCCGGGAGAACGCCAGGAAGCACTGGATCCTGGTGCCTGGTGAATTAACCGGTTCGTTCGTCGTCCCCTATCTTGGGCGGGTTTATTTCCTGGAAATCGCAGTGACCCTATTGCTGCTGATCCTGGGATTTTCACTCCTCATGGTGTTGTATGCCATGATATACCGCCTCATTGGGCCGCCGCGCTATGGCCCGTTCGACGTCCCGCCAACCCGGCCACGGCGAAGGTAATCTCCGTAAATTGGTTTGTTTGTTATCTGCTGACGATGGAAAGAACTGTCCCAAGCACCGCTTCCGAGGAAATCGACCTTTATCAAAGGACCTATTACTCCTTGCTCCGTTCGACGGCTGAGGTGCAGATCCGGACGTTAGAGGAAGCGCATGCCCGGATGAAATCGCTGCTGCACACGGAAGCGCGCGAGCTGGCCCCGGATATGTCGGCGTTCGTTTATTGCCTTTTACGCCTGCCGGCCTGCATGCCTGAAGTCCAGCTGGTCGTGCTGGGGCAGAGCCCAGGTGTATTCATCCGGGGAGGGTTCGGCAACGTCGAAGAGTGGAATATCGTGTCTTCCCCGGCCCGGAGGCGGCGCTGCCTGTTCAACAGTCGCGATACGCTGGCCTGTTACATCGCCAGCCGTTCGGATATCGATGACATGATCCCGCTCCTGACTGCCTACCAGGTGGAGTGGAACAAGATCCATTTGCTGCTCAACTCACTCCCGGCGTCGATTTCTCTGGATAAAGCGTACGAGCCAGAGATGTTGAATGCCCTGGCGGCCGCGCTCAAGATTACCCCGGACGACCTGGCGCACCTGCAGGCGATCTGGGAGTCTGAGTTCATCGAAAATCTTCACACCATTGCGGAGAAAAGGTGCAACCTGCGTGTCCGGCTGCTCAGCGGCTCTCTGAGCGAGTACTGGCGCGCCACCCGCATCTGGTGGGAGAACATCGACCGCTCCTTCCCGCAGCTCTCTGAACGCCCCGTTTATTTTGTGTCGAGCAATCCCCACAGCCTGGTCAACTTGCTCTCCGGATTCGCCTTGAGCCGTTCGTACGACCTGGTCGCATACCTTCACCAACCGGAGAACACATCGCTGCTTGCAGAATGGGAGCGAATTCAAAGCGATCCAGATTCCTCTGGGCGGGAGAATTTCCTCTATTACGTGTTGAAGAAATACCAGCGCGCCCAGGATGGCTCCGGGTTCGAGGATTCTTTGTACACCCACGAGCAGTCCTGTGGGATCCTGCGGATCTCGAGTGAACACAGCTTCGACGTCGAAGCCCAGGTGATCGAATTGGCGGGTCTGCGCCTGGATGGGATGGATCCGAGGATCGACGGGGATTTAAGCTTCCTGGCGGGCAGCGATGCTTTGATCCTAAACATCGATTACCCGCTTGGGCTGGCGGCCTATAACATTCTCTCGAAGGTCGCCGAACACGTCGGGGAAATCCTGGGCGTGTACGTGACCGGGAAAGCGGCCACGCTGAATGGCGTGATCGGAGACGTCATGGTCCCGAATGTAGTGCACGATGAACAGTCACGCAACACGTACCTGTTTCCGAGCGCCTTTTCCGCCGCGGACATTTCCAAATTCTTGATGTACGGAACCGTGCTCGACAACCAGAAAGCCGTTACCGTGCGTGGCACCTTCCTGCAAAACGAGCAGTATATGGATGTTTTCTACCGGGAGGGGTATACCGACATCGAGATGGAGGCCGGGCCGTACCTGTCGGCGGTGTATGAAATGTACCGGCCGCAGCGCCACCCGGTCAATGAAGTCATCAACCTTTATGGTTTGCCCTTCGATCTGGGGATCCTGCATTACGCCTCAGATACGCCTTTGACCAAAGGCAAGAACTTAGGAGCAGGCAACCTTTCTTACTTCGGGATGGATTCGACTTACGCCGTCACCCTGGCGATCCTACGCCGGATCTTCCTGCTGGAACAGAGACGGCTTCAAGGCCAGCACATCCCCCTCGACTAACCATTCTTACGATTTCAGCGACATTTACCCCACAGCCTGGTCTGTAATCTCGAGCGCTTTATCCAGCACGGCGAAGCCCTCTGCCAGCTGCTCCTCGGTGATGATCAAGGGAGGGATGATCAGGACCGTGTGCCAGTGCGTGTAGAGGAAAAGTCCGTTGTCGAGAAGGAATTTTCGCAAGGCGACCATCTCGGGGCTGGATTGGTTAAACGGCGCCATCGGCTCCTTGGTGCTCCGGTCGCGGACCAGCTCGATCACGCCGAACAGGCCGATGGAGCGCACCTCGCCTACAGAGGGGTGCTGCTCTCCCAAATCGGTCAAGAATCGGCGGAGCACGGCGCCCATCGCATGCGCTCGTTCGACCAGCCGGTCTGACTGCATCACCTGGATATTGGCGATGGCGGCTGCCAGCGAGATGGGGTGGGCGTTATAGGTCAGGCCGCTTTGGAAGACGCGGTCGGCGAAAGAGTCGGCAATCGCTTTGCGCATAGCCACTGCCCCCAACGGCGCGTAGCCGGAGGTCAAGCCTTTCGCCATCGTCATCAAGTCCGGCACGACCTGCCAGTGATCGACGGCAAACCATTTCCCGGTGCGTCCAAAACCGCTCATGACTTCGTCGGCGACGAGCAAAATTCCGTAGCGGTTGCACAGTTCCCGCACGCCGGCCAGGTATCCTTGCGGGGGAACGATGACCCCGTTCGTGCCGGTCACGGTCTCGATCAAGACGGCCGCGATCGTCTCCGGCCCTTCGTAGGTGATGATCTCCTCCAGGTGGTCGAGATAATCCTGGGCGAACTCCGCTTCGGAAATATCCGGATTGTGCTTGTGGAAAGTGGAGCGGTAGCGATACGGGTCCAGGAAATGGACGACGCCGGGCATCAGGTCCGGTTCCCAGGAGACCCGGCGAGGGTCCCCTGTCAGGGCCATGGCGCCGGCCGTTGCGCCATGGTAGGAGCGGTAGCGGGCCAGGATCTTGTGGCGCCCGGTGTAAGCCCGCGCCAGTTTGATCGCGTTTTCGTTTGCATCGGCCCCGCCTAAGGTGAACAGGAAAGTATCCAGGTCTCCCGGAGTGATCTCGGAGAGCAGTTTGCCGAGTTGGGCGCGCGGCCGGGTGGCCATCTGCGGGCCGGCGAAAGGCAGCTGGCGCGCCTGTTCGACGATGGCCTCGATCACGCGTTCATCGCCGTGCCCGATGTTCACACACATGACCATGGAGTTGAAATCCAGGTAGCGTTTCCCCTGCGTGTCCCAGAAATATACCCCTTTCGCCTTCGTCACCGGGATGGGAGATACCTTCGCTTGCGCCGACCAGGTCCAAAAGCTGTGTTCCAGGGAGAGAGGGAGGATGTCCGAGTCTGAAATATCCGGCATGTAGGCCTCATTCGATCCTATGAATCGCGGTACGAGAATCGTATCACAAAAAACTTCCCGCGGGTTCTGGAGACGAACAGGTTTCCGATTGTGACCCATAGGAGCTTTTTCCTGCTGCCGGAGCAGCCGGATGGGTAGTTGCTAAACTTGCAATACGGGTTCAGCTGGCCGCGGATTGCCCCCGCCGGGAACTCCTCGGTGTGAACGTTGACGTAATAACCTGCTGGGTTTGCCAGGATAGCTTCGATCAACACCGGTTATACAGCCGTCGGAAGCGCCATTCTCCCCCAGGGATTCGAGCGGCACTACAATACAGCCGGCCACACCTGGCCTGTTGACGTTCACTCTGAGCGCCGCAGAGTGGATCTTATTTCAGTGGGGAAATCCCTGAGGGTAATCAGGGATTTCCCCTCTCCCAACCCATCCTCATCTTCCCCAGGTACGGCGTCCCTCGACCATACCTCCTGAGGTTTCCAGGATATGTCCCAGTTTCTGGAGCCGGCTTTGCCCAAATGGGCGGTCCATCTCCGATCACACTATAAGATACGTTTTCTATGAAGTTTTGGATTTATCCAGTTTTCGGTTACAATCCGCTTCGGTGCTGGTGACACCCAGCACCGAAGCGGATTCTACGAATGTCATTTACCTGCATTCAGGAGGAATCATGTATACCTTTATACTGGCGGTTCACAACATCCTCCGCTGGATCGTACTGATCCTGGCGATTCTCGCCCTGGTCAAAGCTTTTTCGGGCTGGTTCGGTCGGCGGGATTGGACGGAAACAGACCGCAAAGTGGGGACTTTTTTTGGCGTTTCCCTCGATGCGCAGCTCCTGCTGGGGCTTATCCTTTACTTTGCCCTCAGCCCAATCACCCGCGCGGCCTTCCAGGACTTTGGAGCAGCGATGAGAAACGATCTCACTCGCTTCTTCGTCCTGGAACACTTCCTCTACATGGTCCTGGCCGTTGTATTCGCCCACGTCGGCTCGGTCGCATCTCGCAGGGCTACCCAGGATACGAATAAACATCGCCGGGCCGCGATCTGGTTCACACTTGCCGTCCTGGCGCTGTTGCTTGGCATGCCCTGGTTCCGCCCGCTGCTGCCGGCCTTTGGTTAACACAGACAGGTCAATTCGAACCGCGAAGAACGCCAAGAACGCTAAGATTATTGATGGATAAAAGCCGCATCATCGCCCTGGCCAAGGTGACCTTCGCCGTACTGGCCTGGGGCGCTTCCTTCGTGGCTACCAAGGTCGCCCTCCGTGACGTGTCGCCGGTTACGGTCGTCTGGCTGCGGTTTGCCATGGGGGTGGTGATCCTCGGGTTGGCGGTTGTCCTCCGCAGGCAGTTCGCGCTGCCAGGCCGGTCTGACCTGGCTTACTTCGCCCTGCTCGGCTTCATCGGGATTACCTTCCACCAGTGGCTGCAGTCAACCGGTCTGCTCACGGCCCAGGCCTCGACCACGGCCTGGATCGTGGCAACCACGCCGGTCTTCATGGCTTTGCTCGGCTTTCTGGTCTTGAAGGAGCATCTTGGCTGGGTCAAGGCCGGTGGGATTGCTCTGGCTGCCCTGGGAGTGCTGCTGGTGGTGAGTAAGGGGGAATGGTCTGCCTTATTAACGGGACAGTTCGGCACGGTCGGGGATTTCCTGATCCTGGTGAGCGCGCCGAACTGGGCGGTTTTCTCGGTCATTTCCCGGCGCGGGCTTCAATCGCACCCGGCCGCCCGCATGATGTTCTACGTGATGGTGTTTGGCTGGCTGTTTACTTCCGTACTGCTGTTCACAGGTCCTGGATTGAGCGAGATCGGACAGCTGAGGACTGAGGGCTGGCTGGGGTTGGGGTTCCTAGGGATTTTCTGCTCGGGCCTGGCCTACATCTTCTGGTACGATGCCTTGCAGTCTGTGCCTGCCTCGCAGGTGGGGGCCTTCCTGTATTTGGAACCGCTGGTGGCGGTCGTCGTGGCTGCCATCGTGCTAAGCGAGCCGCTGCTGCTGGCTTCCCTGTTCGGCGGCGGGATCATCCTGGCGGGTGTGTGGATCGTGAACCGGCCGGAAAGTAGCGAGCGGCCGGTCTCGAGAGAGTGATCCAATAATGATGGCTTCGCTCAAGTACGATCGCTCATCCAGCGTTGAACCAGCTCCCGTACGGATCGCGCGTTAGGCTGGGATAGCGCCTCGCCTGCCAGCGATTGCGCCTCACTTCGTGAAAGCCGCCGGATCAAGGCCTTGGCGCCCGGGATGGCCGCGGCGCCCATGCTGAATTCGTCCAGTCCCAGCCCGAGGAGTACCGGGATGGCAGTGAGGTCGCCAGCCAGCTCCCCGCAAAGCCCCACCCAGATGCCGGCCGCATGGGCGGACCGGATAACCTGATCGACCAGGCGCAGCACGGCCGGGTGCAGCGAGTCGGTCAGCCCCGCGACCGCCGGATTGCCCCGGTCCGCGGCCAGCGTGTATTGGGTCAGGTCGTTGCTGCCGATGCTGAAGAAATCCACCTGCGTTGCCAGGTGGTCGGCCATCAGGGCTGCTGAGGGGACTTCGACCATCGTCCCGACCTCGACCAAGCCGGCCAACGCTTGCCCGCGCGCTTCCAGCTCGCCCCTTGCTTCGTCCAGGAGGTGGCGAGCAGCCTCGATTTCCTCGATGGTCGCGATCATCGGGAACATGATCTTCAAATTGTGCCCCGATCCAGCCCGCAGTAAAGCCCGCAGCTGGGTTTTGAGCAGCTCCGGTTGAGAGAGCCCGATGCGGATGGCGCGCCATCCCAGGTACGGGTTATCCTCGTGCGGAACGGATAAGAAGGGCGCTGGTTTGTCGCCCCCGATGTCGAGCGTGCGTGCAATGACCGGGCGATCGCCCATCGCCTCGAAGATCGGCAGGTAAGCTTTGAATTGTTCTTCTTCGCTGGGCGCAGTCTGCCGTCCGACGAACAGGAACTCGGTTCGCAGCAGGCCGATACCTTCCGCGCCGGCCTGCAGCGCGTCTGCTTCTTCTCCGGGCAGGCCGATGTTTGCGCCGATCTCTACCTGGTGGCCATCCTGCGTCACTGCCGGAGCGTGCGCCTGAGCCCGCGCGGCTGACACGGAACCGGCCGTTACGGCTGCCCGTTCCCGGTATGCAGCCTGCACGTCCTCCCCCGCATCGACGATCAAGATGCCCTCGCCGCCGTCGACGATCGACGGTGTGTTGCTGGAAATGCCAAGGATGCCATCCCCCGCACCAACGACGGCAGGCAAGCCAAGATTGCGAGCAAGGATGGCGGTATGCGAGAGCGGCCCGCCCCCGGCAGTGCAGAACCCCCGCACCATCGCCTTGTTCATCTGCGCCGTGTCGGAAGGCATCAGATCCTGGGCGAGGATGATGGCGGGCGTATCCAGTTCGGCGAGCGACCTATCCTGGATGCCTAACAGCAGGCATAACAGGCGCCGGCGTACGTCGACGAAATCCATGCCGCGCGAGCGGAAGAATGGGTCGTCCATATCTTGAAAGGTCTTGATGGCGCGAGCATATACGATTTCTACAGCAGCTTCCGCGCAAGCGCCGGCCTCCAGCTCGGCCCGCAACTCCTCTTCCAGGTCAGGATCGCTGACGATCATCTGGTGCGCGTCGAAAATTGCAGCTTCTTCCTCCCCGAACTCGGAGGTCGCTCTCTGGCGAAGGGCGGCTAATTCCTGCTGCGCAGCCGCCATGGCTCTCTGGCAGCGCGTCCATTCAATGGCTGCATCGACCCCCGGGGAGCTCGGTACGATCAGTTCTACAGGCCGGTAGACGAAAGCCGGGCCGGCGGCGATGCCCGGAGAAGCCGGGATCCCCTTGAACTGCTTCATGGCTCTCCAAAATTTTCTTCGACCAGCTTCGCCAGGGCTGACAAAGCCTGCTCGGCATCCGGGCCTTCCGCCCGCACGACCACTTCGTCGTTCTGGTTGACGGCTAAACCCAGCACCGCTTTGAAACTCTTGGCGTTTCCCTCCTTGCCGTCCTTGATTGCCCGGATCTCTGACTGGAAGCGCTGGGCGGCCTGGACGAACAAGACGGCCGGGCGAGCATGCAGCCCCACTTTATTACGGACGATGAGTTTGATCTCTGGCATGAGTGTCCCTTAAGATCTTTATAACATTGTACACGATGTTTGGGTTGGGACAACTTCATTTTCCTGGCCGACACAAGGTTTCAATTACCCTATAACCTATTGTTATAATAAGGCTTTCTCAAAGTAGAAAGTCCTGCTTTTCCCCACCCCCTAACACCCGCCCCAGGGCGGGGGCAAAGAGTAATTTGGGGTGGGAGATGGCGGCTTTGCCGCCTTCTCCCACCCCAAACCCCTTTTTTGAGAAAGCCATGAAGCAATCATTGGCATTATTCACAGAGAG
>DASWHG010000140.1:0-11893 GCA_036393315.1 Anaerolineales bacterium | reverse complement strand
TAGCCGGGGGAGTGGCAGGGGCGGTTCGCCCCTGCAGGCGATCACCAGGTGAACCTGCGGTGGCGGGTAGTCCAGCAGTTGTGCGACGGCTGCGTGGACTTTTGGCGCGAAGATGTGGTGGTAGTGGTCGAGCACCAGGATGACCTCGCCCTGTATAGTGGTGAGCGCGTTGGCCAACCCGGTCATCCCACTTTCGAACCGCGGGAACCCCTCTCCAACGAGGGAAGTCGAGGCGTGGGCACCCGGCGAGATCCAGTTGCCCGCCTCCTCCTTCAATCCTTCGCTTGGCCATCCCCTCTCATCCAGCCCGGCGGCCAGGTCAGCCAGGAAGCACTCCGGGTCGTTGTCCTGCGGTCCCAGGTCGATCCAGATCACCCGGACAAGGCCTCTAGTCCCTGAGCCCACCACGCCGGATCCTTCCACCTCTTTGGTCCATTTCCGGAGCAGCGCTGTTTTTCCGGAGCCGCGTGGGGCGACCAGGAGCACCAGCCGGTGGCTCTTCCAGGAATTCAGCTTGTCGATCGCCGGGGGGAGGCCCGGCCGGCTCTCAGCGTTCATGGCATAGGTGGGAAGGTTGCCAGAGCCTGAACGGGGAGCTTCGGGACTTTCAGGCTGAAGCTCCCCGCCGCACGCTCGGACCAGGCAGGGCCGGGGGAGCGATCAGGCGAACAGGATCCCAAGCAGGTACGGTATCAGGACCAGCAAGGCCAACAGCGGGTGGCCGCGGCGTGCCGCGTTACGGCTGTCCCAGCTGAACAGGTAGATCGCCAGCCCGAACGCCAGTGCGCCGCTGGTCAGCAAGACCAGCACCGAAACAACCGGGTCCAGAACGGTTTCCTGGCCGTAGGCAAGTCCCATGAAGGCCTGCATGGCGTGGGCGGAGGGCAGCAGCGAGGAGAACGGCAGCACCGATTTCGGCAGGATGCTGAGCGGCATCATCAGGCCGCCGAGCAGCATGGAGGGCAGGAAGATGAGCTGCGACCAGAGCACCGTGGACCGGGCGCCGTTGGATATTACTCCGATCAGCGCGCCAAGCCCGCCGAAGATGAAGGCCGTCAGCAAGGTCAGCAGGACAAACACACCCCAGCGGGCCGGGGGGAGCGCATCGAACAACGGCGTGGCCGTGAGCGCAATGATGGTCGAGGCGATCAGGGCGTGGAAGACCGTCGTCAGGGCCGGGATCGCCAGGATCGAGAGGGCAGGGACCCCGTTGATCTTGAAGCTACGGTAAATTCCGGCCTCGCGCGACTCGACCAGCGGGCCGGGGAGCCCCAGCAGCGTGCTGACCATCCCGACAAAGATGACCATGGCGGGGAGCATGCTTTCTTTGAAGCCCGGGTTGATCTGCGTCATCACCAGGCCCATCATGGCGTAGAAGGCCAGGGGGAAGAGGTAGTTCATTAACAGGGAAGTCGAATTTCGCAGCCCTGTCTTGAATTCGAAGAGGAAATGGTTGGCAAAGGCGGTCATGACAGGCCTCTGTTGTTCGTGATCTCGAGGAACCGTTCTTCCAAAGAGGGGCGCTCCACCCGCAGGTCGATCAGCTTGTCGCCCTGGACCGATATGTATTCCAAGAGCGCCGACACCGTGGGACCTGGGTCGGTGCTGTAATAGATGCTGTACTCGTCTTTCAGGGCGTGCTGGCTCACTGAAGGGAAGGAGGTGTTGTTCTGGTGCAGGATGGACTGCTCGGTGCGGACCGAGACCTTGGTGAAGCCGGAGCCGGTGGCGGTGAGCTCACGGGGTGAGCCCGTGGCCACGATCGCCCCGCGCAGCAGGATCGCCACCCGGTCGGTCATCTTCTCAGCCTCTGCCATATCGTGGGTGGCCAGGATGAGGGTGGTGCCCTGGCGCTTGAGCTCTTGCATCAGGCTGTGCAGTTCGCTGCGCGATCCGACGTCCAACCCGGCGGTCGGTTCGTCCAGGATGACGATGGGAGGGTTGTGGGCGACCGCCAGGGCCAGGGCCAGCCGGCGCTGTTGACCAGTGGAGAGCTCGTGGTACTGGCTGTGGCGTTTTTCACTCAGTCCCAGGCGCTCGAGCAGGTCCAGGCGCGGAGAGATGCCGTGATAGGCGCAGAAGAAGCGCATGGCCTCCTCGACCTGCATGTTGCCTGGAAGGCCGGAGGTCTGCAACTGGACGCCAATCAGGTTGTGCAGCTTGCGGGGTTCCCGGCTCGGGTCGATGTCCAGGATGTTCAGCGCGCCTCCATCTGGCTGGCGGATGCCTTCCAGGCATTCCAGGGTGCTGGTCTTGCCTGCCCCGTTTGGCCCCAACAGGCCGAAGATTTCGCCGCGCTGTACCTCAAAGGAGATCCCGGACACGGCAACGAAATCGCCGTATGCTTTGCGGAAATTTTGGACGGAAAGGATGGGTTCGTTCATCGGCTTGCCTCTCATCGTACTTGTGACTGGAGAAATGATCCCAGCTGGCTGGTTTGATCTAAAGTATAGGCGAACAAAGAACGCGTGTCATGACCCGTACAGGGGGGTTCGAGGGTGGTTTCACGCATGGCTTTCTTAAGAATGGGGTTTGGGGTGGGGAAAAGCAGGGCTTTCGACTTTGAGAAAGCCATGTGGTTTCACGAGCCGGGGATTGGGTCACCCGATCGGGTGAGGGGCAAGCCTACAGCAGCTGCAGGTCGCGCGCCCGGGCGGTCGCCTGCCCGCGCCGGGTCACCCCGAGCTTGGCGTAGATGTTCTTGAGATGGGACTTGACCGTGTTGAGGGAGATGTAGAGCTGCCCAGCGATCTCCGGGTTGGAGTAGCCCGCCGCAAGCAGCCTGAGGACTTCCAGCTCGCGCTTGCTCAAGGGATCCGCCAGGAGGCTTCCCCGGGAGACAGGCGGACGCCCGGTGGAGAATGGCAGAGGTTCTTCGTCCGGGCTCTGGCTCTCTTTTAAAAAGTCGTCCAGCAGGCTCCTGGCATAACCGGCCAGCTCGCTGCCCTTCATCGATAGAACGGCTGCCTCCAGCAAAGACCGGACCGGCTCGCCACCGTCCAGGAAGACCCTCCGGTAGCCTTCCGGTTGGGCTAAAGACAGAGCGTGCCGCAAGGCATCCATGGCCTGAGGTACTTCGCCTGCCGCCGCCAGCGCCATTGATTGAAGCACCATGAGTTCGACAACCCGGCCCCAGCACTGCCCGGCCTCGGCTTCGTCCAGCCACTGGCGTGATAACTGGAGCGCTTTCTTCCGTTCTCCGGCTTCGAGCAGCACCCGCGCCAGGATGAGGTTTCCGGCCGCGTGGATCAAGGGGGCCGGCCCACTCCCGCCTGCCTGGAAGGCTTCCGCCCAAGCTACCGCGGCCTGCAGGTCTTCCGTATGCAGGGCGAGCAGAGCCTGGTAGGCATCCACGGCCGGCTGTACCCAGATGACCTGCAGCCGTGAGACCAGCTCGGAGAGCTCCTCCAGGCCGGCCCGTGCTCCCTGGAAATCCCGGTTGGCAATTTTTACGCGGGTCAGCCCGGAATAGCCGGCCAGCAGGATCTCCCAATGGCTCCACTGCTTCCCCAGCTGGATGCCCCGCTCCAGGTGGAAGAGGGCCTGATCCAGTTCGTTCCATTCGCACAGCAGGTTCCCCAGGCCGGTGTGGAGCATGCCCGTGAAAGGCGAGGGCCGCTTGAATGCTTCCATCGCCTGGAATGCCTGGCCATAGATTCGCTCGGCCTCGTGCAGCCGCCCCTGGACGACCAGCAGCTGGGCCAGGTGGCTGTAGGCCATCGGCAGCAGGTGCAGGTTATCCTGGATCAAAGGCAGGGTATCCTGGAAGTCCTGGGTGGCTGCCTTCACATCCCCGCTGAACTCCTGGGCAAGTGCCAGGTTGAACAGGGCGGCGCCGAGCAGATCTTGCCGCGAGTTGTACAGGCCGGATGGGACATCGTTCTTGAGGTAGGCCCGCGTCTGCTGGGTGAGTTGCACCACCCCGGGGATGTCGTATTGGTTGAAAGCCAGGACGGCGCGCAGCAAGGAAACTTCTCCCAACGCCCCCCGGATCTCGGGTGGCAGGAGCAGGCTGGCTTCCGAACCGTCGGCCGCCGCGCCCAGCAGGCGTTCGATGTTTTCCAGGTGCGGTTCGACCTCGCCAAAGCGGCTGGTCGCCGTCAGCGCCCAGGCGAAGATGGCGCTCAAGCGCGCCTCGCCCGCGATGATCTCCTCCGGTAGGTCAGACAGCCAGCCGAGCAGGGTGATCAATTCGCTCTGCTCGAACAGCTGCTCGGCCGATCCCCGGATCAGGGCTGCAACGGCCTCGTAATCTCTCGCGGCCAGAGCGTGGGAAACCGCTTCGGACGGGTAGCCCCGCTGGGCATACCAGCGGCTGGCGCGCTGGTGCATCCCGGCGATCGTGCCCTGATCTGCTTCGCGCTCCAGCTGGGCGAGTAAGAACCCGCTGAACAAATGGTGGTAGCGATACCACTGGCGCTGGTGGTCGAGAGGCACAAGGAAGAGGTTCGCCTCCTCCAGGTAGTGCAGGATCGGGTAGATCTCGGAAGCCGGGAGAGGCTCGAGGGCTCTGGTGGAGGCAGTCTCCGATTGGGCTTCCAGTTCTCCGGTCTCGCTCTCCTCTGCGCTCAGGACGGCCCGGCATAAATCCTCGTTCAATCGCTCGAGGATCGAGGTGGATATCAGGAATCTCCTGACCTGCTCTCCCTGGCGGGCGAGAACTTCCTGGGCCAGGTAGTCGAAAACGAAGCGGTCGCTGCCGCTGAACGAGTTCAGGAATTGAGGAACGTCCTTGCTCCCCTGGAGGGACAGTGCAGCCAGCTGCAGGCCGGCCACCCAGCCTTCGGAAAGCTTCTCGAGCGCGGCGATGTCGGCGGCTGAGAGATCCAACCCCATGATCTGGTTGATGAAGAAGGCGATCTCTCCCGCCCGAAAGCGCAGGTCATCCAGTCGCACCTCGAGCAACTGGCGGCGACCGCGCAGCAGGGGCAGTGGGAAAGGAGGGTCGACCCGGCTGGAGACGACCAGGTGCATATGGGGTGGGAAATTCTCGAGCAGGAAGACCAGGCCGGCATTGATCTGGGGATCCTTCACGGCGTGGAAGTCGTCCAGGACGAAGAGGAAATCTTCCGGGAGCAGGGCGATTTCGTTGATCAGGTCGGAAAGAGCGGTCTCGACCGGAGGCGGCTGTGGCGACTGTAGCATGGCCCGGGCGGTTGAACCGGCGCCCGGATGGAGGGTTTGCAGCGCGGCGATGAAATAGGACCAGAACCGGGCCGGGTCATTGTCCCGCTCGTCGAGCGAAACCCAGGCGCATGGCATCCGGGTTTTTCCAATCCACGTGCTCAACGAGGTGGTCTTGCCGTAGCCGGCCGGCGCCGATACCAGGGTGAGATTTCGGCGCAGGCCCTCGTTGAGCCGCTCGATCAGCCAGGGCCGTTCGACCAGGTCCGGATGGGCGCGCGGGATGTACAATTTTGTCAGCAGCAGTGGCATGCGGGCACTGGGACTTCCGGTCGTTTCGGCTGGCTCTGTCATCCGGATGATCCTTCGTCGAGGCAGTGGGGAACGAGCCGAGTGTACCATGAACCCGGCTTCGGAGCAAACGCTTCCTCTACAAATTCCACTGGTATCCGTGACGCCTGGTACAATCAACCGAATACAATAACTTTACGATGAGAGGCATTTAGCGTTGAAACGCACATCCATCCCTGTTCTGCAAGCCTTACTGGCTGCGATCTTGTTCGGCGCCAGCGCCCCGCTGGCCAAGCTTCTGTTAGGTGAAGTCTCGCCGGTTGCCCTGGCGGCGCTGCTTTACCTGGGCAGCGGACTGGGATTGGCGGCTCTGCGCCTGGTCCAGAAGGCCTTCACCGGAACAGCTGTTCAAGAAGCACGCATCGAGCCGGCCGACCTGCCCTGGTTGGCCGGGGCGGTGCTCTCCGGGGGCGTGCTTGCACCCATTCTCCTGCTCATCAGCCTGGAGAACACGCCGGCGGCTACAGCTTCGCTGCTTCTCAATTTCGAAGCTGTGGCGACCACCCTAATCGCCGCTCTGGTCTTCAGGGAAGCCATCGGCAAGTCCGTGGGCTGGGCCATCGGCCTGGTGACGTTGGCTGGCATCTTGCTCTCCTGGCAGCCGGGCGTTAGCCGGGGTTTTTCGCTGGGAGCGCTTGGCGTGGCCGCGGCCTGCTTCTTGTGGGGCGTGGATAATAACCTGACCCGCAACATTTCGGCCAAGGATCCCTTGAGCATCGTGACCTGGAAGGGACTAGGCGCCGGCCTGACTTCGCTGCTCATCGCCCTGGCTCTCCGGCAGCCCTTCCCGGCTTTGGGCATCCTGGCGGCTGCATTGGTATTGGGTTTCTTTAGCTACGGGTTCAGCATCGTGCTGTTTATCCGGGCTATGCGTGAACTGGGGGCAGCACGCACCAGCACCTTATTTGGAGCAGCTCCGTTTGTGGGCGCCCTGATCGCTGTGTTCCTGTTTTGGGAGTGGCCCGGCACAGCATTTCTCCTGGCGCTGCCCTTGATGCTGGCAGGCGCTTTCTTGCTGGTCCGGGAACGTCACGAGCACACGCATACGCACGCAACGTTCGATCACGACCATGCCCATGGTCATACGGATGAGCATCACGATCACGAACACCTGGAAAGTGCACTGGACTGCGAGGGCGTCCACTGCCACCCGCATGCCCATTCACCGCTCTGCCACAGGCACGTCCATGCACCCGATATCCACCACAGGCACGATCACGAAACGGTTTAGAGGTAAATGCCCATTTTGTGGTTCCCGTACAGGCTATCTTCCACGATCACTTTGGGCTTGTGGTTCCGTTCTGCTAATGCCTTGACCTGCAGACCACCCACCTGGTTATCGCTCAGTTCCGGATTCACAGGCTGGTCGTGATGGCCCGGCTGCGCGCCGTGGAGGAGCAGCCGTGAACCCGTTGGTGGGGATCAGCTAAGCATGGCTTTCTCAAAAAAGGGGTTTGGGGTGGGGAAAAGCAGGGCTTTCGACTTTGAGAAAGCCATAATCAGCTAAGACAAAATACTTGACAGGCAGGCGAATTTCGGTTATCTTAATACCTATACATAAGTTTATTAGGTATAGAGGCGAAGATGTCACCTCGTGACCAGATGCGCAAGGGTAGCACCGAGATATTAATCTTGAGCCTGCTGAAGAAACGCTCGATGTACGGCTACGAGATCAGCCAACATCTCGCGCGGCAGAGCGACGGTTATTTCGAGATGAAGGAGGGCCTTCTCTATCCTGCGTTACACCGGATGCAACAGAACGGCTGGCTCTCGAGTGATTGGCGGGTGGTTGACGGCCGGCGCCGTAAATATTACTCGCTGACGCCGCTGGGCCAGAAAGTGCTGGATGAACAGGCGGCGGAGTGGAAGATGTTTCTCGAAAAGCTTCACGCCTTACTGGGGGGGAACGAGATATGGGCGGGGTAACAGTCGATCAAATCCTGGCGAAGATCCGCCAGAACCTTCACTTGAGCAAAGAAACCGAACACGAGGTGTTGGCAGAAATCCGCACCCATCTGGAGGAGGCCATGGCGGACGCCAGGGCTCAGGGTGAGGATGAAGTGAGCGCCTTGTTGAGAGCAGCCGAAAAATTCGGGATTAACGAAGCAAGCGTTGAACTCCAGGAGGTGCATGCAAACTGGGAGTCGATTGAGGCGATCCTCGCCTGCACTCTGCCCGTCCTGTTCGCGCTCATCCTGCGCTGGCTGGTGTTCGCCCCGGATGGCTCCACGGTCGATTGGTCCCAATTGAGCATCTGGCCCGGTTTTGGTACCGTTTCACTCGCTGCGCTGTTGATCCCGTTCGCCCTCTTCCGCCGCTGGCGTTTCGCGCTGATCGGGTGGGGGTTTTTTTGGCTCCTCTCGGTGATCTTTGTCATATCTCCCAGCATCAATCGTTGGTGAACAAGGAGGATTATCATGGCTGATTCTGCTGTAAGAACACACGAAGTAACCCGGCCGTTCAGTGTAGAGGACCTGGGCATCGTCGAAAAGATCTTGCGCAATCGCTACGAATTCTTCGAAGAGGTCCGGGAGGGGATCGAACTGCGAGCGAAGATGAAAGCGATGCTCGCCTCCAGCGTCACCTTTTTTGCCCTCTACGGAGCCGTCATGGGTTCCACCCACAGCCTGTGGCAGACGTTGAGTTCTGCAGTCAAGTTGCCCATTCTTTTCCTGGCGACCCTCCTGGTATGTGTGCCAAGTCTTTATTTCTTCAGCCTGCTCTTTGGCTCTAACCAGAGCCTGCGCCAGAGCGTCACCATCATCCTAACGGCAATCACCGTTACAGCCGTTTTGCTCCTCAGCTGCGCGCCCATCACCCTCTTCTTCCTGCTTACCACCAGCCAGTACCAGTTTTTCAAATTGCTCAACGTCGTCATATTCTCGATCTCGGGGTTGATGGGCGTTGTTTTCCTTTACCAGGGGATCAAGGTGGTGGCCGGTCCGAAAGCAGAGGGCGCCTCGATGCGCAAGTGGGTGCTGGTCATGTGGATGTTTGTCTATGCTTTTGTAGGCAGCCAGATGGCCTGGACAATCCGGCCGTTCATTGGCGCGCCTGATGCGCCTTTCGAGTTGTTCCGGCAGCTCGGCGGTAACTTCTATGCCAACGTCCTGCGAAGCATTGGCGAGATTTTAGGCTTCTTGATCGTACGTTGAAAAGAAGTGGTTTCCGCCCGCGACCGGCGGGAGCCGCCAGATGGATCCCCAATCACGCTTCTGGATCAAATAAAGGAAAACATCTCGCCAAACCGATTGCTCGTCCGGCCTGAGAGGCCGGGGTACTACCCGGGAGAGAGGCTCGAAGTCGAGGTGTACGCCCTCGACGGGCGTAGCTTTGGGGTGGAGCGGTTCCGGATCGGGAAGAGCGCGGGCAGCGGTTTTGCCGGCCAGGTCTATTGGGCCCTGCCGGAAGGCAGGGTTCGCTTCGGGCTTGATCTGGCAGGCTCTGCTGCGCATTGCAACCGGGATCGAGTTTGTCGCCGCCTCGTCCGTTGCCAGACAGACCGCTCGGCTACTATTGGGATGCGGCCATCGGTAGTTTCGCCGAGATCCACGAATGGGTGGGGTCGTCACGCCGACCCGCACGATCGCGAACCTGGTATGGTCGCAAACCGGGATCGATTCCCGGGTGATCGCCTATGGCGTGGATCCGGATATCTTTTTTCCCGGCCCCCCGGCTCCAGGAGAAGATGCCGCGATGAGGGCAAAACTGGGTATCCCGGAGCAGGTTCCGGTTTTGCTGCACGTCGGGCGGTTGGATTTGGACAAACAGGTTGATATCGTCATTCCGGCCGGAGCCTTAGCCATGAGGCACAACCAGGCTCATTTCTTGATCGTTGGCGATGGCACTGAAAAAGCCGGCCTGGTGCAACTGTGCCGCAAGTTGGAGATTTGCGAGCGCAGTCATTTCCCGGGCTATGTCACGCTCCAACAAAACGATCGACGCCTACGAATCGTTTTACCAGGAGGCCATCACGCTTTCGAGATCACCTGATCTCTCTCCAAAAACAGCCTGGCCAGGCCGCGCAAAGCGCTCCGGCGTGTCCGATTGAAGGTCCCTTCGGAAATATATAACCGGGCCATGATCTCCCGGTTCGGCACGTACTCGACGTACGCATCGTGCAGTACTGCATAGTTGTACCAGACGCGTGGCAGCGGCTCCTTGGGGCGCGGTCCTGCAGGACGGAGGGACTCAATTGCATCGATCAAAAACTGCTGAAGTTTTTTACCTCGTTCGATGTGCGATTCCCCGCTCACACCGGCCCAGTATGCCAGAGACAGCTCGCCCAGCGTGATGTAGTCTGGGAGGTGGCGAAGACCTTCTTCAACCATTTTGATCAATTCGGGGTCGGGGTTGATCGCCATGGTCGCCATCATTTCGTCTGCTCTATAGCGCAGGTCAGACGAGGTGGAATCAACTTCGGAAATTAATTGCTTCAGGGTCTCCCCTCTGGCGGAATATGCGTTGCTAAGTGAGACGATTGTACCGACTCGCTCGGCAACTTCACCCAGCAGATCCAGGTCATCCGCAGAGTAATTCAGCCTGTTTTTTGGATGGCCCAGCCCGATGATGGCGATTTGCCGGTCGGCTTCGAACACTGGAGCGATCCAGGTAATGTCGCGCAACCGGGGGGTGTTGGGCTGCGATACGTCTTCGCAGGTGACTTCGGAAGCCTGAAGTTCGCTTCCAATCGGGATGGCTTGCTGTGAAGCAGCCACCCAATAATTTCCGTCCTGCCTTATGGCGATGAATCCTCCCGAAGCGTTGAGGGTCTGGCACAGCAAATCCAAACCATCTTGGAGGCAGTCCTGCAGCCTGGCTTTGCCTGGGCCTTCCCTTTCGAGCTGGCTCAGCTGTCGCCGTACAGTGCTCTGGCTGCGATAACGCTGCCGCTCCAACACCTCCCGGATCAGGTCGTAAATCGAGTGTGTCAGGATGGCCAGCACGGTAACAGCTGCAACCAATGCAGGTCTCAATCCCCAACGCCAGACCAGGATGGTATAGATCCCGGCTAATCCCAAGAGCGTAAGACCGGAAATGAGGAAATCCGGTAAGGTTGTGCGGCGTTCAACCAACATCTGGTCTCGAGCGACGGCCGCTCCCAGCAAGAAAACCCCGCTGAAGATCAGGAGGTCCTGGACCAGCCGCGGCATAGGGGGTGTCAGGGCGAGCGCCAGGATACCATATCCGACCGCGGCCATGGGAAAGAGAGAGGCCAGCAGCAGATAGCGGCCCTGAGGTTTCAGGCCGATTTTCGTATCTGTCAGCAGGTTGTACAGGATTCCACCACCAGCCAGCAGCTGCAATACGCCGTAAACGACGTAGGGGAATCCGACACCCATCCTTCCCACCCACAGCAGGTTTTCCCTTTCGTTGACGAACGAGTCGCTCCTGCTGATCAGGATTATCGCCGTGATTCCGCAAAAGATGTAAAGGCCGGATCCAAACCAGCGGAGACGCTTTTGCACCTGGGTAGACAGCAGCTGGTAGGTCAGGTTGTACCAGGTCGCCATCCCGACGATCAGCAAGACCGCCCGTAGGGCGGTGGTGCGTTCAATTTGTACAAAAAGGTTGAGGAAAGCGCTGAAGAAAAAGGCAGAAAGAGCCAGCAGGACAACCACCGCGCGCAGAGCAACCCTGCCAGGGTATCCTCTCGCCAGCAGGTAGAATGCCAGCCAGAGCGTGACTGCCATCGCGCAGTAGTCGACAAGCCGGGTAAGAGAGAACAGCATGAAATTCTACAGAATACTCATATTGACAAGTTGTTTCCTCTATACATTCATGCTCTCATACAGCCACCCGGTATACTCTGTCACCTTTCCGAACTGGTTCTTCCACCAGTAGCGCCACCTCCATCCCGCGGCCAGCGGATTGAACCTTCTGGTGGTCAATTTCCATAGAATTGACCTGCTGGGTGAAATCTCTGGTGTGCCCGAGGATTAGAATCCTGTCTCCAAGACCTAGATCATCTGTGAGTTCCAGGACGGCCACACCAATCCGTTTGTAATAGTGGATTACACGGCCAATTTGGATCTCCATGGTTCTTTCCTCCATATCTAACAAGAAACATGAAACAGGTTTGCCATGCCATACTGTCCTGATCCCAAGATGAGCCGTCCCGCCCCTTCCTCATAGACATGTTTGGCCTCTTCCAAAGAAACGATATGGGAAGTGCCATGGACAGCCTTGGAAAGTTTTTTCCCATGTTTCTACACCTTGCCGTCCAAATAGTATAGCAATTATTCATGGGAATTTCAACTGCCTGTTTTAGGCGCCCCATGGCTTTCTCAAAAATGGGGTTTGGGGTGGGAGAAGGCGGCAAAGCCGCCTTCTCCCACCCCAATTTCCTCTTTGCCCCCGCCCTGGGGCGGGGGTTAGGGGGTGGGGAAAAGCAGGGCTTTCGACTTTGAGAAAGCCA
>DASWHG010000139.1:0-34938 GCA_036393315.1 Anaerolineales bacterium | reverse complement strand
ACCACGAGCGGGGTGTCCAGTCCGGTCGCGTAGCTGTCGTCGTTGGCGATGGGAGCGTTTTCTTCGACGCCGACTTGTACGGTAACGGTGGCGGTCGCGGTCAGTTCACCATCGCTGATGGTATAGGTGAAGGTATCCGAGTCGTCAAAGCCAAGCGCCGGGAGGTAGAAAAGCTGGTCGTCGCTGGTATCGGACGGGGTGCCATTATCGATCCGGGCGATGCTCCCACCGTAGATTGAGGCCGTCTCGAAAGAATCCAGGTAAAGGATATCTCCATCCTCATCGGTATCGTTGTCCATGACATCCATCTCCAGGACTGTGTCGATGGCGACGGTATACGAATCGTCCACAGCCAGCGGAGGGCCGTTCTCTGCCTGCACCACCACGGTCACTCCTGCTACGTCACAATCGCCTTGCTGGTCACAGACTTCGTACCAGTAGGAATCCTGGCCATCGAAGGCTGGGTTGGGTGTGTAGGTGACCTGATTATCCGGAGTTGCCTCGGCTGTGCCATTCGCCGGTTGCTGTGTGATGGTGACCGTGAGCGGCTCGTCCCCCAAGCCGAGGTCATTTGCCAGGACGTTCGTCGTCACCGCAACGCCAAGGCTGGTAATGTCGCTGTCATCATTGGCTTCCGGCTGCTGGTTGACCGGGACGACATCCAGGTTAGTGACGGTGACATCGGGCGGGTCCTGGCCATCGAAGATGGGGTCGTTGCTTGTTGCGGGAGAAAGGATGATCGAGAAGGTTTTGTCTCCATCGGTGATCCCGTCGGCGACACCTGTAATCGTGACCGTTTCCGGTGCAGGCCACGCTCCGGGGGGTAAGGTCAGTTCTTCGGTTGATACAATCACTTCTGTTGGATCGGAGCTGTACATTGCTACATGCACGGCGGAGTCCGGCTTGACGCCTAAGGCGACGGTGAAGGTCGCCTGGCCTCCACTTTCTGTCGTCTGCAATCCGGAGGCTGGGGCGACAATGAATAGTTCGCTTTGGGCCGCCACAAGCCGGTCGGAATGGATCGAGCCGGCGATCAGCACGAGCATAAAAGCGAGCAAGTGATAGAGAAAATACCTGGCGTTCATAAGCGGTCACCTGGAGGGACTAAATAGAAAATAACGATCGTTGGTTTGCTTAGTGTATTCTTTTTACATATCGACTTCAATGGGGGATTCCCCTGAACGGGCAGGTAGGGGAATCCCTTATTGAGAAAAACGCATGCTATAATGCGGGTCACATGATCCTGGTTACGGGCGGGACCGGCTTTATCGGTCAGGCTTTGATCCGCCATCTGGTCGAGGCAGGACACGAGGTGCGCACGTTGATCCGGCCATCACCGCGCTCGCCAAACCTGCCGCGCGGCGTACCGGTGGAAGTTGCCGTGAGCTCCTTGAACGACGAGCGCGGCCTGCGAGCCGCCATGGTCGGAGTCGATACGGTCTATCACCTGGCAGGGAGCGAATGGCACGGCGCGTATGCCAGCCTGATGGAGGTCGACATCCGGGGAACCCAATCCGTGGTCCAGGCGGCGGCAGATGCAGGCATCCAGCGCCTTTTTTATATCAGCCATTTGGGAGCCGACCGTGCTTCTGCCTACCCCGTGTTTAAAGCCAAGGCGATTGCCGAGGAATTTATTCGGCGCAGCACGATCGACTATACCATCCTGCGCACCGCGATTATCTATGGCCCGCGAGATAGATTTACGACCGGGCTGGCACATCTGCTGGACGGGGTGCCGTTCCTCTTCCTGCTCCCCGGCGATGGGAGCACGCTGCTGCAGCCGCTCTGGGTAGAAGATCTGGCGACCTGCCTGACGTGGGCTTTGGACGACGACGGAACGCGCAACCAGATGTATGAGATCGGCGGTCCGGAGCACCTGACTTTCAGGCAGGTGGTCGAGATCCTGATACAAAACCTGGGGGTGCGGCGAAGGCTCGTTTCCATGCGGCCGCCCTACTTGCGGGCGGTTACCGTGTTCCTGGAGAACCTGCTGCCTTCGCTTCCGGTTTCGGTCTATTGGCTCGATTACCTGGCGACCAACCGGACCTGTGCGTTGGATACCATCCCCCGGTTTTTCAACTTGATGCCCGGCCGCCTGTCACAGCGGCTGGCATACCTCAGCGAGCAAAACTGGCGGCGAGCGATGTACCGGACCGTCTGGCGCCGCCGGGCCCATAGAGAACCTAGATGAGCGATTGGCAGTTGAAAATATTAGACAAGCCGTCTGAAATGGAGACGGTGGAGGAATTGCAGCGGTTGGTGTGGCCGGCCAGCGAGACTGAGGTGGTGCCGGTGCACGTGTTGGTGGCCGCGGTACACAACGGCGGGCTGTTGGTCGGGGCTTTTGGGAAGGCTCCGGGTAAACACAAACAAGATCCGCTATTCGGTTTTGTGTTTGGTTTCCCCGGCCTTTATTCGACTCCGGACGGCCCTCGCTCGAAGCACTACTCTCATATGCTGGCGGTCCATCCGGATCACCGGGACCGCGGGTTGGGTTTTTCACTCAAGCGCGCCCAATGGCAGATGGTGCGGCACCAGGGGCTGGACCGCATCACCTGGACGTTCGATCCGCTGGCCAGCCGCAACGCTCACTTGAATATTGGCAAGCTGGGCGCAGTCTGCAACACGTACCGGCGAGAATTCTACGGCGAGATGCGAGATGGGCTGAACGCCGGGCTGCCTTCAGACCGCTTCGATGTCGACTGGTGGGTGAACACGAAACGGGTAGAACGGCGCTTGAGCCGGCGAGCAAGGCTGCGGCTGGACCTGGCACATTATTTTGCCGGGGGAGCGGAGATCCTTAATCCAAGCCGTCGCGATGGAGCCGGGTGGCCAAGGCCGGCCGAGGCTGTTGCACTTCCGGCTAATTCGGCGGAGACGGAGAACCAGGGTGCGAACACCCCGCTGATCCTGCTGGAGATCCCGGCTGATTTCCTGGGAATGAAGTCGGCTGATCCTGCCCTGGCGCTCGAATGGCGCCTGCACACCCGCTGGCTTTTTGAAGGGCTGTTCGGGCGCGGCTACCTGGTTACCGATTTCGTCCATCTGCCGGGCAGCCAGCCGCGCAGTTTCTACGTCCTCAGCCACGGGGAAAGCACCTTATGAAGATCACCCGCGTTACACTCCACCATTTGAGCATGGAACTGCGCTCGCCTTTCGAGACTTCTTTCGGTCGCACGCTTAAGCGTGAGTCCATCCTGCTGCTGGTCGAGGCTGGAGACCTGACCGGTTATGGCGAGTGCGTCGCCGACCGGGACCCCGGCTATTCCTACGAGACGGCGGGGACCGCCTGGCACATCCTACGTGATTTCCTCATCCCGGCGGTGCTTGGCGTGGAGTTCGAGGGTGCCCGCGAAATGCAGCGCCGGATGGCAGGGGTGCGTGGCCATCCAATGGCGAAAGCCGGGCTTGAGATGGCCTGGTGGGACCTGGAGGGGAAGCGCATGGGGAGATCCCTGCGCCAGCTGCTCGGCGGCGTGTACGACCGGGTGGCGGTGGGCGTTTCCATCGGCATCCAGGAATCGCCGCAGGAGCTGGTCAAGGTGGTGGGTGGATACCTGTCTGAAGGATACAGCCGGGTCAAGATCAAGATCAAGCCCGAGCGCGATGTGGCAGACACGCAGGCAGTGCGGGAGGCCTTCCCGGATCTGAGGCTTCAGGTAGACGCCAACTCGGCATATACGCTTGAAACGGCAGAAGCGCTGGCACCGCTGGACGAACTGGACCTGCTGCTCATCGAACAGCCCCTGGCTGAGGATGACCTTTGGGATCACAGCCGGCTGCAGGCCCGCTTCACAACGCCGATTTGCCTGGACGAGTCGATCCTGTCGGCGCGCCACGCCCGGCAGGCGCTCGAAATGAAAGCCTGCCGGATTATCAATATCAAAGCCGGCCGGGTGGGCGGTCTCAGCCAGGCAGTTGCAATCCACAACCTGTGCCTTTCGCAGGGAATCCCGGTCTGGTGCGGTGGAATGCTGGAGACCGGGGTGGGGCGAGCAGCCAACCTGGCGCTGGCAAGCCTGCCTGGCTTCACCCTGCCCGGAGACATCTCTGCTTCCAGGCGCTATTACCTGGAGGATATTACCCGCGAACTTTTTTCCCTGAATCCTGACAGCACCATCACCGTCCCAGACGCTCCCGGCCTGGGGGTAAATGTGGACGCCCGGGCATTGGAAAGGGCCAGCCTGGCGAGGATCACACTGCCGGAATGAAAACGCGCCTCTAGGGCATTCGCCTCCCCCGCTCATTTGCTTTTTCCAACACCCTCATATATACTCTTTATTGGATACCGATGAATTCGGATAGATTCAGGAGGCGAATGATGCAGACTTATGATATTTCATTATCGATTTCGCCTGATTTACCCACCTGGCCTGGCGACCCCCCCATTGTGTTAGAGCGGGTTGACAAAATCGAAGAAGGCGCCAACAATAACGTTTCACGTCTCGATATGAGCGTGCATACCGGCACACACGTGGACGCGCCTTTTCATTTCCTTCCGGATGGGAAGACGGTCGAGCAGCTCAAGCTCAACCAGCTGACCGGCCGGGTTTATGTGCTCAACCTGCCGGATGCCGATCTCATCACGGAGGCCGTTTTAGAAAAGGCGCAGATCCCTCCACGTACTCGCCGGGTCCTGTTCAAAACTCGCAATTCCGAATACTGGGCGCGCCAGGAAAGAAGCTTCCAGACCGAATTCGTTGCCCTCAGCCCAGATGGCGCCCATTACCTGGTTCAGCGCGGTGTAAAGCTTGTGGGGGTGGATTATCTTTCGGTTGCACCGTACAAACAGAGCAAGCTCACGCACGAGATCCTGCTGAAGGCCGGCGTGGTGGTTGTCGAGGGCCTGGATTTATCGGAAGTCTCGCAGGGACGCTACACGCTTTTCTGCCTGCCGCTCAAGCTGGTCGGTTCGGATGGGGCTCCGGCGCGTGCCATCCTGGTCGGAGTCTAATCTATCGAAATTCGGGAAATGAGATTCTGGCAAAACGACGTCTACCGGAAAATCGGGTATCCCTTGTTTTTCGCCCTACTCATCCTTATGGGAAGTGCGGGCTGCCAAACTTCTCCAGAAACGATCGAAGGAGAGAATGTGAAGACCTTGCCGATTACCAGCAGCGCCTTTTCCGAAGGTGCGAGCATCCCCAGAAAATACACCTGCGATGGGGAAAATGTATCGCCACCGCTGTCCTGGTCGGCGGTTCCGGACATGACAGCAAGTTTGGTGGTGATTGTCGATGACCCAGACGCGCCGCGCGGCAACTGGGTACATTGGGTGCTTTACGATCTGCCGCCTGATCTGGAAAGCCTGCAAGAGGGAGCGCAAGGAGCCGGATTGGCGGGGATGAACGATTCCCGCAAGGAAGGATATTCTGGGCCCTGCCCACCTCCCGGTCCAGCACACCGATATTTCTTTAAGATTTATGCCCTGGATGCGGCTCTCAAACTCAAAGGAGGAGCGACCAAAGCTGAAGTAGAAAAGGCGATGGCCGGGCACATCCTGGCCCAAGGTCAGCTGATGGGGACATTTAGCAGGTAATTATGGGGGAAGCGTGAACTGCTTCCCCTGCGCCGCGCGTTAACCGGGTAGGGTATAGCCTCCGTCGACCAGGAGAACCTGGCCTCGGATCATGCTGGCTGCCGGAGTGCACAAGAAGGCGACCACTCCGGCAACGTCCTCCGGCGTCAAAACTCGACCGGCAGGTGTCTGTTCAGCGACCTGCTCCATGAGATCCTCGACCTGGGCTGCTTCCAGGTGCTTGAGAGCGTCTGTCGGTACGATCCCAGGGGAGACGGCGTTTACCACGATGTTTTTCGGGGCCAGCTCCACGGCCAGGTAGCGGGTAAGCGCTTCCAGCGCGGCTTTGCTGGCGCCCACCACTACGTAATCCGGGAGCACCCGGAAGGAACCCGGGCTGGAGATGCTGACGATGAATCCTCCGCCGCGCCGCTCCATCAAAGGGACCGCTCGCTGGGCAGCAAAAAGCAAGGCTCGGGCGTTGATATTCATGGTCCAATCCCAGCCCTTAGGTTTTTGCGCTAAGGCAGGCCGGTTATAACCCGAAGCTGCGTTGCTGACCAGGATATCCAGGCCGCCAAACTGCTGCTCCACCTCTCCAAACAGGTGATCGATCCCCTCAATTGTCCCTACATCTGCTTTCACGAGGACGGCCCGGCGGCCGAGGGCCTGGATGCAGTCTGCCGTTTCCTGCGCCGGGGCGCGATTGCGGAAGAAATTGACCACCAGGTTAGCTCCCTTCCGGGCGAAGTGCAGGGCAATGGCGCGGCCGATACCCCGGCCGGAGCCGGTAACCAGGGCGATCTTTCCTTCGAAAGGCTGCTCAGTATTCAATCTTAGGCTCCGCGTTTTCCCAACAGTATCCGGTCAGGAATGTATTCAATGGGCAGCATTGATTGGCTGGGGCAGAGCCGCCAGGATGATCAGGGTGAGTTCTCCGGTACGGAGGCAGTAAAAGGCAGTCCAGCCACCGTCGCGCCCACGCCCCTCTCTTTGTCCCCAACGATCAGGTCTGTCCCAGGGGAGAGGAACGGCCGACGCAGGATGGCCAAGGCGATGTGCCCAAACCGTGGCGAGTTCACGGCGGAGGTGACTGTCCCTGCAACGCGCTCTTCCTCCTGCGACCATACCGGGTCACCCGGATAAACCTCTCCGGTTAAGATCAGCCCGGCCAGGTGGCGGGTGACCTTATCGTACGTGATCTGGCGAGCAATTACTTCTTGCCCGGTATAGCAGCCCTTGTTTTCAGAAATTGCCCCCGCCAATCCGGCTTCCAGGGGGGTGTACTCCTCTACCAGCTCGTGCCCGGCCTCCGGACGCCCGGATTCGACTCGCAAGATGGAATAGCTCTCATGAGAGAGGCGAGCTGCTCCGGCTTGCTCCAAGGCAGCTGTCACCGGGTCACCCTGGAGGGTGGGAACCAGCAAACGATAATCCGCCTCAGAGGCTCTGATTGCCTGTACGGGCAAACCGGCGACCTCACCAGATTGAGCCTCGCCCGGTTCGAGTGAGTGTTTGAAACCAAGGCTGAGGAGCACGGTTTGCGCTCTCGGTCCAAGCAAGTCTATCTGAAGAAATTCCGCGCTGGCGTCCTCAACCGTCACCTTGTCCATGAAGAAAATTCGGCTGCGCAGGTGATTAAAGGTAGCTCCTGCGCGGCCGGGAAGGGTGATGGCCCCGATCGAAGCCGCTTCGGAAACAAGGGTCAGTACATCCAGTATTTTGGCAACGGGGGAGGTAAGAACGGTCACCAGCGCGCGGCTAGGGGAAAGCAGGCTGACGTCGTTCGTGGTCTGGCGTTGCAAATAAGCCTGGCGGTCGGCGCCGCCGACTCGCAGGTAGCCGGCTCCAGAGAGGGGGAAGTATGCTGCCCCGTTCAAAGCGGCTTCATAATCGCGGAAGGTTGAGGGATCAACCGGCGTCAAGGGACCTCCGGATAAAAAACCTGGAATGTCAAACCTGAAAGCGGCGATCCCCGTTTGACATTCCAGGCTTACGATGGTTCAGATCAGGCCAGCTGCGGGACCGGCGTACCGCTTTTTTTCGGGATCGGAGGTGGGAAGATCTCTTCGAATTCTTCGCGAGAGATCGTTTCCACTTCCAGCAGCCGCATTGCCACGGAATCCAGCCGGTCGCGATACTTGAGCACAATAGACTTGGCCGTATCGTGGGCTTCACTCACCAGCCGGCGCACTTCTTTGTCGATCTGTTGGGCTACAGCTTCCGAGTAATCACGCTGCTCGGAAATCTCGCGGCCGAGGAAAATCAGCTCTTCTTTTTGACCGTATACCATGGGGCCGAGTTCAGCGCTCATCCCCAGGCGGGTAACCATGGCCCGCGCCATGCGGGTGACTCGCTCCAGGTCATTCGAAGCGCCCGAAGTGATATCGTCAAAGATGAGCTCTTCGGCAGCTCGACCGCCCAGCAAACCGACCATATCGGCGAACATTTTCTTGCGGGCCATCAAGGTGCGATCTTCTTCCGGAAGCATGATGGTGTAACCACCGGCCATACCGCGGGCGGTGATTGAGACCTTGTGCACCGGGTCG
Organism: Anaerolineales bacterium; assembly: GCA_036393315.1. Classification (GTDB taxonomy): domain Bacteria; phylum Chloroflexota; class Anaerolineae; order Anaerolineales; family UBA4823; genus DASWHG01. The sequence continues at coordinate 26,871 of DASWHG010000139.1, read as the reverse complement.
GCCTCGGGAATCGCATTGGCGACGACTGCGTGGCCGGCTTCGTGGTAGGCTACGATGCGCTTTTCTTCTTCGCTGATCAGCCGGCTCTTTCTCTCAGGGCCGGCAATGACGCGCTCGATGGACTCTTCCAGCTCGTTCTGGCCGATGACCTTCTTGTTGCGCCGGGCAGCCAGGATAGCCGCTTCATTGACCAGGTTTTCCAGGTCGGCGCCAACAAATCCAGGTGTAGATCGGGCAAGTACGCCAAGGTTGGAATCGGGGGCCAGCGGTTTCCCCTTGACATGCACTTTAAGGATGGCCTCCCGGCCGCGCATGTCTGGACGGTCCAGGATAACGCGACGGTCGAAGCGGCCCGGGCGCAGCAGGGCTGGATCGAGAATGTCGGGCCGGTTGGTGGCGGCGACGATGATTACGTTCGTGTCTGTATCGAAGCCATCCATCTCTACCAGCATCTGGTTGAGGGTTTGCTCACGTTCGTCATGGCTTCCACCCAGGCCGGCGCCTCGCTGGCGGCCTACAGCGTCGATCTCGTCGACGAAGACGATACAGGGCGAATGGCGCTTCGCCTGGTCGAACAGATCTCGCACCCGGCTGGCTCCTACACCGACGAACATCTCCACGAACTCAGAACCCGAAATCGAAAAGAAGGGCACGCCAGCCTCGCCAGAAACGGCTTTGGCCAGCAGCGTCTTACCTGTGCCGGGCGGGCCAACCAGGAGCACGCCCTTCGGGATGCGAGCGCCGAGCGAGATGAATTTCTCAGGCTCGCGGAGAAATTCGACCACTTCCTTTAGTTCTTCTTTAGCCTCTTCAATCCCTGCCACGTCTTCAAAGGTTACCGTTGGATGGTCCCCTGAGAACATCCTGGCGCGGGATTTACCGAAGGACATGGCTGCGTTATTGCTGCCCTGGGCCTGCCGGAAGACGAACCAAAAGACGCCTGCCAGCAGGAGGAAGGGCACGAAGTAGCCTAAAGCCGTGGCGATCCCCAACCATGCACTGGGAGGTTTGATTTCGATCTTGACGTTCTCGGGGGTGAGACGTTCAGTGGTTACGCCAAGCTCTTTGAGCTGCTCCACCAAAGTTGCGCTTGCTTCTTTATGCGAAGCACGTTCGGTCCCGTTGGCATAGATTACACGCAGCCGGTTGTCATCCTCGATAATGCGTTTAATATTGCCATTTTGGATATCGGCTGCGACTTCGTTGATCGTCAGCGCTTCTTGTGTGGTTGCCTGCTGCTGAAAATTGTATACAACCATCACGATGATGGCCACAAACAGCAGCAAGTAAATAATTGATGAACGGTTGCGGGTCGGATTCACAGATACCTCCAAATTGGTTGACACACCGCAGATTTCTTTAGGAATTATACCAATCTATGCCCCTGGGCGGTAGAAGTCGATTCGAAAAATTAGCGTTTCTAACGTCGTTCTAACATTATGCTTATTTTGAGTCCTTTCGAATTACCGTAGAAAAGAACGTTTGCTTAACATACACCGAAATTCACTTCAGAGATTTGTACTAAAGAGAATCTTTCTCTATAAAAGTGAAAACGAAGGGGCTATCCAGTTATTTTTGAACAGCCCCTTCGTTATTCACTTCAACAATGGCCTGGGAGGCAGCTCCTGAGAACTGAAAACCAGGCTTCCTGATTAGATCCCGTTGTTGCCGCGGCCCCAGATCAAACCTTCGATTTGACGGCGCAGACGCGACAGGAGAGACCGGATCCGTGCAAACCAGCGGTAGCGCCTCGGTCTGATCTTGTAGCGGGACGGGAATGGCCCGCTCCATTGGGCAACCGCTGAACCCCAGGTCAGGCCAGCCCCAAACGCGACGAAAACCAGCCGGTCTCCCGGCTTCACCCGGCCCAGCTCGATGGCTTCAACGGTAGCAATGGGAATAGAAGCCGTGGAAGTGTTCCCATAACGATCTAGGTTAATCATGACGCGATCGAGGGGGATATCCAGGCCGCGGGCTGCAGCCTCGATGATGCGCTGGTTAGCCTGGTGCGGAATAAACAGGTGGATATCATCCATGGTCAGATTAGCCGCGGCGACAGCTTCCTGGGTTGCCTGAGCCATTACCCGGGTGGCGAAGCGAAAGACTTCTCGCCCGTTCATATGGATGTAATGCAGCCCCTCATTTACGGTATACAGGCTGGCGGGCATGCGGCTGCCACCTGCAGGCAGGTTGAGCAAGTCTCCACCGGAGCCATCTGACCGCATGACAGCCGAAAGGACGCCCCCGGGCTCATCGCTACCCTGCAGGACAAAGGCCCCGGCGCCGTCTCCGAACAAGATGCAAGTGTTGCGGTCTTTCCAGTTCACCATGCGCGAGAGCGTTTCTGAGCCGATCACCAGGACGTTTTCCAGGCTGTCGGCGCGGATGGCCTGTGCGCCAATGTTCAATGCGTAGATAAACCCGGTGCAAGCAGCTGACAGGTCAAAAGCGCCGGCCTTCACAGCGCCGATCTGGTCCTGTACGATACAGGCTGTGGCCGGGAAGATATGTTCCGGTGATGAGGTGGAGACGATGATCAGGTCGAGATCGGCAGGATGCAGGTTTGCGACTGCTAATGCCCGCAGGGATGCTTCGGTCGCCAGGGAGGCAGTCGTCTCGTCGTCACAGGCGACGCGCCGCTCACGGATTCCTGTGCGCGAAACGATCCACTCGTCAGTTGTGTCAACCATTTCAGCCAGTTCTTTGTTTGTGATCTTCCGCTCCGGAACTGCCATCCCCCAACCGGTGATATGGGCGTAGCGGCGGTTGTTCATCCGGCTGCCTCCTGGGGTTTGCTCAGGATAATGGTGGCGTTATGCCCCCCAAACCCGAAGGAGTTGGACATGACGTGCGTGACACGGGCTGGTCGGGCCTGGTTAGGCACATAATCCAGGTCGCATTCCGGATCGGGGGTCTCGTAATTGATGGTGGGAGGGAGTATATTATCCTGTAAAACTTTTACGGCGATGACGGCTTCCAGTGCGCCTGCTGCTCCCAGCAGATGTCCGGTCATCGATTTGGTGGAAGAGACCGGCAGACTGTAAGCGATCTCGCCAAACACGGTCTTGATCGCGGCCGTTTCACTCTTATCGTTGAGCAGCGTGCTGGTGCCGTGGGCGTTGATGTAATCGATGCTGTTGATATCCAGACCGGCATCGTCAAGGGCCATCTGCATGCACAGGGCTGCGCCGGCGCCGTTCTCGGCCGGGGCGGAAATGTGAAAAGCATCATTTGTGCTGCCGTATCCGCTGACTTCTGCCAGAATGCGAGCCGCCCGAGCCTGGGCGTGCTCCATGGATTCGAGCACAAGAACTGCCGCGCCTTCTCCCATGACAAAACCGTCACGGTTTAAGTCAAAAGGCCGGCTCGCCTTCTGAGGCTCCTCGTTTCGGGTGGAGAGAGCGTTCATCACCCCCAGCCCGGCCATGGAAATTGGGATAATCGCCGCCTCGCTGCCGCCTGCCAAAACGGTATCGGCGTGGCCGTGCTGAATCGCGGTGGCCGCTTCTCCGACCGCATTGGTCCCGCTTGCACAGGCGGTGACGACTGCCATGTTAATGCCCCGCACACCATACTGGATTGCAACCATACCTGGTGCGGAATCCGGAAGCATCATAGGAACCAGGAAGGGGCTGACCCGATCCGGACCCCGGTCGAGGAAGACCTTCACCTGCTCGAAGAGGGTGCTCACGCCTCCAATTCCTGTGCCGATGATAACCCCGATCCGGTCGCGGTTGCTTTCGTCGATCCGTAAACCGGAATCTGCGATTGCCTGGTCTGCAGCAGCCAGGGCAAATTGAGTAAAGCGATCCATTCGCCGGGCGTCCCGGTTTCCGAACAGTTCAGCGCCGTCGAAACCATGCACCTGTGCAGCAATTTTGCACTTAAATTCTGTCGGGTCGTAGTGGGTGATCGGGCCAACCCCAGATTTGCCGGCCAGGATATTGTTCCACATGGTGGTGACATCGTTACCCACCGGGCTGATGCATCCAAGCCCGGTGATGACAACGCGTTTGGACATGGTTTTCTCCTTCGAAGAAAGCGTGATTATTTACTTTCGACCAATCACCTGGAGGAAGGCCTTATGTGTTTCCAACTGCTGACTCTGGAGGTATAACACCGCTCGAGAAAAATGGAGGCGTTCGGTGTGATTTTACCCAGAACACGGTACGATCAGGGAGTTTGAGGATTCGTATACCTGGCGGACGTGCAGACGATCGTGACCCGTAAAAATGCTGACGATTTCTCTCAAGTGGGTGGGTCCAAAAATGGCATGCCGCGCCTTGCGTTCCCAATCCTCGGGCTGCAATCCCTCCAATAAATCCAGGAGCCGGATGCGGTAATCCATAAAATCGCGCAGTGCCTCCGGGCCGTTCTGGCAAAAGTACATGCGTTCTTCTGCCCAGGGATCGGTGTCCATTCCGGGAAGGAAGGGGTTTTGATCCTGAAGCAGCTTTTCTACTCGGGGAATGTTGACCTCGCCTTCCACATCTCTCAGATGGCACAGGATTTCTGTCAAACTCCATTCACCTTCTCCTGGGCTTTGAGACCAGAGGGTTTCGGGTATGTCTGACCCCAAACTTGCCAGGCTGGCGGGGGTCGAACGAAGGATGGCCAGGAGCGCCTCAGGTCGCTGGTAATCGGGTTGGAGTTCGCTGGCCGGGGTGGCATCAATCCAGGGAAGGATGCCGTCGATCTTACCCCTGGCACTGGGAGCGAGGATCCCCTCCGGCAGGTTTTCAGAGCCATCTGTCACCCAATAAGCCGGCATCCCCAAACGGCGGGCAGGGTCGATGTCGTTGTAAAGATCATTCCCGACCATCAATGCTGGGCCTTCCGGCCAACCCAACCGTGCCAGGATTTCCGCGTAGTAGGCCGGGTTTGGTTTAGAGAAGTGGAATGTCTCGTAGGAAGGGACCAGCCGAAAGGAAAATTCCTCCACGGGAAGGCCCGCCCAACTCAGCCTTTGCTGGATCGCGGTGAGCGGGAACAATGGGCTGGTCGCGATGACGACATCATATCCTCGCTGAAAGGCCTGCTCGATCAGCGCGACGGCTTGTGGACGAGGTTGAGTGATCTCCTGCAATGTTGGGAAGACATCTTCATAAAAAGAGGCGATCGCCGCTTGAAAATCATCACTGGTCTTTTCGAGTGCAGGGAAAAAGGTAGTATCGAAGACTTCTTTCAACTTGCGATCGGGACGCTTATCCGCTACCATCTCACGGGTGGCGTTGATCAGGGCAGGGATCAGCTTCTCCGAGGGGGCAAAATCCTCCAGGTGACCACCTAGCGCCTGCAGGTAAGCAGGCAGGAAGGAGGCCATGTCATTGCTCAGTAGTGTATCGTCCAGGTCAACGAGTAGAGTCAGAGTCACGGATCTCTCCGATAAAAATTGAGGGCAGAGGATGGCATTCACCGCAGCCGATGTGCGGCTCCGGCACGTCGCGCAGTGTTTTCGTGCAGTAGGCTTTTACGTTTACTTTCCGTTTAATGAAAGGAAAAGGCCGGTCGACCCTCCCTTCTAACACCATGTGCTCACAGGAGTTAGCCTGCAGCAGGTCAGGCACCGGGCAGGTCGTGCAAAGATCAGGCGTCCAGCGTTGAGGAGGGGAGGAATTCGCCAGCAAACGGCATTCTTCATGCTTCCGGCCGCGATAATAGTCTCCGTAAAAATAACGGCATTCTTTTCCAGCAGGTGTTCTCATGCCAAATTATACACGGGTGATATAAGCGCCGCTGCGGGTGTCCACCCGAATCGTGTCCCCAGCCTCGACAAAGTTTGGCACCTGGACGTCCAGGCCGGTCTCGGTAGTCACTTTCTTGGTCACCCCGGTAGCCGTATCGCCGCGCACCGCCGTCTCCGCCCGGACGACGGCCAGATCAACCGAAGTCGGCAGTTCGATATCCAACGGTTCGGTCTGGTAGAAGGTCAGCTTTACTTCCAGTCCCTCTTTCAGATACTCGGCCGCACTCCCAAGGACTTTCGACGGGATGGCAGGCTGTTCGTATGTATCCAAATCCATAAAGTAATATAGTTCACCATCGTTGTACAGGTACTGAACATTATGGTACTCAAGGCGGATATCGTTTACCCGGTCACCCGAGATAAATGATTTATCCAGGATCGTGCCAGTTCGCAGGTTGCGCGCCTTTATGCGGATCGTGGCTTTACCCCGGCCTGGTTTGTGATGTTCGTAGTCCAATACTTTATAAAGTGTATCGTCGAGTTCAAAAGTTACGCCTTTACGCAAGTCGTTTACGTCGATCATTTGTAAAACCTCGTGAATTGGGTTCGATGATATCAAAAGGATTATAGTCGACGGTAACAGGCGTGGCAAGAGGGCGACCATGTGGTAAACTAAGAGAATAACCCATCGTAGGAGGATGGCATGGCCCAATCACCCCGGCGTGTGATCTATATCGAGGATGAACAGGAAATGGTTGACCTGGTGCGTCTGATCTTAGGCCGGAAAAGGATCGAAGTTACCGGGGTTCGGGAGGGCCGGGAGGGGATCATGAAAGTCCAACAGGAACAGCCAGACCTGGTCTTGCTGGACTTAATGATGCCCGACATGGATGGGTGGGAAGTCTACCAGCAGCTCCGGGCAAGCGACGCCACACGTGATATCCCGGTCATAGTCGTCACAGCCAAAGCCCAAAGTATCGACAAGGTGCTTGGTCTGCATATTGCCAAGGTAGACGATTATGTTTCCAAACCGTTCAGCCCAAAAGATTTGATCGAGAGTGTTGAAAAAGTCCTGGCAAAGCAGGAGGCATTGGGCCAGGAAGCCGAATGATGCCACCAACGCACCATGTCCCCTTTTTTTCGAAAACGATCCTTGTTTAGTCTGGTCCTTGCCTTGATGCTGCTATGGCCCGGGCACGCGATCCATGCCCAGGAAGAGCAGCCGGATGGACCCGTGTACATCATCCAGCCAGGTGATACGCTATGGGATATTTCCCAGCGGTTCGGCGTGGATATGGACTCCCTGCAGCGGACTAATGATATCAGCAACCCCGGGCAGCTGGCTGCAGGTGATCAGCTGGTCATTCCGGGATATGAAGGCATCCGCGGGACCCTGGTGACCGAGAGGGTCCCATTCGGGGAGACGCTGCGCAGCTTGAGCCGCCGGTATCAGGTCCCAATCGAACTCCTGGCCCGTATGAATCACGTGACCAGCCCGTTTGAACTTTACAGCGGGGCAAACCTGATCGTACCAGAGGCCAGTACGGCGGCTCCTCCAGCAGAGCGGGCATCTCTGGCGGGAGGCCAGTCACTTTTCGAGCTGGCAGTGATCCACGGGACCAACCCCTGGAGGCTGGCAGCAGCTAACTTCCTCGACGGAACGTGGGAGGCGCTGCCCGGAGATGTCCTGAGGGTGATGGATGAAGATGTAGGGTCGACATTTGAGACGCCTGAAGGGCCGGGGGCTTTGCCGGGGGAGATCATTTCCTTATCTATAGAGCCTTTACCACTGGTCCAAGGAGGGTCGACGGTGATCCGGTTGGAGGCTGAAAATGAGCTGGAAGTCAGCGGCTCCATCATGGATTACGACCTCCATTTCTTCGAGCTCGGCGAAGGAGGTTATGTAGCCTTGCAGGGAATCCATGCCATGGCAGCTCCTGGGCTTTACCCGATGACTCTGAGAGGCACCCTTGGGGACGGCGCCCCGTTCGGTTTCTCGCAGATGATCTCCGTCAGAGCTGGGGATTTCACTTATGAGAATCTGGAGGTCGACCCCCAGACGATCGATCCAGCCAATACAAAACCCGAGGATGAGATCTGGAACGCTCTCACGCAGCCCGTTACCCCCGAACGGCTATGGGATGGGGTTTTCAGCAGCCCGGTTTCACGCCTCTCTGCGGACTGCTATCCTTCGTACTATGGGAGCCGGCGGTCGTACAACGGCAGCCCGTATAACTACTTTCACACCGGGTTGGACTTCTGCTACAGCAGCATCGAGCCACAGATCTTCGCGCCTGCGGCGGGCGTCGTCGTTTACACCGAAGAGCTCACGGTGCGCGGCAACGCCACGATGATCGATCATGGCTGGGGAGTCTACACCGGCTACATGCACCAGTCGGAGATCCTGGTGGAAGTGGGCGACCGGGTGGAAGCAGGGGATTTGATCGGGATCATGGGCAGGACCGGAAGAGTGACCGGCGCGCACCTGCACCTGGAAGTCTGGGTGGGAGGCGTGCAGGTTGATCCGATGGACTGGCTCGAGCGGCCTTTCCCGTAAGGCCGGACTGTTTGATTAATCAGGTACCGGGGAGAGCGGCGTTCCCAGGCTTGTGCTCGGGTTGGGGATATCAACGCCCATTGGGTGAATCCTCTTCGTAATCATCTTCTTCCTGCGGACTCATCTCTTCAAATTTCCCGGCATAGTAATCGTCCAGCACCTTCCGGGCGTTCGAACTGGTGCTCTCTCGGACCAAAATCTGGACCATACCCAGCGGGCCGACGTTGAGCCCATAGGCGCGGCCGGCTCCCTCCTGGTTCAGGATCACCGGGATCCCCTGGGCCTCCAGCAGGCCACGCAGCATCTCGGCCTCAAGTTCGCCGAAGACTTCTACTACCGTCTCCCACTTTTCACCCGTCATGGCGTCTGCTCCTCATTATATTAGAATCCGTCTCTCTGGCCCCTACCACGGCGATTCCCAAAGACCCTAGAATCCCTCTGCTCTACTTCCGTCTTCATGGAGTATAATATCATGCGGCAAAAAATGCAAAATGCCTGCATGGCAACGCGTATTTTCGCCGGATGGAAAGATTCTTGGTCAGAGGCAGGTTATGGTAATGGCTTCATTCTCTCTTCGGGAGGATTATTGGGAAACCTTTAAACTCCAGGAAGAGGATATCGAATTTCTATACAACTATCTTCTGGAAATTGAGACCCCATTGACGACCCGGGAACTGTTGGATGCCCTGGTCGAGGAACGCATCCGGCGAGAGATGCAGGCGTTGGAACGGAAGCGCACTTCAGCAGGCGATGTCTTTCTGCCAAAAGAGCGCTATTCGGTAGATCAAAAGCTGGTCTTCCCGGTGTTTAACTGGAAGCGGGGCGAGGTCGTCGATGTCCGCCCAGGGCGCAATCCGAACCTGCCTGACTTCCAGGTGATCCGGGTCCGGATGGAAGACGGAGATGAGCGGGAGTTCGCCAGCGAACTGGCCGACCACAAGTTGAACTCCCCGCCTCAGCTCGCCCAGGAAGATGAAATGCTGGATCCCCAGGTCGTGCTCAAGGAGTTCGATTCCGAGCTGGAGGAGCGCCTGGAAGAAGGGTTGAAGGCGAACGAGGACTTTGTCCGTATTGCCGGGCGCTGGTTCCCACGTGCCCTGCTGGTGGACGTCAACGCAGGCCACTTGAACCTGGCTGAAGCGGTGCTCGACATGGCCAGCGGGGGACCGCTTCCGACTTCAGCCTTGCTGGAACAGATCGAACTGCCGTCCTCGGCCAACTCAAAGCTGGTGGAATTCTCTTTGGACCTCGCCCTGGAGGAGGACCCGCGTTTCGATGAAGTCGGCGCGGCAGGACAGGTGCTCTGGTTCCTGAAACGCCTGGAGCCGGAATGGGTGCGCGAGACTCCTCTCTACCTGCGCTATCCCGAGATCGATTATGATCGTTCGATCTTGACAGCTGACATGTTAGCGCTCGAGCGCGAGCTGGATGATGAGCTTTCACCGATCGAAGCCAGGCAGTCCAGGGATGAGGAAGTGATTGTCAGCCTGATCTTCCCTCACTGGCGGGCGGGGACCTTGCCGCTTTCATCCCGGATTCGCCACCTTTTCCCGACAGCATACGAAGCGCCTCGCATCCGCTTCATGCTGGTCGACCGGAATACCGGAGAGCAGTTTCCGGGATGGGTGGTGCGAGAGAAGAAGTATGTCTTCGGATTGCAGGAGTGGTACGAAAAGAACGGCTTGATGCCTGGCAGCCTGGTGCGTGTCCGGAGAGGCAAGCGACCAGGTGAGGTGGTGGTCTCGGTCGATGCCCAGCGTTCTCGGCGAGATTGGATTCGCACGGTGTTGGTCGGGTCGGATGGCGGCATCGTATTTGCAATGTTGAAGCAGACTGTGACGGCAGCCTATGATGAGCGCATGGCTGTGGCGGTTCCCGATGTCGAGAACCTGGACAGCATTTGGACCCGCCAGCACAAAGAGCGCCAGCCTTTTGAGCGGGTAATCGTCAATATGGTTCGTGAACTGGCGAAGTTAAATCCGCAAAGTCACGTGCATGCAAGCGAGCTGTACGCAACCATTAATATCGCACGCCGCTGCCCGCCCGGGCCAATGCTTGCCTTGCTGATCTCACGTCCCTGGTTCACTCACGTCGGAGATCTGCATTTCAGATTTGACGATGCAGAACATGCGTAGTTATAGGCCGGTTTAACCGATGGGTTCCATTTGGATGAATGATGAACCGGGCCGGCAGAGCTAGGAGGATAAGGTTCGCTCAGGAGGCTCTCTGTGGTTGAAGTAAAGCGTTTTAGTCTGGTCAAACCGACCTTACAGACACGCTATCATATCGATTTTAACTGGTGGGGGCAGAACGACCGGAATTGGCGGATCGATCTGCTCAGCTTTCTCTGCGAAGAACATCAAGATGCCTTTTCTGACGACCGCGGTGAAGAACCGGTCGATTGGGTGGACCCAGAAACGGCAGAAGTGCAGCAGGTCGACGGTTTACAGCACATGTTGATCTCCCATTGTGCGAAGGAGCCGGGGTTTATCACCGAGTACACCTCCCTGGTAGAAGCTGTTTTCCGCCTTTTTCTGGCTAATGGCAACACCCCGATGTCACCGGTCGAGCTGTCAGAGCAGTTAAACCGTCCTCCGGAGACGATCTTGCGTACTTTATCTGGCATGCGTGTGTATAAGGGGCTCCGTCCTTGTCCGGAATGTTAAGTTTTCAAAAGAATTATGCCCCCGTAGCTCAATGGACAGAGCAGAGGTCTTCTAAACCTAAGGTTGTGGGTTCGAATCCCGCCGGGGGCGCCAGGCCGGGGAAATAGTTAATGGAGAAACCAGGATGACTATGGAACACCCAGAATTATTTCAATCCAGCGAGAATGCGGTGACCGAGGCCGGGCCTGGTCCCTCGCGTCCCGGCTGGTATCTCTCCGAAGAAGTCCAATCCTTTACCCAAGGCTTACCCCGGGGGCGGAATACACTGCGGCCGCACGCCTGGCGGCCTCCCACCGACGTGTACGAGACGGACGATACCCTGGTGGTCCGGGTCGAAATTGCAGGCATGGAGGAAGAGGATTTCACTATCTCGCTGACAGACCGCCTGCTTTCGATCCGCGGTACCCGCCAGGAAACGCCGGAACGGCGGGCATATTACCAGATGGAGATTTTCTTCGGGGAATTCCTATCTGAAGTGGAGCTCCCCTGTGCGGTGCTGCCTGAGAAAGCCAGGGTCGAATACAAAGCCGGTTTTTTACGGTTGGAGTTGCCGAAAGAGCAGCCGCTTCGCATTCGCATAAGCGAGTAACTGAAACGCTGTATCCAAAATCCTCTCGAGTGTGTTTATGCCAGCTTCGCGTTGGAACGATAATGTCTTGGATTTTTTGAATTGGTTCGAAGAAGATGACCTGGATCTTGAAGATTTAATTTTCAGGCCGATCATGACCCGGGTGCTGCAGAAGGATGGCGAGGCGGAGGGGGAGGAAGCTCCGCATGAAAGCCCAGCCGACGGTCAAATCCCACCGGAACTGCCCATCCTGCCACTGCGCGGCGTCGTCGTTTACCCACAGACCGCCGTTCCATTGACGATCGGCCAACCGCGCTCGGTCCGCCTGGTCGACGATGTTATGGTGGGAGAGGAACGCCTGATCGGGTTGGTGGCCTCGCGAAACCCGGAGCTGGAATCACCAGAACCTGACGATTTGTACCAGATCGGAACGGTCGCGATCGTACACCGCCTGTTCCGCGCCCCAGACGGCACCATCCGCCTCCTGGTACAAGGCCTGGCGCGCTTCCGCCTGGGGGAGTTCCTGCAGCTGAACCCGTACCTGAAGGCAAAAATCGAACTGATCCCGGAACAAGTAGAAGACGACCTGGAAGTCGAGGCGCTGGCGCGCAATGCCCGCGAGCAGTTCGAACAGATCGCCGAGATGATCCCCTCGATCCCGCGCGAGCTGGTGGCCTCCGTGGTGGGATTAGAAGGTCCACTGCAGACCGTGTATACGATCGCCAACTTCCAGCGCATGGATCTAAAGGATGCCCAGGCGCTCCTGGAGCTGGATTCGATCTCGGAAAAGCTGCGCAAGCTGGTGGCCATCCTGGTCCGCGAGGTCGAGGTGCTGGAGATCGGGCAGAAGATCCAGAACGAGGCACGCTCCGAGATTGAAAAGGTGCAGCGAGAATATTTCCTGCGGGAGCAGCTCAAGGCCATCCAGCGCGAGCTGGGAGAAGGGGACGAGCAGGCTGCCGAAGTCGAGGAGTTTCGCAAGAAAATCGAAGAAGCCGGCATGCCGGATGAAGCCGAGAAGATGGCGCGCCGGGAGCTGGATCGCCTTTCTCGCCTGCCCAGTGCAGCCGCCGAGTACGGCGTCATCCGCACGTACCTGGACTGGCTGGTCTCGCTGCCCTGGGCCATCTTCACCGCCGACAACCTGGACATCTCGCACGCCCGGGACGTGCTCGACCAGGACCATTACGGCCTGGAGGATGTCAAAGAACGTATTCTGGAGTACCTGGCGGTCCGGAAGCTCCGGCAGGAACGCCGGGAGGAGCTGGAGGTGGAAGAAAGCGAAAACACCATCCGGCGCATCCGAGAGGGTGTGATCCTGTGCTTCGTTGGCCCGCCTGGCGTGGGGAAGACCTCCCTCGGCCGCTCGATTGCGCACGCCATGGGCAGAAAATTCATCCGCATCTCCCTGGGAGGGATGCGGGATGAGGCGGAGATCCGCGGTCACCGGCGCACCTATATCGGCGCCATGCCGGGAAGGATTCTGCAGGCCATCCGGCGGGTCGAATCGCGCAACCCGGTTTTCATGCTGGATGAAGTGGATAAGCTGACTTACGATTTCCACGGGGACCCCGCCTCCGCGCTGCTGGAAGTGCTGGATCCGGAGCAGAATTCAGAGTTCCGCGACCATTACCTCGAAGTCGCTTACGATCTTTCCCAGGTCATGTTCATCACCACTGCCAACCTGCTGGAACCCATTCCCGGGCCGCTGCGCGATCGCATGGAGATCATCCATCTGTCAGGTTATACCGAAGCGGAAAAGATCGAGATTGCCAAAGGCTACCTGATCCCACGCCAGCTGAGAGAGAACGGGCTGCGGCAGGAAGAGATCTCATTCTCCCGGGAGGCGCTGCAGATCATCATCCGCTCGTATACGCGCGAGGCCGGCGTGCGAAACCTGGAGCGGGAGATCGGGAGCGTCGCCCGCAAGGTGGTCACCCGCATCGCGGAGGGCCTGACCGACAAGACCGAGATCACCCAGGAGCAGGTGCGCGCCTTTCTCAACCGGCCGCGCTACTTTGGCAATGAGGAGGTAGCCGAGCGAACCTCGATCCCGGGTGTGGCGACGGGCCTGGCTTATACGCCTACTGGGGGCGACATCCTGTTTGTCGAGGCGACGCGCATGCCGGGCAGTAAAGGATTTCAGCTCACCGGATCCCTCGGGGATGTGATGCAGGAATCGGCCCGCGCTGCCCTGTCGTACGTACGCTCGCGGGCAGAGTCGATGAAGCTGGACCCGAGCTTCTTCGAAAAGTCCGATTTTCACCTGCACGTCCCGGCCGGATCCCAGCCGAAGGACGGGCCCTCAGCCGGGCTGACCATGGCAACCGCCCTGGTTTCCTTGATTTCTGGACGGCCTGTCCGCCCGGATGTCGGCATGACCGGCGAGATCACGTTGCGCGGCCAGGTGCTGCCGGTGGGAGGCATTAAGGAAAAGGTTCTGGCGGCTCATCGCAGTGGTTTGAAGACGATCATCCTTCCCAGGAGGAACGAGGCCGATCTGGAAGACCTCCCCGAAGAAGTGTTGAATGACCTCAAATTCATCTTCGCCGATACGATCGACGAAGCGCTGGATGCAGCGCTGGAACCTGTTTTGAAGCCCCGCCGGAAGCAGAGAAAAGTTGCCGAACCCGTGGCTAAATTGGATGCCCATGCCTAAAGTAATGCTGATTGAAGATGACGAGAACATGTTCTCACTCTTGAGCATGTTCTTGGAGTTCGAAGGGTTCGAGGTATCCTGCTGGAACGGCAATGGCGACATTGATTCGATCCTCGAGATCCTCCGGCGCGAGCAGCCCGCGCTGGTATTCCTGGACGTGCACCTGCGCAAGTTGAACGGCTTTGATCTGCTCCACCAGGTGCGAAGCGACCCTGGCTTGAAGGATACGCGCATCCTGATGGCCTCGGGTATGGAACTGGCCAATAAAAGCCAAGAAGAAGGGGCAGATGGTTTTATTCTCAAACCTTTTGAGCCCGACGAATTGGTTGAAGTGATTCGACATACATTAGGATAGATATAACCGTGACAAAGAAACGATCGCGCGGCCCGATGCAATGGCACACGATGGATTTACATATACATACCCCGGCTTCGGTAGATTACCAGCAGCCGGTAATTTCGCCCCTGGATATCCTCCTGAGGGCTGAAGCACGTGGGCTGGATATTATCGCTTTTGCGGACCATAACACCGTCGCCGGCTACCGGCGGATGAAAGATGAGATTGCCCGCCTCGAGTTCCTGGAAAGTTCCAGGCGCCTGCTGCCGCAAGAGCAGTCCCAACTGAATGAGTACCGCCGCCTGTTGGATAAAATTTTGGTGCTGCCGGGAGTCGAGTTTACAGCCACTTTCGGCTTCCACATTCTCGGGATCTTCCCGCCGGAAAAACCGGTGCGCGAAATCGAGCACCTGCTGCTCAACCTGCACGTCCCGCCGGAGCAGCTCGATCGCGGTTCGGACACCGTAGGCGCGACCAGCGACGTGCTGACCGCTTACCGGGTGATCGCTGAAGCGGGAGGGTTGGCGATTGCCGCCCATGCCAACTCGAGCAACGGTGTAGCGATGCGCAGTTTCCCCTTCGGGGGCCAGACTCGCATCGCTTATACCCAGGACCCGAACCTGCATGCACTGGAAGTCACCGACCTCGAGAAGAAGGGCAGGCATACCACCGCGGCTTTTTTCAGCGGGACCAAGCCCGAGTACCCGAGGCGATTGCACTGCATCCAGGGATCGGATGCGCACCGGCTAACCACCGATCCACAGCGTAAGACCAACCTCGGCGTTGGAGACCGGGCCACCGATGTGTCACTGCCCGATGTCAGTTTCGAGGCCCTCAAAGAGCTTTTCCTGAGCAACGATTTCGCCCGCACCCGCCCGCACCGGCTGGTAGCCGAGCCCGCCTTTGATTTCATCCATGCTGCCCGAGAAGAAGGCGCGAACATCGTCCAGGATTTCCACGAAAACATCTCGGTGCGCGGGGGACGGCTGTATGCTGTCATCGCCGACGTTTGCGCCTTCGCGAACACGAATGGCGGCAACTTGTTTCTGGGATTGAGCGCCGATTCTCGCAAGCCGGTCGTCGGTGTACCGAACCCCGAGCAAGCCGTCGCTCAGCTTGAGAAGGAAATCAGCGACCGGATCAGCCCGCACTTGAAGTGCTCGATCGACGTTCACGAGACCGACGGCAAGAAGGTGCTGCGCGTGCTGGTGCCACGCGGCGATGATCCTCCCTACGTTGTCGATGAATACAAGATCTACGTACGGACCGAAACAGAGACCAGCCTGGGCGTTCGAGACGAGATCGTCAGCCTGGTCAAGCGCGGCCTGGCCGAACAGCAGGCGCAGGCCCCGAAGGCAGAACACCCCGAACCCCAGGTTCTCCATGAAAAAGAGCCGGTCGCCGGGGACGGGTCCAAGATGGTCAACGGTACGCCTCCACGCACGGGAGTCGAGGTTGTCTCTGTCGAGGAACGGGATGGGCAGCGCTATTATACCGTCCGCGACTTGCGCAATGGCAACGTCGTCAAGAACGTGACCAAGAAATCGGCGCGGCGGCTGTGGCATTACGCCATCACCCAGTATGCCCAGCTATCCTCCAACCTGCCCCATGCGAATGTGCAGTGGGAGGGGGAATATGGGTTGCTGAACCGGGAGAAGCAGGGGAAACGCGAACGCTACGACCTGGTGCAGCAAACGCCACAAGGCTACCGCTTTTATTTCGGCGTGACCGATGATGGGATTCACGGCCCCTGGAAGCAGCTGGTTGGCCAGGAAGAGGAATGACGCTTCTCTTCCAAATCCGTGCATTTATCCACCCAGATGATTATGAAAGCGTCTACCAACTGTGGGCAAACGCCGGTTCAGGCGTTCACGTTGGGCGATCGGACAGCTTGGGGGAGATCTCCAAGAAGCTGCAGCGCGACCCGGACTTGTTTTTGGTCGCAGAAAACCAGGCTGGCATCGTCGGCGCCGTGCTCGGGGGGTTCGACGGCCGCAGGGGTTTGGTTTACCATCTGGCAGTTCGAAGGGAAGACCGCAACGCCGGCATCGGCAGGGCATTGATGAAAGAGTTGGAGGACCGGTTGCGATCGAAAGGTTGCCTGAAATGCTATTTGCTGGTAACCTACGATAACCCGGAAGGCCGGAGATTCTACCAGGAGCTCGGTTGGGAGCGGATGGAACTCGATATTTTCGGGAAAGATATCGGTTGAATGGCACTGCGTTTCGGTATTCTCACGGTCTCTGACCGTTCGGCCAGCGGCGAACGCGCGGACGTTTCCGGCCCTGCCCTGGAACGAGTGATCGTGGAGCAAGGCTGGCAGGTCACCCGCAAGGAAATCTTGCCGGACGAGGAGTTTCTCCTGCGAGATGCCCTGGCAGCCTGGGCAGATGCGGGCACGCTTGACGTGATCCTCACCACTGGAGGTACAGGGTTCAGCCCCCGTGACCGCACTCCAGAGGCCACGTCAGCGGTGATCGAGAGACCAGCGCCCGGGCTGGCTGAGGCCATGCGGCTTGCCAGCTTAAAAGTGACGCCGCACGCGATGCTTTCCCGGGCGACTGCTGGCATCCGTGGCCGGGCGCTCATCGTGAACCTGCCCGGTAGCCCCAAAGGGGCGGTCGAGAACCTGAACGTCATCCTCCCGGTGCTGGCGCACGCCGTGCAGCTGCTTTCGGAAGATCCGGGTGCAGAGTCCGGGCACAGCGCGCCGGGTACAAACCAGGCAGGAACAGCTCAGTAGCGTAAACCTCGAGAGCAGCGGCTGCGGAGTCTCTCGGATGAAGACGTCCGAACCGGCCGCAGCCGGTGGAGTAAATCGATTGGATAATTTTCACAGTGAATCGGTCCCCGATCAGGAACCCACCTCCTGGAGGAATAAGGGGGGTTGGCGGCGAGCACTGCTCGACTCCCTGGAAACGGTCCTTCTATCGTTGGTGCTCTTTCTAAGCATCAACCTGGTCTCTGCCCGCATCCGGGTCGAGTCGATCAGCATGCAGCCTACACTGTACGAAGGTAATTTCGTGATCGTTAATAAGCTGGCTTACCGGCTGGGAGGACCCGGCCGGGGAGACGTGATCGTGTTTTATTACCCGCCCGATCCGGAGCAGGAGCCTTACATCAAACGGGTGATTGGGCTGCCAGGCGACCACCTGCGGATCGAAGCGGGGCAGGTTTACGTCAACGGAATCTTATTATCCGAGCCTTATACGCCGGTAGCGACCAACCACGGCGGGGAATGGGACGTGCCGGAGGGTTCTCTCTTCGTCATGGGGGACAACCGGAACAACTCGTCCGACTCGCGCGCCTGGGGGATGGTTCCGCTGGAAAACGTGATTGGGAAAGCGTTCGTGGTTTATTGGCCTCCCGAACAGTGGGGGCTGTTGAGCTTTCCGTATGCCGCAGCTGCCTCGGAGCGGTAGCCGGGCTACTGGTCGGGCGTTGCCCTTTATTTAATACCAGGTCGTCCCCGCGTTCCTGGAGATTCTCTCAATTTTCCTGCAGCAAGTGGCGGGCGATGACCAGCCGCTGGATCTCGCTGGTGCCTTCGCCGATCGTCATCAACCGGGCATCGCGGTAGATGCGCTCCACTGGAAATTCGCGGCTGTAGCCGTAGCCGCCGTGGATCTGGATGGCGTTGCGGCAAACCCTCTCTCCCATCTCGGATGCGAACAGCTTGGCCATGGCCGCCTGGGCCGTGAAAGGGCGCCCATGCCCTTTCAACCAGGCGGCATAGTAGACCATCCACCGGGCAGCCTGGATCTCTGTGGCCGCGTCCGCCAGCATCCACTGGATGGCCTGGTGTTCGGCGATCGGCACGCCGAAGGTCTGGCGCTCTTTGGCATAGCGAACGGATTCTTCGAGGGCTGCCTGAGCCAGCCCGACCGAGAGGGCGCCAATCCCAATTCGCCCGCCATCCAGCACAGCCAACGTATTGCTCAAGCCGTGTCCTTCTTCCCCGACCAGGAATTCGGCGGGGACCCGCACATCCACGTACGTGACAGCGTGGGTAGGAGAAGCGCTGAGGCCCATCTTCTTCTCTGGGGGACCGATGTTCAGGCCGGGCACATCCGTGGGAACGACGATCAGGCTGAGGGAGCGGGAGCCGTCCCCGGGTTGCGTTCGAACCAGGGTAACGATGAAATCGGCAATGCTGGCATTCGTGCACCACATCTTGGCGCCGTTAATCACCCATGCATCACCCTGTCTTTCGGCGCGGGTGCTCACTCCGCCACGCAGGTCGGAACCAGCTCCCGGCTCGGTGAGCGCCAGGGCGGCCAGTTGTCCCTCCCCGCTGGCAGCTGGGGGTAGAAAGCGGCTCTTCAGCGCTTCGCTGCCGAAAAGTGCGATCGGGGCGCAGCCAAGGCCGTTATGCGCCGCAATGGCTAAACCCAGGCTGCCATCTGCCCAGCCGAGCTCTTCGATCGCAATGGCAGCGCTGACCGCATCCACCCCGGCCCCGTCGTATTGTTCGGGGACGTTCAATCCCAACATGCCCAGCGGCCCCATTTTCCGGACCGCCGTCCAGTTGAATTCACCCGCCTCCGCACTGTGCTGAGCCGAAGGCTTTACCTCCCTGGAGACGAACTCGTGAACCGCGCTGCGCCACATGCGCTGCTCTTCGCTCAGGTCGAAATCCATTCTTTTTCTCCTTGGATCTTGGCGATTGGCCGAAATTTATTTGACAATATGGAAGCCCACCCCACTTTAGATGAAGGTTCTCATCCACAACGTTTCATCTCTGGCCTGCGACGAAGAGAAGGATGCAGATCAGGCCGATCACCACGCCGGCTATGATGGGAATCAACACGATCCCAATGGTGTAGGCGCTTAACCAGAAAATCAGTGAACGATCGTTATCCGCTTCCCCACCTTTCCCGGACGGACTGAGCTGCGCGCCGCAGCGAGGGCACTCTTCCAGCCCCTCCGGCAACATTGCATTACAATTCGGGCACCAGATTGGCATTCAGAACCTCAGTATGCCGCCTGGGCCTCATCATTCAACGAGCAATCACCACCAGGCGGCCCATTGCCCGCCACTGGCGTTGGAAGATCTCCTCAGGAAGCCAGTGAATGTTGTTGTGATTATACTGGGTGTTGGCGAATCCCCACCCTTGCTGAGGGTCCCAAACCACCAGGGCCATGACGTGAGCCCACAGCGGTCTCCAGGAACCGATGACCGGCATGACGACATCTCCCGCTTCCAGCCCGGCGAAAACTTTCTCTGGGGAGGCGAAGAAGCGCCAGCTTGCACTCATGCCGTACTCCTTCAGCACATCCGCGATCCCCCAGGGAAGGGTAGCCCAGTTCGGGACGCGCCGGACGACGAAGAGCGGCCCTCGCCAGACGGGCTTTTCCATGTGCCTGGCGAGTTCAGCCGGGTTCAGTTCGAGCCCGCGGATCGCTTTCAGGACCGTGGCGGTGGTGTAAGGCCCGCAGTCGTTGCTTTGTCCCTGGAAATACAAAGCCTGCAGTAAATTTGACTCGTGAGGGGAGTGGAGTGGAGCGGAAGGCATATGATATCGGTCCTACGTTCGAGATTGCGATCCGTTCTAGATATTATCCCACATTTGCCAGGCGTTCGCGCCGTACTTTTTCTGCAATGATCAAATTTGCCTGGCCTTATGAATCTCTTCTACGGCCTCCGGATTGACCAGCGAAGAGGTGTCCCCCGGATCCTGTCCCAAGTAGGCGGCCCGGATCATGCGGCGCATAACCTTGGCATTACGAGTCTTGGGGAGGTCGCTGACGAACAAGATCGCCCGGGGGGCCAGCGCTTTCCCTTGAGACGCGACGATCAGATCCAGGAGCTCGCCGCGCAGGTCTTCCGAGGCCGAATGGTCCGGTCCCAGGACGGCAAAGACGACCAGCTCGCTGCCTTTGATCTCGTGGGGGACGCCGACGGCGGCTGCCTCGACGACCGCGGGATGGCTGACCAGGATAGATTCCACTTCTGCCGGCCCAAGTCGTTTGCCGGCGATCTTGAGCGTGTCGTCCGATCTGCCCAGGATGTACCAAAGCCCGTCTGAATCGATCGCAGCAAAGTCTCCATGCACCCACACACCGGGCCAGCGCGACCAATAGGTCTCCTCGTAGCGCTCTGGGTCGCGCCAGAAGCCGCGCGTCATCCCGATCCAGGGAGCTTTAATAACCAGCTCGCCTACCTGGTTTCGGACCGGGCGCCCGGCTTCGTCGAATACGTCGGCAGCCATGCCCGGGCAGGGGCCGGAGAAGGCGCAAGACTTGAGTGGCAGGATCGGGTTTCCCATGACGATGCCGCCGGAGATCTCCGTGCCCCCCGAGTAATTGATGATCGGGAGCCGGCGTTCGCCCACTTTCTCGAACAGCCACATCCACGGGTCCGGGTTCCAGGGTTCCCCCGTCGAGGCGAAGGAGCGCAGTGAGGACAGGTCGTGCTGGCGGAAGGGCGTCTCGCCATGCGGAATCAAGGCTCGGATCAGCGTCGGAGAGACCCCCAGGGTTGTGATCCGGTGGCGGGCGACCATCCCCCACAGCCGGTCCGGACCGGGATAATCGGGCGCGCCGTCGTAAAGGAAGAAAGTGCTTCCCAGGATCAGCGACCCGAAAACCAGCCAGGGCCCCATCATCCAGCCCATGTCTGTCATCCAGTACAACAGCTGGCCGGGATGCAGGTCGGTCCCAAAGGCCATATCCTGGGCGGCTTTGACCGGGAATCCGGCATGGGTGTGCACGGCGCCTTTGGGCTTCCCGGTGGTCCCGGAGGTGTAGATAACCATCAGGACATCCTCAGCGTTCGTGACTTCCGTCTCCGCTTCCTCCGGCTGCCTAACCATGATCTCGTGCCACCACAGGTCCCGGTTGGGATCCATCTTTACCGGGAGGCCAGCCTTTTGGAGGACAAGGATGTGCTTCAGGGTGGGGACCTGCACGGCCGCTGCTTCGGCTGCCGGTTTCATCTGCACAGGCTGGCCGCGGCGGAAGAACCCGTCCGCGGTGAAGAGCGCTTTGGCATCTGCATCTGCCAGGCGGGCTGCCACGGCACCCGGGCCATAGCCGGAGAACAGGGGCAGAATGATGCCGCCGATCTTTGCGATCGCCATCATCGCCACCACGATCTCGCACGTCATCGGCATGTAGAGGCCGATGGCATCGCCTTTCCCCAGGCCGAGCGCCCGCAGTGCATTGGCCAGCTGGTTGACCTGCTGGTACAGTTCCCGGTACGTGTACGTGCAGACCTCACCGTTTTCTCTTTCCGAGATGAGCGCCAGGCGGTCTGCGACCTCGGTCTCCATGTATTTGTCGAGACAGTTGTGGGTGATGTTCATCTTCCCGTCTACCACCCAGCGCGGCCAGGCGATCCCATCCGATAGATCCACAACCTGAGAAAAGGGCTGGTAAAACTGGATGTCCAGGTAGTTAAGCACGGCTTCGGTGAACCAGGCGATGTCCACGGTGGAGCGCTGCATCAATTCTTCGAAACCGGCGATCCCGTGCAGGCGCATGAATTGGGTCAGGTGAGCCTGCTCGAGGTAGTCCGGCGTCGGACGCCAGACGATATCCCCGCCAAAGGAAAATGGATCGGTCATCCGTCCTCCTCAGTTTTTGAAGACTTACTTGAGTAATTCTATCCGCTTCCCGCTCGAGGTGCAACCTGTTTTCAGCATGTATTCACTCGGTGGAGTTCGACCAGGCCCTGTCGATGGAGCCCGGTGGTTGACGCTTCATCCCAAAGGGGAGATAATTGGATAAGGATCGAGATCGAAGAACCATCAAACAACCGGTCAATAAAGGAATTCTACATGCCGAACCCTCCCGTTATCCTGGTCACCGGAGCCTCCTCCGGCATCGGCGAAGCCACGGCGCGCTTGTTCGGGGAGGAAGGCTACCGGGTGGTGCTGGCAGCTCGCCGGCTTGACCGTCTGGAAGCCTTAAGCCGCGCCATTCAAGATAGGGGGGGCCAGGCGTTGCCCGTGGCGGCAGATGTATCCAAACTGGAGGATATCCAGAGCCTGGTTGGAACTGCGCTGGACGAATATGGCCAGATCGACGTGCTTTTCAACAACGCCGGTTTTGGCCGGCTGGCCTGGCTGGAGAACCTGGATCCGGTCAAGGATATCGAAGCCCAACTCCAGGTCAACCTCATCGGAGTCATCCAGACCACCCGGGCGGTCTTGCCGCACATGATCGAACGGCGATCCGGGCACATCGTCAACATGGGCTCGCTGGCCGGCCTGGTGGCGACGCCCACCTACTCTATCTATGCAGCCGGGAAATTTGCGGTGCGCGGTTTCTCGGAAGCGCTCCGGCGAGAGGTTGGCGTATTCGGAATTGACGTCTCGGTCGTTTATCCCGGAGGGGTGAAGACGGAGTTCGGCGAGCACACCGGCGCGAAGCTGAGGACCAGGACGACGACCCCGGCCTCGCTGAAACTGGCTCCGGAGGAGGTCGCCCGGGCAGTGTTTGGCGTGGTCCGCCGGCCGCGCCGGATGGTCGTGCTCCCGTGGGTGATGGTATTGGGGGTGTGGGCGAACTCGCTCTTCCCCGGCTTGATCGATTGGTTGATCGAGAGAAGGTTCACCCGTCCGGAGAGGGGATTATAGGAGCGCTTTACCGCCATCAGCGATCTTTATAGGCCAACACCCCGAAGGCGCGGGGTTTATGAACCACGCGGCCGAATCCGGCTTCCTGCAGGCGGCGGGCGACGCCGCGGGTGGTGCGCGCCCCGGATTTGCTCTCCGGGTCGCCGATGTAGTGAAACATCCGCCCGCCGCGCTTCAGCACCCGGAATGCCTGGCGGTAAAACGCCCCGGAGTAAAGGTCTCCGGCCAGGCTGAAAACGGGTGGATCGTGGATGATGGTAGAAAAGGAACCGGTTTCAAAACGTTCGATCTCCTCGTAGCTGTCTCCTATGATTTGCCTGATCCTTGGATTCTCGAAAAGTTCCTGCGACCAGGGGTTAAAACGGGCGATCTCCTGTGCGACCGGATCGATTTCGATCGTGACCACCTGTTCGGCCGTTTTTGCAGCCTGGATGGCCGTATAGCCGAGGCCGGTGGCCGTATCCAGCACGCGGCCGTGCAGCGGTGCAATCGCTTTGATCTTGCTCAGGGTATCCTGGTATGGATTGGTATCCTTGATCCGGTGCATCGGGATGCCTGAGATCAGCATGGTTGGGGCAGACTCTGTTGGCATGAGGGCGAAATAAAGCCCCGAATTCTCTGAGAATTTCTCAATGACTTCAGCCGTTCCGTTCCTGACCTGGTAGCAGGCGGTCTTATCGGCGGCGATTGCTTCCAGTTCTTCCCATGAAAGGCTCTCCCCACCCGGGAAGGAGATGCGCTCCGGGTCCAGTTGGACCGTGACAGTGCTAAGACCAAGGTCAGGCGAGGTCCGGGCAGAGAGTTCACCCGCTCGCCTGGCTTCGAGCAGTGGTGCAGCCTGGAAATGGGAAAGCACGAGCAGGGATCCTGTTCCCACGAGAGGCTACGGCCGGATCCCTCGAATCGTAAACAGGGTATCCTCGGGCGAGGCAGGTTCGTGGGTGAATTCCTTGTTAAGGCGGACCCCTGTGAACCCCGCTCTTTTGTACAGCGCGATGGCCTGCTCCTGGGTGTACCAGCGAGTCGCCGGGGAGCGGGCGTGATCTTCCGAGGCGACGACTTCACCGTCCTTGACCAGCTCGTACCGGTCTTCCGTATGCTCCAGCTGCTGGCGCAGATCGTACGTCGAGCGAGCCCAGCGGCGGACGAGCGCGCCGTCCTCGGGCCTGGTTTTTTCGGCGACGACACTCCAGTCTTCCCGGACGATCTCCTCCTCTGCAGGACCGGTCCAAAGGATCATCAAGGACATGACCAGCATCCCGCCCGGCTCGAGATGGTCGAAAAAGCGCTTCAAGGCCGCTTCTGCTGCGTCGGGCTCGACGAGCAGCTGGAAGGAGCTGGATGGTACGAGGATCGTGCGGTACTTGCGAGGCAGGTCCAGCGATGCCATCTCCTTCAGGTAAAGAGCCGGATTCAGCCCGCGCTGGCCGGCCTTCTCCCGGCAGATGGCCAGCATTTCGGGCGAGTTATCCACGCCATCGATGTCGATGCCTTCGGCCAGGTAATCAAGCAGCAGCCGCCCGGTACCGCAACCCACATCCATGACTGGCTCCCCACTCACCAGGATCATATCCTTATAGAAAAACCGGTCAGCCCAATGGGAGGTATCACCCCGCAGCAGGTCCCAATAGGTGGCCATCAGGCCTCTGTATTCGTAATCGGTACTTTCCAAGTTCACGTTCTCCTGATTTGATCAAAATGTCATTCATTAACTTCGCCATTTACGCCTCAACCTCTAACGATCCGCAGATTTCGCAATACACACCTTCGAGGAACCCATGCCCCAATTGATTGTGCACTTCCATGGCTGCCCCTATGATTGCGTAGGTTTGGGTATCTTTTTGTTCCATCATAGAGCCTCAAATCTGCGTTTATCTGCGTAATCTGCGAAAAAAAACCAGGAAAGTTGATTATACCTGGATTAAGGAACCCAATAAACTAGCGGCCATCCGGACTGGCCAGGTGGATCTCGCAGGAAAACCCAAGCGCGGCCGTGAGAGCCAGTCAACGGCCGTCGGGCGACCAGCCCAGACCGCCCGGGACGTAGACATCGATGGTTGTGGCACCGCCAGCGAGTATAAGGTAACATTAAAAGAGGATCGTTTCGATTTGAGGCAACAGCGGCGGGATGATGTTGTCGTAATCCGGGTCGTCTTCGCCGGCATCTACGGTCAACAAGGTGAGCGGGCTGATCCCGGCGACCCAGTCCTGAAGCAGGAACTCCAGGTCAGGCAGGTCGGGGAGCTGGGCGATCTCCAGGGAGCGGTTCCGCCGGGCGAACCGTTCCCGGATGACCTCCAGCGGAGCGGTGAGGTGGATGACCAGGTTGGGTGGGGGTAGGAGATCTCGGGTGAGTCCGTACAGCCTTTCGCATAGGCGAAACTCGGGTTCGGAGAGGTACCCCTTTCGGAAGAAGTGGCGGGTGAACACCTGGAAATCTTCATCCAAACCACCATCTTGAATCCCGATCCCGTCTCGCTTGCGGATGTCCAGCTCTTGTTCGGCTCGGAAAAGCAGGTAATCCACTTGGTTAGGCAGCGCCAGCTTGTGGAGATCAAAAGCAAAACTGGCCTGGAAGGGCCGTTCGGCGTGCTGCTCCAGTGCATGCATCAAAGGAAGATACCGGCTGAGCTGCCGGGTGAAGGTGGTCTTCCCGACTCCTGAGTTTCCGACGACCGTAATCAGTTTACCCACTGAATTCAATTGAATCGCTGCCAGTACTTACATTTTATGCAAGGAATTAGAACGTAGAAGTCGCACGCGCGATCACGCCTATGAACTCCATGATGATTTTTAGCGCGGCGAAGACCGTGGCCTCCGAGGGATCCAAAGGTGGCGCGACTTCGACCAGGTCCAGGCCTGCCAGCGGCAGGCCTTGCATGGCCTTCAGCAAGGTGAGCACTTCCCGCATGGTCAGGCCGCCGGCATCCGGGATGCCGGTGCCGGGCGCGGCGGCGGGATCGAGGCAGTCGATATCCAGGGAGATGTGGACGGCGTCACAACCGGACAGGATCCGGCGCACCTCTCCGGCGATGGATGCCATGCCTTTTTCAGCGACCAACGGCATCGGGTAGACGTTCAACTGCCCGCTCTCGATCAGCTCGAGCTCCGCAAGCTCCCAGGACCGCAGCCCCACCATGCATACGTCGCGCGGCTCGATGCCCGCTTCCAGCCCCCGGCGTAGCACGCAGGCGTGTGAGAAGCGAGATCCGGCGAACTCGTCGCACAGGTCCGGATGGGCGTCCACCCACAGCACGCCCAGTCGCTGGCTGGCGTAGCGCAGTCGCTGCGCCTGAAAAATCGGGATGGTCACCGAGTGGTCACCGCCCAGCAGGATGGGGATGTTAGGCAGCGCGGCGATCTTCTCACGCGCCAGCTCGAAGCCTGAACCCTGGTCCTCGAAGGGGATATCGCCCAGGTCACACACGCTGAGGCCTGAAAGCCGGGTGCGGTCCTCGGTGACGGGCGTCAGGTGGTGGGACCAGTGCCGGATGCGCTGCGGGGCCAAGGATGCCCCCTGCCGGGCGCTGGCGGAAAGATCGTAAGGGAGGCCGATGACGGTGAAGGTGGTCTCCTCCGGGGCGCTTCCCGGCGCGTGCAGGTCTGCCCAAAGGGAATGGGTGGATTTCATCAGGCTTCAACCCCTTTCTGTCGGATTGTGAGGTTTGGTCACTACTTTGGCCGGACGATGTGATCCTGGAAGTAAATTTGCCAGGGGCCGCTGCCCTGAATGAAGGGCTGCATGAGGGCCCGTTCTGCCTGGACGAGGTGCATCAGGTCGTGGGCAGCCCATTCGTGCAACAGCTCGCTCAAGGT
>DASWHG010000138.1:0-14238 GCA_036393315.1 Anaerolineales bacterium | reverse complement strand
CTGTGCGCCGTTATCGGCAATCAGGTAACCATCCTCCACGCGCAGGCCGCCCCAAGGGGTGTTGAACAAAGGGATGTCGACCGAGATCACCATATCTTTGCGCAGCTTGGTAGGGCTACTGGGGCCGAAGATGGGCGGCTCGAACTCGATCACGCCCACGCTGTGTATGCCCGAGTATAAGAAGTATCTCCCCAGGCCAGCCGCCTCCACGATCCGCCGTCCCAACGCTTCCACTTCCCGCCCTTCGATCCCTGCCCGCAGGGCCTGGTAGCAGGACTCTTGCGCCATCACAGCCACCTGCGCCGCCTGCCTGATCTCATCTCCTGGATCCCCGACCAGCACCGGCCTGCCGATGGCGGCGTGGTAGCCCTCGTAACGCGGCGCGACCGTCAACAAGACCAGTTCATCCGCTCCTACCTCCCGGAACGTGGAGCGGGCCAGGATGGGGCGGGTATTCGGCCCGCTGGCGACGATCGTGTCGATCCCGGTCCCCTCTGCTCCGAACCTGCGCATAGCTGCTTCGATCTCAGCCGCCACGTCTCTCTCCGTGACTCCCGCCTGGAGCGCGGCGATGCCAGCGGTGAGGCCTGTTTCGGCGATCCGGTAGGCGTAGCGGATGACCGCGATCTCTGCCGGAGTTTTTTCGGCTCTCAGATCGCAGAGCGCGTTCTCCACGTCCACCCACTCTGTTTGGGGTAGCGCTTCTTGAAAGGCAGCCCAGGTATGCGCGCTCATCAATCCCAGTCCGGCCAGGCCAGCTTTCAAACGCCCATGGGTGTGTGGGATCAGATCCGCCACAATCTCGGAAAGGCTCTGGATCTGGGCGTACGGATAATCCTCGTCGGGATGGGTAAACTCATGCAGCACACGCACCTGGGGGATCCGCCCGGCTAAACGCGCGTACTCGTCGCTCTCCGGTCCGCACAGCATGAGCGGCTCTTCACCCCGGGCGATCAGGATGCAGACAGGCTCAAAGTGAACCGGGAAATTCGCCAGCCAGCGGGCATGCGCTGGCCCAAACACAGCCCGATCATCGGCATAGGCGATCAGGAAATCCAGCCCCCGCTGGTCCATCAGTTTCTGCACTTTGTCCCAACGTTGCGGATATTCCTGCGCTGGAATGGTGGGTCTGGCGTCCGGTGCAGCCATGTTTGAAATCCTCTTTTATCTGCCTGAAATCATGGAGAAATTGGTCCCTACCCGAGCAGGAGAACGCGCCCATCCGCTTCAACCTTCACCCGGTCGCCGGTGCGCAGGGACTGGAACGCGCCCTGCGGTAAGGCGACGATCGGGATTACCCGGGCGTACATTTCGAAAGCAACGATGGAGGCCAGGGCGAAGAACGTGTCGACGCCAGTGGTGAGGATCGCGGCCGGGGCGGTGCCGGCCCGTACGGCCTCCAGCAAGACCGCAGTGGTCGTGGACGAGCCGCGCGTGAAAGGCACGACCAGGATTCGCCCGGCGGCAAATTCTCCCGAAAGCGGGTGCCGCCGGTCGATGATCTCGCCTGTGTGGTAATCGTAACCGCCCCAGAAAGAGATCGGTTCGGCGCTGACCAGGGCCTCCCCTTCGGCTGCGCCGCGCACGACCGGCCTTCCCTGGATCACGCGGGGTTTCATCGTTCCCATAAGGATTCATCCCGGGTCACCCGCCCTGCAACGGCCGAGTGCACGCAGTCGGCCAGGCTGCCGAACGCAACCCGCGTGTCCAACATCCCCGGTGCGTAGTAGGCGTACTTGGCCGAGTTGGTCATCAGTGTTTGGATCTCCGGCGGGAGCATGGGGGTGGCGAGGATGCAGGTATCGACGGTCACTTTGCCTCCGAACGCCTCCAAAGGTTCCAGGTAGCCGGCCTGCCTCGCCAGGTGAGTCATCGCCCGGCTGGAAGTAACCAGGAACTTGACGTCCGGGTGGGCATGCCTGCCTTCCAGCAGGGGAGCGAGCTGGCGGAACTCGGCCAGCGAGAAGTGCGGGCTCCCCAACGCGACCATGTCCAGATCGGCCCCCTCGGCCGTGCTCAGTTCTCGGCGGGCGGACTTTAAATCATCCAGGGTGACCTCGATTGTGCCCTGGGGTTGGCGGCCCTGGAAAGCTTCTTCCAAAGTTGCGGCCTCGGGTGTAATCCCTACGATGTGGAAGAGCGCCACGGTCCCGGAAGAAGCCGCGGCTGCTCCAAAAGCCTTGAGCTGGTCTTCAGCCGGCTGCGCCTCCAGCCCGGCGATGACGGGGATGCGGTCCTGCGCGATCCTCCCGACCAGGTGGCCGAACACCGGGTAGAAGGAGTCGTCTCGTTGTACGGAGGGCGGTATTCCAACCAGCCTGAACAGCAAGTCGCCTGCCCGGTTGTGACCAAGGTGCAGCCCAGCGGCAGGCACCCGCCCGGTGATGGCGCAGCAGATGTCTAGCAGATCCGGGTAACGCTCGGTGCGGGCTCCAATGACGGAGTTGGCGAACACGATGGCGTTCGATTCGCCCCAGGCGATCTGCTGCCCGAAATGCGGCTTCAGGTCCGTCTGGTAAGGGGCGCAGGTCCAGGTAGGGATGCAGCCCATCGATTGGTAGGCGAGCATCTGCCGGTGGGCGTTCCGAGCCCAATCGGCCGGCACCGGCCACTCCTGCCAGCCGTGTTCGTCTAGCCCGCTGACGTTGAGGGTAGTCGGCACGGCCACCTTTGCGCCCAGTCCGGCGAGACGCTCGGCGAACTCCAGGCCGGCCTCGCCGATGTAAATGGTGCTGTCGATGTGGGCAGCGGTGATGTCCATCAGCTCCCCCGCGCCGTACACCTCAGCCATCTGTAGGACGATGGACATAGCCATTTTGACGGCGGGCCCGTGCCTGCCGGCCAGCATCGCTTGATCGGCGCCAGTGAGATTCATGTGGTCGGCAACAAGAGCCCTGCTTTCAAGCCAGGCTTGCCCCCTCCACCACGATCATTTTCGAGCGGGCTGCCTCGTGGCGGATCTGTTTGGCGTCGCGGTACTCCGGCGAATTCCACCACGCCTTCGCCCGCTCCACGCTCTCGAACTCCAGGATGACAAGCCGGGTTGGCGCCCAATCCCCTTCGAT
Source organism: Anaerolineales bacterium (assembly GCA_036393315.1). GTDB lineage: Bacteria > Chloroflexota > Anaerolineae > Anaerolineales > UBA4823 > DASWHG01. The sequence continues at coordinate 11,173 of DASWHG010000138.1, read as the reverse complement.
GGTTTCTACCGCCCCACCTCGGGCCAGGTACCGGCCACCGTACAGGGCGACGGCCTCCGGCGCCATCTGCTTGTACTCCTCGTACCGGGCCGGGTCGGTGACGGTGATATCCACGATAACGTATGCGCTCATTAGAAAGTCTCCTTGAAATGAGTTTTATGTTAAAGGTCGATCCAGTATCTCCGGCGAATGCCGCTTGTACCGTAAGGATCCCAGGAGGGGATTTCGTTTTCGAACCCCCCTCCGTTCGCCTCGATAATTTTCCTCGATCCAATGTTATCCGAGGCGCAGCTGATCAGGATTCGCCGGATACCCCTTTCCCGGAACTTGTCCAGCGCCAATCGCAGGATTTCTTTGCCGTAGCCCTGCCGGCGTTTCGAAGGGCGGATGAAGTAATCCACCTGCCCTGCCCGGATGTGAGACTCGGTCAGCGTGTAGATCACGTACACCCGGCCGATGAATTCGCCCCCATCGACCAGCCAGAAGAGTTCATCTTTCGGTGGTGGCATGCCTTCTGCGTCTTCGAAGAAAGCCTCCATCTCCTCTAACTCGTCCAGCTGAGGCAGCTTTAGATCTTTGTAATGCAGGCTCTGCTGGTTCGTCTCCATCTCCTGGATGGCCTGGAGATAGCTGTCTTTATATTTCTGAGAAGGACTTGTTAAATGGCTCATATACCTGGCTTTCGAAGCTCCCACATTCGCCGGTAATATCCCTCCTGGTCGAGCAGCTCAGCATGCGGACCGCGGGCGACGATTTTCCCTTTCAGCAGCACCAGGATCTCGTCCATGGCTTCCAGCCCTGCGAACCGGTGCGTGATCATCAGCACTGTCCGGCCTTCCATGACCTCGGAGATCGATTGGATCACTGCCTGCTCGGTGAGGGGATCGAGATTGGCGGTGGGCTCATCCAGGAGGATGATTGGGGCATTTTTCAACAAGGCGCGAGCGATAGCAAGCCGCTGGCGCTCTCCGCCGCTCAGGCGGAGACCTTGTTCTCCTATCCAGGTATTATACCCTTGCGGCAGCTGCTGGATAAAATCGTGGATTTGTGCCCTCCGGGCTGCCTGGATGAGCTCTGCCTCGCTGGCTCCCGGGCGTGCCAGGAGCAGGTTTTCTCGCACGGTGGCATTGAACAGGTGGGTCGTCTGCGAGACGACTGCGATTTGTTTCCGGACATCTTCCTGCCGGTAGGCGCGCAGGTCGCGTCCACCGAGCAGGATCTCGCCTTCCTGGTAATCCCAGAACCGGAGCAGCAGGTTGACCAGCGTGGTTTTACCGGATCCGCTTGGCCCGACGATGGCGACCTTTTTCCCCGGTGGAACGGAAAAGGTGAGGCCCTCCAGGGCATCGCGGGACGCTGCGGCGCCTCTACCCGCCTCGCCGCGTGAACGAACAGGGCTGGGGAAGGAGGGGACCCTTTCCGGGTAGCGGAAGCGTAAATCTCGGATCTCCAAACCGAACCGCTCGGGCAAAGGCGCCGGATCCACTGGATCGCCGGCTTCTTGCCCCCCGGAGGTGATCGTAAAAAGGCGGCGGGCCGTCTCGAGGCTGCTCTCCAGGTGTTGGGCTGCCAGCGGTAGAGGTGCTGCCGCTTCGAAGCTGGTCAGGGCGGCCAGCACCAGGACCGCCAGGTAGACGCCCTCCAGCCGGTCTGCACGTACGAGGGGAATGGCTGCCAGCAGGATGGCCCAGGAACACAGTTGGGCCAGGAACCCGCCAGCGGCGCTCTGCAGCCCGCCGATCCAGGCCAGGCGGGCCTGTGCGGCCGCCAGGGCCCGGCTGTGCACTTCGACCCGTTCCGACAATCGGTCCCCGGCCCCAAAAGCCTGCAGGTCGGCCATGCCTTGTATTCCGTCGACCAGGGCGGTGGACAGGTCGGAGCGGCTCGATACCAGCAGGTGCCCCGGCCGGCGGCTCAGCGGCAGCACCAGGGCTGCCAGCCCTGCCCCGGCAGCCAGCCAGAAGACCAGCCAGGTAGCTGCCAGTGGACTGGAGAAGCCTGCCAGGAAGATCGTCATGAAAACGGTTACCAGGAGGGCGCTAAACGGCGGTGCGACGGCGCGCACGTAGAAGTTTTCCAGGGAGGTGATGTCGGCCACGATGCGGCTGAGCAGGTCACCGCTGCGGAATTCCGCCAGGCGGGCTGGCGCCAGAGGCTCGAGCGCCTGGTAAAACCAAACACGCAGGCGGGAGAGCAGGCGGAAGGTGGCGTCATGGGTGAGGTAGCGCTCCAGGTAGCGGAAGACGCCACGTGCTACCCCGAAGAAGCGCACGCCCACTATGGCGACCTGTAGCGCGGCGATCGAAGGCTGCAAGGCCGCCGCAGAGATGATGTAGGCGGAGGCGGACATCAGCCCGATCCCGCTTGCGAGGGTCGCGAAACCGAGCAGGACGGAAAGGACGACCTGGATTTTGAAGGGGGCGAGCAGGTGAAGCAGGTGGGCGAGCGGGGAGGGCCGGGTGGGCGGAGCAGGCGGGACTTCACGCTCAGGCAGCTGTGGAGATCTCGGTGCGCCCACTATGCTGGTTAATGGATCGAAGGAGACTGGGCGAGAAATCCTGGCGCCGGATGTCTGCGTGGGGATGGAAAGCGCAAGTCCATTCGCTGGTGGCATCGCGGCAACTACTGTCTTTGGTTGGCAGAAGATATCTGCACCCGCGCGCAGCAGGCGCTTATACTGTTCGCCTCGCTCGAGCAGTTCGCGGTGGCTGCCCGTCTCGGCGACCCGGCCCTCAGACAGGACCACGATCTGGTCGGCGTTTTCGATGGTGCTGAGGCGGTGGGCGATGATCAGCGCGGACCTGCCGGCCTGCAGGCGCTCGATCGCCGAATGGATCTGGCTGGCGTGCTCCAGGTCGAGGTTGGCGGTGGGCTCGTCGAGCAGCAGGATGGGGGCGTCCTTGAGAAATGCGCGCGCCAGGGCGATCCGCTGGGCCTGCCCGCCGCTCAAGCGCGCGCCGCGTTCACCGATGCAGGTATCGTAGCCCTGGGGCAGCTCCCGGATAAAATCGTGCGCCTCCGCCCGCCGGGCCGCCGACACGACCTCTTCCAGGCCGGCTTCCGGCCGCGCCAGGCGGATGTTCTCTGCAACCGTGCCGCAGAACAGGTATGGGTGCTGGGGTACCCAGGCCACGTACGCTCGCCAGGCCTCGGGAGGCAGACTGGCGAGCGGGATCCCGTCGGCACAGATCCGGCCGCGTTGGGGCTCGATAAAGCGCAGCAGCAGGCTGGCCAGGGTGCTCTTGCCCGCGCCGCTCGCTCCAACCAGGGCGACCTTCTGGCCGGCTGGGAGGTCGAAAGTGACCCCGTGCAGGGCCTGCCGGTCCCCGGCGTAGGTGTATTGGACGTCCTCGAAGCGGATGGAAGGCTGGGGTCCAGGGCAGGCCGGAGGCGTGTACTTTCCCGCTCGTGCTCTAACTGCCTCAGGTAGGGGTGTTTCGAGGATTTCGAAAATCCGCCCTGCCGCGGCGGCCCCTGCCATACCGGCGTGGAAGCGCGTCCCCAGCATGCGCAGCGGCAGGTAAAACTCGGGGGCCAGCAGCAGCACGAAAAACGCCTGCTCGAAGGATAGCCGCCCGTAGAGCAGGCGCAGGCCGGCCTCGACGGCCACAACGGCAGTGCTCAGCGTGGCTGCCAGCTCCAGGACCAGGGCCGAGAGGAAGGCGACCCGCAGCACGCCCAGCGTTGCCTGCCGGAAACGATCGCTGACCTGGGCGATCACCTCGATCTGCGCCCGGCTCTGCCCAAGAATCTTCAAGGTCGGCAGCCCTTGCAGCATATCCAGGAAGTGGGCGCTCATCCGGCTGAGCGAAGACCACTGCTTTTTCGTCAGCGAGTCCGCCAGGTCCCCGATCAAAACCATAAACAGCGGGATCAGCGGGGCGGTGAGCAGCAGGACCAGGCCGGAGAGGGCGTCCAGCGGGAAGACGAATGCCAGGATGGTCAGGGGGACCATTGCCGCCAGGGCCAGCTGGGGCAGGTACTGGGAAAAATAGGCGTCTAAGGCCTCGATGCCCTCGGTCAAGGTGTTGGCCAGCTCGCCCGTGCGGGCCTCCCGCTCGCCGGAACCTTGTTGCAGGAATGCCGGGCCGAGCTGCTGCAGGTGCCCGAAGAGGCGCGCCCGCAGGCGGGTCTTGATCCGGCCTGCCAGGCGGTTCGCGGAGACTTCTGCGCCCCAGGTGCAGACGGCCCGGGCCAGGATGAAAGCAAGCAGGACGCCGAGCAGGGCGCTGACCCCGCTGGCGTCCTGGCCATCCAGGAAAACCCGGGCGATGACCCGGCTCAACACCCGGGCCTGCAAGACGGTCAGCAGGCCTCCCGCCAGGCCGAGCGCAAGCGTCAGGTAGAAGGGAAGCCGGCTGGAGCGGACCAGGGCGAGGAGACGGCGATCGAGCTTCAAGACAGGAGAGATCAGTACGTCAAGGCTTCCGGCTTCCCTTCGATGCGCTTACGGAAAACCCAGTAGGTCCAGCCCTGGTAGAGCAGCACGACCGGGACGAAGATGAGCGCCACGATCGTCATGACCCGCAGAGTATACGGGCTGGAGGAGGCGTTGTATATGGTCAGGCTGTAAGCCGGATCCATAGTTGAGATCATCACCCGGGGGAACAGGATCATGAAGAAGGTGATGACCGATGCGGCGATCGTCACCGCTGTCATGGTGAAGGCCCAACCTTCCCGCTTTTTGCGGATGAAGTACCCGGCGACCAGGATGGCAGCCGCACCTGCCAGCGGCACTGGCCCCGGGTTGACGCCCAGGTGGGAGAGGATATCGGTCGCACGGTAGGTCGCCCCGAGGAAGACCAGCAGGATGATTACGACGGGGAGCCAAAGCCGCATCGCCACGGCTCGGGCGCTTTCCATCAGCTCGCCCGTCGTCTTCAGGCTCAGGAAGATGGCCCCGTGGAGCGCGAAGGTTGCCACCGCTGCGACGCCTCCCAGCAGAGCATATGGGTTGAGCAGATTGAAGAATCCGCCGGCGTAATTCATCTCCGCGTCGATCGGGACGCCGCGCGCCAGGTTCGCAAAGGCGACTCCCAGAAGCAGGGCAGGCAAGAAGCTCCCCCAGAAGATCGCCAAATCCCACGTTTTCTTCCACCTGCGGGTGTCGTGCTTGCCTCTAAATTCGAAGGCCACGCCGCGCAAGATGAGAGCCAGCAGGAGAAGGAAGAGGGGCAGGTAGAAGCCGCTGAACAGGGTTGCATACCAGTTCGGGAAGGCGGCAAAGGTGGCGCCACCCGCCGTAAGCAGCCAGACTTCGTTGGCATCCCAAAAAGGGCCGATGGTGTTGATGATCACCCGCCGTCTCAAATCCGTCACCTCGGCCGTTTTTCCTCTCCCCAGGAACGGCAGCAGCATGCCGACCCCGAAGTCGAATCCTTCCAGTACGAAGAAGCCGAGATACAGAACCGCGATCAGGACAAACCAGAGGATATTGAGGTCCATGAATTACTCCTGTTTCAGGTCGCTTATCAACGCTTTCTCTCTCAATGCAGTGCTGGCAGACAGTGCACACCCTATTGCAGCGCTGTTAATCCTGGGCTCCAATCAGGGTGATCTCTCCCTCCTCGGGGAGAGCGGGCAGTCCTTCAACGGAAAGCCCTGCCCCGGCCCTGGCAAACTTCGACAGCAGGAAGATATCCGCAGCCATGAGCACGCCATAAACCAGGGTGAAACCGAGCAGGCTGGTGACCAGCATCCCGATGGTAACGGTGGGAGAAATAGCGTTCTCAATCTTCATCAGGCCAAACACAACCCAGGGCACCCGGCCGATTTCCGTCATGATCCAACCCGCAGAGTTCGCCAGGTAGGGCAAGCCGATGGCCCAAACGAAGGCTGTCAGGGCCACCTGGCGCTGGTCGAAGGCTTCGCCCATCACCAGGAACAGGGCGTATACAGCCAGGGCCAGCATGAGAAAGCCTGCCCCGACCATGATGCGGAAGGTCCAGTAGACGACCGCGACCGGGGGGATGTAATCTCCCGGGCCGTAAACCTGTTGGTACTCCTCCTGCAGGTTATTGATCCCCTGGACCTGCCCGTACAGCTGGTTATAGGCGAGCATGCTCAGCATCGCCGGGAGCCGGATCGAGAAAACTTCGCGCCGCTGGGTGAGATCGCCGATCGTCAGCAAGGAGAAAGAGGCCGGGTCCTCCGTCTCGTACAGCGCTTCTGCCGCGGCCATCTTCATCGGTTGGGTCTCGACCATGTGCTGGGCCTGGCTGTGCCCTCCCAGGATCACCAGGACGATGGCGATCATGCCGATGATCGCGGCCATCTGGAAGGACCGGCGGAACAAATCGGTATTCTGGCTGCGCCGCAGGTGGTAGGCGCTGATCCCCATCACAAAGAAGGCCGCGGTCGTGAAACCTGCGAGCACCGTGTGCGGGAACTGCACCCAGACGTTCGGGTTGAAGATCAAAGCGAGGAAGTCAGTCATCTCCGCCCGCCCGTTCTGGACAGCGTAGCCGACCGGCTGCTGCATGAACGAGTTGGCAATCAGGATCCACAAGGCCGAGACGTTTGCCCCGATTGCCACCAGCCAGATCGCGGCCGCGTGCAGGCCTTTCGAGAGCCGGTCCCAACCGAAGATCCAGATCCCCAGGAAGGTTGATTCGAGGAAAAATGCCAGCAGCGCTTCGATGGCCAGCGGCGCTCCGAAGATATCCCCGACGAAGCGGGAATACTCAGACCAGTTCATGCCGAACTGGAATTCCTGCACGATGCCGGTCACCACGCCCATCGCAAAATTGATCACGAAGAGCTTTCCCCAGAATTTTGCCATCCGTTTGTAGACTTCCTGGCCAGTGCGGACGTAGATCGTTTCCATGACAGCCACCAGGACGGACAGGCCCAGCGTGAGCGGGACGAAGAAGAAGTGATATACCGTTGTGATGGCGAACTGCATGCGGGCCAATAAGAGTGCATCCATGATTACCTCCAGAGCACTGCGATTTCCAGAGAGGCCAATGCTTGGCAAACCGCCGAAAGTGTTTTGAAAGAAGTCAACCTTTTTCTCCTGAACTGCGTAACTCCAATAATGATAAACGTTTATGGGGCGTCACTCAACTAAGGTTTATCACGCCGGTTCGTGAGAAATGTCACAACTTTTCCGGGCTTTATAGATTTTACTTAAAATAAAAACCGGACGGCTCTAGCCGTCCGGTGTCAGGCGAATTGGCGTCGAGAATATCAGGTTCCGGGCGTCAATTCTGCACGAACGTGCCGTTGCGCAGATCCCACAAGGCCTGCTGGATTTCTTCCTGGGTATTCATAACGAAAGGTCCGTAAGGGAAGATCGGCTCTTTGAACGGCGCGCCGGTAATGAGCATGAAACGGGCATTGGCGCCCAATCCGGCTCGAACGCGCAGGTGGTCGCCATCTTCGAAGACCATCATTTGGACGGCCTGGGCGAATTCACCCTGCCCCTGCGCGTCCAGGCCGAACAGTCCCTCCCCCTCGAAGAGGTAAGCGATCGCTGTGTGTCCTTCTGGCACGGGCAGGCAAATCTCTGTATTCGGTTCAAGAGTGACTTCCAGGTAAGTTGGTTGGGCGGCGATCTCGGTCACGGGGCCTTCGACACCTTGAAATTCACCTGCAACCACCCGTACCCGGGCTCCTCCCGATTCGACTGCCGGGATGCTGTGTGCATTGACTTCCTGGTAGCGCGGCCGGCTCATCTTCTGTGCTGCCGGTAAGTTGACCCATAACTGGAAACCAAGGATTACACCACTCGGCCCCCGCCTGGGCATTTCTTCGTGCATAATACCGCGCCCACTCGTCATCCACTGCACATCCCCTGGACCGATGATGCCGGTGTTACCCAGGCTATCCCGGTGGCGGACATTGCCCTCCAGCATATAGGTTACGGTTTCGATGCCGCGATGAGGGTGAGTAGGGAAGCCAAGGATCGGGCCTTCCAGGGGATCGTTGAAGGCAAAATGATCGAACAGCAGGAACGGATCGTACAGGTTGGTGCGGTCCGGGCCAAACGAGCGCAGCAGCCGTACGCCCGCGCCTTCGATCACGCTCTGCGGTTCAATTATTTGCCTGACCTTGCGAGGTGCGCTTTGCATTCCACAATCTCCTCACGCGTCCGAATATGGATAAAGATCGTCCATATTCTATCAGGAGAAAGCAGTTTCAGGCAGACGGCCGTCAGTTGCGGGACGGACCGTTCCTGCCGCGCCAGAAGCCGCGCTGGAGTGGGGTCACGTCTTCAGCGGTGATGAAGGCGGCTTCATCCAGGGAAGTAACGATCTCCCGCACCTGGTCGAGGTGCCGGCGGAAGATGTTACAGATCAAGAGCGAGACCATCCCATCTTTGCCGTGCGCGGGGATCTCGGTCACTGCGAATCCGGCGCCGCGCAGGTTCTCTGCGATCTCCATCCCGTGCCGGGCGCTGATAATCCGCAGCAGCAGATGGCCGAGAGCCAGGCGTCTCTCGATCGTGATTCCGACCACCAGGCCGGTCGCAAAACCGGCTGCGTAACCGAGCATATTGAGCCAGTTTCCTAAATCGGAGATCACTGCCCGGATCGCCACGACGTAGACGAACGCCTGGGCGAATCCGAAAATCCAGGCTCCTGCTTTCCGGCCTCGGGTGATCATGAAGATGCGCATGGTGTACAGTGAAATGTCGACAACACGCAAGGTGAAGATTAACAGCGCCGGTTGGATTAAGGCGAGCATCCTTTGAGGGTCTCAGGCGCGCCAGAAGCCCCGCCGGACCGAACGGACATCCTCCGCGGTGATAAATGCATCTGCATCCACCGTGTTGACGATGCTGCGAACCCGGTCCACCTTCTTACGCAGCACGCTGCAGCTGAGCACCGCCACCATGCCGTCTTTACCGCGGCCGGGGACTTCGGTCACGGCATAGCCCTCGGCTCGCAGTTTCTCTGCGATGGCTACCCCCCGGTGCGGGCTGACGACCCGCAGGTGGATGTGCCCGATGGCCAGGCGTTCCTCGATCAGCATGCCGAGGACATTGCCGGTCGCAAAACCGGCGGCGTATCCGACTACGTTCAGCAAATTGCCGATGTTGCTCAGGACCGAGCTGATCGCCAGGACAAAGATCAGCGCCTGGAAGAATCCAAGCACCCAGGCGATGCTTTTCCGGCCGCGCATCACGAACAGCACCCTAAGTGTGTCCAGGCTCATATCGCTGACGCGCAGCATGAAGATCAGGCCCGCGCTCAACCAGGCCTCAGGCGTTAGCAGCACTTCCATCGAGTCAGTCTAAGGCCTCTTCTGGGACCGGGCGCGACTGCGCGGCAGGCAGATACAACCGCTCTGTATAATCCTTCACCATCCGGCGCACGCTGAACTGAGGAGACAAGGTGCGTATGGATTCCTTCATGCGCTCGATCCAATCACCGGGAAGGCCATCGGAGGAACGCTCCTGGTAGTACAGTGGGATGATCTGGTTTTCCAGGGTGTTATACAGGTCATTCGCGTCGGCTTCATCCTGCTGGTTGGGATCGTCATAATCACGATCTTCGCCGATAGCCCAACCGTTCAGCCCGTTATACCCTTCCCGCCACCAGCCATCCAGCACAGAGAAGTTAAGCACCCCGTTCATGGCAGCCTTCATCCCGGAAGTGCCGGAGGCTTCGTGCGGCCTGCGAGGGGTGTTCAACCAGATGTCCACGCCCTGCACCAGGTAGCGGGCCAGGTTCATATCGTAATCCTCCAGGAAGACCAGGCGGCCCCCGTTCTCGGCCCTCTTGATCACCCGGTAGACTTCCTGGATGAGAAGCTTCCCCGGCTCGTCGGCGGGATGGGCTTTGCCGGCGAAGATAATCTGCACTGGCATATTCGGGCGGTTGATGACGTCCAGCAGGCGGCCCGGGTCGCGCAAGATCAGGTTGGCGCGCTTGTAGGTGGCAAAGCGGCGGGCAAAGCCAATCGTCAAAGCGTATGGGTTTAAAAGGACTCCGGAGGCGATTACCTGCACCGGGTGAACGCCGTCTTTCAGCCACTGGGTGCGAGCTCGTTCTCGCATGTAGGCGACCAGCTTGCGCTTCAAGTGCCGGCGGACGGCCCACAGCTCCGTGTCCGGGATGTTCTCGATACCCTCCCAAATCCTGGGGTCATCCAGGTTTTCGATCCATTCCTGGCTCAGATAGCGATCGTACAGGTGGCGAAGCCGGCGAGCCAGCCAGGTTGTGGTGTGCACGCCGTTGGTAATGTAGGATATCGGGACGTCGTCAACGTCGCGGTCGGGCCAAAGGCTCAACCACATCCTGCGCGCCACTTCGCCGTGCAGCTCCGAGACGCCGTTGCGGTGCTCGCAGGAACGCAGCGCCAGCACCGGCATGCTGAAAGTCTCTCCCCAGGGATTCTGGTGCAGGGCAATCTTCATGAACTGGTCACGGTCCAGGCCCAGCTCGGGCCAATAATTGGCGAAATAGCGCTCGACCAGCCAGATGGGGAACTCATCGTTCCCTGCCGGGACGGGTGTGTGGGTCGTAAAGACGCTGCTGGTGCGGATCTTTTCCATGGCCTCATCGAAGCTATGCCCGGAGGCTACCATCTCCAGGGCCCTTTCCAGGTTGAGAAAGCCGGAATGGCCTTCGTTGAGGTGCCACACGCTCGGGTTGTAGCCGAGCACACGCAAAGCACGCACGCCTCCGATCCCCAGGACGATCTCCTGAGAAAGGCGCATGTCCAGATCGCTGATGTAGAGGCGGGATGTCAATTCCCGGTCGGCAGGCGAGTTGCCTTCGACGTTGCTGTCCAGAAGGTAGAGCGGCACCCGGCCCACGTGGACCTCCCACAGGCAGGCTTTTACCTCGCGCCCCGGCAGATCGACCGAGACGGTCACGGGTTCTCCATCGAAAGTCCTCACAGGCAGGATGGGAAGATCATCGAACTTCAGGCGGATGTAGCGGGCCTCCTGCCAGCCGTCTTCGGTGATATGCTGAGAAAAATAGCCCTGGGTGTAGAGAAAGCCTACCGCGACGAGCGGCAGGCCGATGTCGCTTGCCCCTTTGAGGTGATCGCCCGAGAGCACGCCCAGGCCTCCCGCGTAGATGGGCATGGTCTCGTGCAGGCCAAACTCGGTCGAGAAGTAAGCGGTCGGCCGGTGCTCCAATTCCGGGTGCTTTTCGCCAACCCAGGTATCGCCCGCGTTCATGTATTGGTCGAACGCTCGAAAAATACGATCGTAATA
>DASWHG010000137.1:0-5694 GCA_036393315.1 Anaerolineales bacterium | reverse complement strand
TCCGGTTTCCAGCTCACCGGAATTTTCTAACAGTAGAACCCGACGGTTGAGCACGTCCACCTGCCTATGGAGGTCGCCCTTCTCCCGGGCAATGCGCAGCATCACGGCCAGGTCTTCGTCTTCGGCCGCGTAATTGGCCATTTCGTGGTAGCAGGCTGCCCGGCCCGAGCGCAGGGCAAATTCCTGCTCGCCCGCCAATCCCTCTGGAGAGGCTGCGGCCAGCTCCAGGGCGCGGGTGTACAGTTCGATCGCCCCGGCCGGATCCAGCGCCGCACGGGCTTTCTCGGCCTCAGATTGCAGCTCTACAATTCTTGAACTCGAAAGGGCTTCTTGTGTCATGCGCACATCCCCGCCCGCGAGCACGTCGTCCAGCGCAGCGGCTCATCCTTTACTGAGGTAATAGGAGTTTATTTGGCGTATTATATCCCTTATGAGACGCTCTTACCAGACCAGGTGCAGCAGCCAGTAGCCGATGCCGCCCAGCAGCCCGGTAGCGGGCAGGGTCAGCAGCCAGGCGGCGGCGATCTGCCGGGCTACGCCCCAGCGCACCATCTTGAGTCGTTCGGCCGCCCCGGCTCCGACAATCGTCGAGCTGATCACCTGGGTCGTGCTCACCGGGCCGCCCAAGAGGGTCGCGCCCAGAATCACGCCCGTGCTGGCCAGCTGCGAGGCGAAGGCGTGCACCGGACGCACCCGGTAGAATCCGGCCCCCACCGTGCGGATCAGCCGCCAGCCGCCGGCGATTGTACCCAATGCCATCGCCCCTGCGCTGGCAGCAACCACCCACAACGGAATGTGGAATTCCGCCAGCATCCCGAAGGCCACCAATCCGAGGGTCAGGATACCCATGGTCTTCTGGGCTTCGAGCGCCCCCGTGCTCAACCCCAGGACGGCTGCGGTCAGCCACTGCCCCCGCAAAAACACGTTGTTTACGCTCGGGCCCTGGTCTCGCACGGACCGCAGCACCAGCTTCATGGCCAGCCAGCCGAAGCCGGATCCCAGCAGGGGAGAGATGAAAAGCGCGGTCAGGATCTTGAACAGGCCATTGATCTGGATCACCCCCACGCCGAAACCAGCGATGGCCGCGCCGATAAAGCCGCCGAACAGCGCGTGCGAAGAACTGGAGGGGATGCCGAGCAGCCATGTGACCAGGTTCCAGGTGATGGCCGAGACCAACCCGGCCATCGCCACCGGGATTGTCATTGCCGGCTCCGTGATGATCTCGCTGCCGATGGTGGTCGCCACCGCCACGCCAAACAGGAACGGGCCGACCAGGTTGGCCAGGGCGGTCATCCCCAGCGCCAGCCGGGGTGACACAGACTTCGAGGTGATCGCCGTCGCGGCCACGTTGGCGCTGTCGTGAAAGCCGTTCAGGAAGCCAAACAGCAGGGCGACGACGATGAAGATAAATTGAAGCAGGCTCACGGAAATTAAAGAAGCCGCGACAGCAGCCAGTATCCCAGCGCTCCGAGCAGGATGGTGGCGGGGATGGTCAACACCCAGGCTACCACGATCTGCATCGCGGTCCCCCAGCGGACCTTGCTCAACCGTTCGGCAGCCCCGGCACCCACGATCGTCGAGCTGACCACCTGTGTGGTGCTCACCGGGCCGCCCAGCAGGGCAGCGCCCAGGATCACTGCCGTCCCGGCCAGCTGGGATGAGAAGGCGTGAGTCGAGCGGATGCGGTAGAAACGGCCTCCCATCGTCTTAATCAGCCGCCAGCCGCCCATGGCGGTGCCCAGCGCGATGGCGCTGGCGCTGGCCGCAATCACCCAAACCGGCACGTGAAACGTGGGCAGCACGCCGAAAGCCACCAGCCCGAGGGTCATGATGCCCATCGTTTTTTGGGCATCGTTGGTGCCGTGGCTGAGCCCCAAGGTGGCCGCGGTCAGCCATTGCGCCCGCAGAAAGAATACATTCACCCGCGGCGAGAGCTTCTCCCCAAGCTTGAGCACGGCTCGCATCACCAGCCATCCGAGCCCTGCGCCCAAGATGGGGGATATAAACAGCCCCAGCAGCACCTTGGTCAACCCCTCTTCACGGATCACACCCAGGCCGAAACCGGCCAGGGCGGCTCCCATGAATCCGCCGAGCAGCGCGTGTGAAGAACTGGAGGGGATGCCGAGCAGCCAGGTTGCCAGATTCCAAAGGATGGCGGAGAACAGCGCCGCCAGCGCGACCGGGATCGTCACCGCCTGGCTCGAGACGACCTCGTTTCCAATGGTCGTGGCTACTGCCACGCCGAACAGGAACGGGCCGAGCAGGTTAGCCAGGGCGGTCATGCCCAGCGCCATCCGGGGAGACATGGCTCGTGAGGCGATGACGGTCGCGACCACGTTTGCACTGTCGTGAAAGCCGTTGAGATAATCGAACAACAGTGCGACAGCGATGAAGACGATCAACAACGGTTCCACACAGGCCTCCAAAGAGATTACCGGGGACCGGCAGATGCCGCCCGGTTCCCGGTTGAGAATGTTCGTTCCGGCGTCAGCCGGATATATCGATGAGCGCCCCCGCCGGTTCCAGTAGAGACCTCCATTAGGATGTGCTCACCCGAGCAGGCTGGCCTGGCTAGATCGCTGAAGGGAATCTCATCGTCTCCGGGATCGGGACGCCGAGGAGCTGGCAGACCGTCGGCGCGATCTGGAGCATGGAGAGGGTCTCGCCGGTCTGTCCCCTCCCAGGTATGCCGGGCCGGATCAGGTAGAGCGGGACTTCGCGCACGTCGGGAGTGGTGCCGCCGTGCAGGTGATCGGCGTTCATGCCATGATCGCCGGTCACCAGGATATTATAGCCGCGCTCCATCCACTCGGTCACCAGCGTCGCCAGCCACATGTCCTGGCGGATGGCCTGGTTGCGGTATTCAGCCGAGTCGGACCCGTAGCGCTCCCCCATGTAATCCATCCCCATGGGGTGGAGCAGCAGGTAGTCTGGGCTGTACTTGCGCACCAGCGAGGCCGCGGTCAGAAAGAGCTCCAGGTCGGGGTAATCGTCCTGGGTGTAGAAGCGACCGTGCTGGATGAACTTCGATTCGTCGTCGACCTCCCGGTCGTCGACGTAGTCGTAGGGCGCCCGGTTGTACAGTTCGGAGAACCAGTAATAGGCGGCTGCCGCCGTCGTCCCGCCCGCCTCTACGACGGCCTGGAAGATGTTGGGCTTGTTCGATCGCCGCACCACGTAGTTGGACACGATCCCGTGTTCGCTGGCAGGCGTCCCCGTGTGGGTTGTCTCGTACATGGGGCGCGACATGCTGGGCAGTTCGCCCGTCACCTTGAACAGGCTGGCCTGTTTGACCTCAACCAGGTGTCCCAGGTAGCCCATCCCTGCGACTGCCGCGTCGTAGCGCAGCGCATCGGAGAGCGCAAGTATGACTTTATACAATTGAGTCTCCTCTCAATGTTGTTTCTTTTACGCCTGTCACCCTGAATGCAGCGAAGGATCTGTAACCCGGTTATGGAGAGATCCTTCGCCGCACAGAGCGCTCCTCAGGATGACATTCGTGGCAGCTTGTCATCCTGAGCGCAGCGAAGGATCTGTAACCCGGTTATGGAGAGATCCTTCGCCGCACAGAACGCTAATCAGGATGACAACTTAGGCGACTACCCGCTGGTTCAATACCAGCACCGCTTCGGTCGAGAACGTGACCTCGACCTGGTCCCCGATCTTCTTGAGCTCCAGGTAGGGGTTGTTAAACGTATCCATGTAGAACGTCTGGTCTTCCAGCTTGAGCAGGATGCGCACGATGGAGCCCAAGAAGGTGATGTTCTCGACCGTGCAGATAAGCACGTTGGCTTTCCTCTCATCGGTAACGAAGCTCAGCCGCTCGGGGCGAATCGAGACCATGGCGCTGTCGCCGGAACGCAGACCGTCCAGCGCGTGGGAAGCCTGGATATTCTGGCCGTCCACCACCAGGATCCCGCTGGCCGGGTCGTGAACCAAGGCGTTCAGCGTGTTCAAAGTGCCGACGAACTGTGCGACGAACTCGGTCTTGGGGAAGTTGTAGATCTCGAAGGGCGGGCCGACCTGCTCGATGTGCCCGTCAAGCATCACCACCACCCGGTCCGACATCGAAAGGGCTTCTTCCTGGTCGTGGGTCACGTAAATTGCGGTAATGCCCAGCTGCTGCTGGATGGCGCGGATCTCCTGCCGTAAAGATACGCGGATCTTGGCGTCCAGGGCCGAGAGCGGCTCATCCAGCAGGAGCAGTTCGGGGCTGATCGCCAGGGCGCGCGCCAGCGCCACACGCTGTTGCTGCCCGCCGGACAGTTGGTACGGGTAGCGGTCTCCGTAGCCTTTCATGTGGATCAGCTCCAACATCTCCTCCACCCGCTGTTTGATCTCTTCTAATGGCTTCTTGGCGATCTTGAGCCCAAAGCCGATGTTATCGCCCACGGACATGTTGGGGAACAGGGCATAGGCCTGGAAGACCATGCCGACGTTGCGCTGGTTCGGAGGCCGGTAAGTGATATCTTCGCCTTTTACCCGGATCTCTCCGGTCGACGGCGTCTCGAACCCGGCGACCATGCGCAGGGTGGTGGTCTTGCCGCAGCCGCTGGGGCCAAGGAACGAAACCAGTTCACCGTGTTCTACCTGGAGATCGAAATCTTCCACGGCAACCGTGCTCCGGCCGAATATTTTGCTGACGTTGTTGATCTCTAGAAAGGCCATATTCACTCCAAAATCGTTAGTGGGCGCCAGCAATCTGGTCCTGCCCGGGCACGCCGCGCGCGACCAGCTGCATCAACATGATCGAACCCCAGGTGAGCAAGAAGCTGACCACCGCCAGCGCCTGGGGTGTATAGGCTCGCATGGCGCCGATCTCTTCCATGTAAGGACCGAACGCCCGCCAGTTCAGCAGCGAGGCGAAGGTGAACTCACCCATGACGATGGCGAAGGTCAGGAAGACGCCGCTCAGGATCGCCACACGCAAATTGGGGAAGATCACCTTGGCAAGGATCGTTCCCCAGCTGGCGCCCAGGCTCTGGGCCGCCTCCGTCAGCGTGCGAATGTCCACCGCCCGCAGCCCCGTGTCCACGGCCCGGAACATATAAGGCAGGGATAGGATCACGTAGCCCGCGACCAGCAGGATCGGGCTCCCTATCAATACGACCGGCGGGCTGCCGTACAGCCGGATCATGCCGAACACCAGGACGACCGCCGGCACCACGAAAGGCATCAGGGTGATGAACTCGACGACCGGCCTCAGGCGGGGCATGCTCAGATGTACCCAGTAAGCCGTGGGGACGACCAACAGCAGGCTGAGAATGATCGTCAGGAGTGCCCACAACACTGAATAACCGAAGTTGAGGAAGAACCTGGGATCGGTAAAGGCGACCCGGTAGGCCTCGAAGCTGTAGGTATCTTTGATCATCTTCAGGCTGAACTCGAATACCGAGATGAGCGGCAGGAAGAAGTAGAGCAGTCCAAGGATGAGGATGATCCAGGCGATCGGGCTCGATCCTCTTCTGTAGCCACCATTATTGCGCCGGCTGAATAAAGCCCGGCGTTGAGCCCTACCGGAAAGTGATCCACCAGTTTCTGTCATCGCACCCACCTCGCCGATCTTCTCTGCAAATACAGGTAGCCTGTCATCGACAGGCTCATGATGAAAATCATGCCCAACGCCAACGCGTTGCCCAACCCGGGGTTGTAGAGCACATCGCCCTGGATCTGCGCTCCGATCAGGATGGGGAC
>DASWHG010000136.1:0-2464 GCA_036393315.1 Anaerolineales bacterium | reverse complement strand
CTTCTTTGCTGTACCAAGTCGAACTTCTGATTAGCTCGATTCAAAAAGATCAACGGAGGAAAAATATGACCAAGCAAGATGAACGCCCGTACGGAAAGATGACACGCCGCGATTTCCTCAAGCTGGGTGCTGCGGCCAGCGCGACTGCCTTCCTGGCCTCCTGCGCTCAACAACCCGGCGCAGCCCCCGGTGCCGGGCTGCCAGATCTGACCAGCGGCAATTCGATCCCGCTGGACGACCTGATCGCAGCCGCGAAGACCGAGGGCCAGCTGACCACCATCGCTCTGCCGCACGACTGGGCAAACTACGGCGAGATGATCGAGACCTACAAGTCTAAGTACGGCTTAACGGTCAACGAGCTGAATCCGGACGCCGGCTCGGCCGACGAGCTGGAGGCCATCCGGGCCAACAAGGACAGTAAAGGGCCGCAGGCGCCGGACGTGATCGACGTCGGCGTCGGTCACACCGCCACAGCCATGGCAGACGGCCTGGTCGCCCCGTACAAGGTCGCCACCTGGGATACCATCGAAATGAAAGACCCGGATGGGCACTGGTGGGCCGAATACTACGGCGTGCTTGTGTTCGAGATTGCCAAACCGGCGATCGCTAACAACCCGACGGACTGGGAGGACCTGCTCAAGCCGGAATACAAAGGCAAAGTAGCCATGGCCGGGGATGTACTGAAGTCCAACCAATCCGTGCAGACCGTTCTTGCGTCCGGACTCTCGCGCAGCGGCGGCGATATCGAAAAGGCTCCCGAAGCGGGCTTGCAGTTCTGGAAAGAGATGAACGATGCCGGCAACTTCATCCCGGTCATCGCCGATCAGGGCAAGATCGCCCAGGGCGAGACACCTCTGGTGATCGAGTGGGACTACCTGGCCCTGGCTAACCGGGATACCCTCGCCGGGAACCCGGAGCTCGAGATCGTCGTCCCGAAGACAGGCGTGATAGCCGGGCCTTATGCTGGCGGCATCAGCGCTTACGCCCCGCACCCGTACGCAGCCCGCCTGTGGTGGGAGTTCGTCATGAGCGACGAAGGCCAGAACCTGTACCTGAAGGGCTACGCCCACCCCATCCGGTTCAACGACATGGTCGCCCGCGGCGTCGTCCCACAGGAGATGCTGGATAAGCTCCCGCCCGCGGCATCCTACGAAGCCGCATTCTTCCCCACAGTCGAACAGCTAACGGCGAGCAACAAGTACATCACCGAGAACTGGCGGAAGGTCGTATTTGGTGAAGGTTAGGAGTCAAGCCGTATGAGCCGAACGATCGCCGAACGGCTCGGAACTGGGGACGCGCCGGTGGCGCGTCCCCAAAAACCGGGCTTCAACTGGGGTTGGCTAGGAGTCGTACCATTTTTTCTCTTCGCAATCCTGTTCCTTTTCTTGCCATCCGCCTCGATTTTCATCCGCAGCTTCGAGGCGCGTGGCGGTGGATTTACATTCGACAACATCGTCGCGTTGGTGACCCAACGCGACATTATCAATGCCTACAAGGCCAGCCTGAGCATCAGCGTGATCACCGCGGTGGGCGGCGCCCTCTTTGGGTTCCTGCTGGCATATGCGGTGATTCTGGGTGGCCTGCCTCGACAGATCCGCACCTTCCTGGTGACATTCTCCGGGGTAGCCTCCAACTTCGCCGGCGTCCCGCTGGCGTTCGCTTTCATCGCCACGATGGGCAACGCCGGCCTGGTAACTCGATTGGTTGAATCTTACCTGAATGTCGATATCCATGCCGGTGGATTTACGATCTACACGATCTGGGGGTTGAGCATCGTCTACATGTATTTCCAATTTCCCCTTATGGTCTTGATTATGGCGCCAGCCCTGGACGGGCTGCGGCGTGAATGGCGTGAGGCCGCCGAGAACCTGGGCGGAACGGGTTATCACTACTGGCGCTTCGTGGCGCTGCCCATCCTGCTGCCCACCCTGCTCGGCACGACCATCCTGCTGTTCGGCAATGCCTTTGGCGCGTACGCCACCGCGTATGCCTTCTCCGGCAGCTTCATCAACCTGGTCCCCATCCTGATCGGAGCGCAGATCCAGGGCGACGTGCTCTACAACCCCGGGTTGGGTAACGCGTTGGCGTTGGGCATGATATTCATCATGAGCCTGTCGATGACAGGCTATCTGTATTTGCAGAGAAGATCGGCGAGGTGGGTGCGATGAGGAGCGAAACGGGTCGATCGCTTGGCGCCTGGGCTTATACCCGGGCCTTATTCAGCCGGCGCAATAATGGCGGCTACAGAAGAGGATCGAGCCCGGTTGCCTGGATCATCCTGATTCTCGGGCTGCTCTACTTCTTCCTGCCGCTCTTCTCGGTATTCGAGTTCAGCCTGAAGATGATCAAGGATACGTACAGCTTCGAAGCCTACCGGGTCGCCTTTACCGATCCCAGGTTCTTCCAAAACTTTGGATATTCCGTATTGTGGGCGCTCCTGACGATCGTCCTCAGCCTGCTGCTG
>DASWHG010000135.1:0-4546 GCA_036393315.1 Anaerolineales bacterium | reverse complement strand
AACCCTTTTCCCTGGCCGGTTACGGTAAAATACCGGGGGCTGACCGTGCTCCGCCAGAAGGACAAGACTCTGGTCGTCTTCCCCGGTGGCCAGACTGCCAGCATCGAAGACCCGGCCCCGCGCATCGTATCGCTCGAATGAGCAAGGCTGCAGCAACAGAATTCCAATGACCTCGACAAAACGTTCATTGATCCTTCTCATCTTCGCCCTGATATTGGCCAGCCTGGCGGCAGCCTGCGCCTCCGCCCAGACCGGGGCACTTTCTACAGAAGGGAGCACTGGAGCTGCATCAGCGGATCCGACCCTGCAGGCGAATTCGGCAGTCGACGAATTCGGCGAGCAGATGGGTGAAGATGACCCCATCATCCTGGCCGAAGAGATCATCATTTTGCTGCTGTTCATTGCCACGGTGGTCGGGATCATCGCCCGCCAGCTGCGCGTCCCCTACACCGTCGGCCTTGTGGTCATGGGGTTGGTGCTGACCTTGGTGCCGGAAGTCAACGTCGACATCCCGCCGAACCTGATCCTGAGCCTGCTGGTCCCCCCGCTGATTTTTGAGGCCGCTTTCCACCTCAATCTGAACGACCTGCGCCGCAACCTGGCGCCCATCCTGGCGCTGGCAGTGCCGGGCGTCGTCCTGACCATGCTGATGGTCGGCGCGCTGGTGTCCTGGGGGACCGGGATCCCGATCTCTTACGCCCTGGTCTTCGGGGCCCTGGTCGCCGCCATCGACCCGGTGGCAGTGATCGCCCTGTTCCGCCGCGTCGGCGCGCCCAAGCGCCTGCAGATCCTCCTGGAAGGCGAGAGCCTGCTTAACGACGGCACGGCCATCGTGCTCTTCGGCCTGGTAACCACCCTGGCCCTGGGGCAGACCCAGTTTCACCTGATCACGACGATGGTCAATTTCCTGCGCATCGCTGGCGGCGGGCTGCTGGTCGGCTTCATCCTGGGTACCTTGATCTCACAGGCGATCACCCGGATCGACGATTACCTGATCGAGACCACCCTGACCACGATCCTGGCCTTTGGATCTTATTTGATTGCAGAAGAGATCTTCCAGGTCAGCGGAGTGTTGGCGGTGGTCGTCGCCGGGCTGGTCAACGGCAACATTGGCCCGCGCGGCATGTCTCCCACCACCCGCATCGTCGTGTTCAATCTGTGGGAATACTTTGGCTTCCTGGCCAACTCCTTCATCTTCCTGATCATCGGGCTGCAGATCGACCTGCCGAAAATGCTGGCCTTCTGGCCGCGCATCGGCGTCGCCATCCTGGCCGTCCTGGCCGCCCGGTCAGTGGCGGTTTACGGGCTGGCCTGGATCGGGAAGGATATCCCCTTCAAGTGGCAGCACGCCTGGAATTGGGGCGGGATGCGGGGGGCGATCTCCCTGGCCCTGGCCCTCAGCCTGCCGGCTGCCCTGGGACCGGCCCGGGGAGAGCTGCAGGTGATGGCCTTTGGGGTCGTCGTTTTTACTTTGCTGGTCCAGGGTTTCACCATGGGGCCGCTGGTGAAAAGTCTGCGGCTGACCGAACGCAGCCCCATACAAGCGGAATACGAACGCCGGCATGCGCGGGCTTTCGCCGTGCGCTCAGCCTACGACCACCTGGCGCGCATGCGGCGGGAAGGGCTGCTCTCCGATCACAGCTGGGAGGTCCTCTCGCCGATCTTGCAGCAGCACAGCCT
Source organism: Anaerolineales bacterium (assembly GCA_036393315.1). Classification (GTDB taxonomy): domain Bacteria; phylum Chloroflexota; class Anaerolineae; order Anaerolineales; family UBA4823; genus DASWHG01. The sequence goes on along the minus strand of DASWHG010000135.1, from coordinate 2,866 downwards.
GGCCCTGGTGGAGGCGGTCAAAGAGATCATGAAAGCCGATCCCAGCGTGGAAGCCGAAGAGATGGACACAGCCCGGCGGGAATCCTTGCGCGCCCAGCGCAGCGCCCTCTCCGGCCTGCTGAAGGACGGGGTTATAATGGAGGAGACTTATTCACAGTTGGTCTCGGAGGTGGATGCCGCTTTGGCAAGGAAGGGCACCAATTGGCCCGATTTGATCCGGAGCAACACAGAACGGCGCCTGCCGGTCAACCGGCTCATGGCTGCCGTGATCCAGGAACAGGATTTCGAGAACGCGGCCAGTTCAATGACCAAGTTAGGGCTTTCGGTCACCCACCTGCCGACCGTGGGCGGCTTCCTCGGGCACCGGAACATCACCCTGCTGATCGGCCTGGCGGAAGGGCAGGAGGAGGCCGCCGTGAATGCGCTCAATAAGAGCTGCAAACGGCGGGTGGAGTACGTGGCCTCCCCGCTGGAAAGCACGCCGCTTCCGTTCCCGGCACCGATGCCGGTGACCGTCGGCGGCGCGACGATCTTCACGTTCGAAGTAGATGAATACGTGGAGATTTAATTTCTTACAGGAAGCTTTCTAGAAGCCCATCCACCTCCGCCATGGAGAAGACCGGCCCGTCGACGCAAACCAGCTTCTCTCCAAGGTTGCAGCGGCCGCACATGCCCAGCCCGCAGTGCATGCGGGCTTCCAGGGTGACGTAGCTCTGCTCGGGCGAGAACCCCAGCTTGCGCAGCACTTTATCGACGTAATAAATCATCACCGGCGGCCCGCAGGTGATGGCGACGGCATTCTCCGGGGAAGGGGCGACCTTCTCGAGCAGGCCGGTGATCAGGCCGACGTTGTGGTCCCACAGTTCGTCCGGCTGGTCGACGGTGAGGTGCAGGCGAGTATCCGGCGCGTCTCGCCATTCGTCGTACTCGTCGGTGAAGACCAGCAGGGAGGGGTGCCGGGCAGCCCACAGGATGGTGAAATAGCCGTAATCGGCGCGCCGGTCGAGCACCGTCTGGATTACGGGCCGCAGGGGGGCGCCGCCAATCCCGCCGCCGAGCACGACCAGATTTTTCCCCTTAAAGTCTTCCATCGGGAAGCAGTTGCCGAGCGGGCCGCGCACGCCGACGATATCCCCTTCGCCCAGTTCGTGCAGCCCGGTGGTCACGCTGCCCAGGCGCTGTACGGCGAAATCGAGCGCCGCACCGCGCTGCACGGTGGAGGCGATCCCAAAGGGCGCTTCCCCCACCCCGAAGTGCGACAGGAAGGCAAACTGGCCCGGCCGGTAGTCCGAGAAAGCCTGGCTTCCGCCGTTCAACATCTCGACGGAGAACAGCTTGATCTCGGCTGCCAGGTCTTTGACGGCTGCCAACCTTCCTAAGTAAGGAACCATGGGGTTCTCGCCGTTGGAATTTTCCATAACTGCACCCTCACAGGTTGATCTGGGCCGCTCCCGGCAGCTCTGCCGGAAAGGACGGCAGGGCCGGTCGCCGAGCGGCAGCTCTAGGCGGCCAGGTGGTTCAGGACCTCGGTGATGTCGACGTTCACCGGGCATTCGTCGATGCACCGCCCGCAGCCCGTACAGGCGCTGGAGGCGAGCCCGTACTGGCGCGGGTAATAGTAGAACTTGCAGAAGAAGCGGTTGCGCAGGCGTTGGCCCGGCGTGGCGCGCGGGTTGTTGCCGCCCGCAATGCGCCGGTAAGCCGGCCCGGTGCAGCTGTCCCAGCAGCGAATGCGTTCGAACTGCGCCTCGCTTCCCTCCCCGACCAGCGCTTCATCCCGCAGGTCGAAGCAGCGGCAGGTCGGGCAGACGTAAGCGCATACACGGCAGCTCAGGCAGCGCTCGCCCAGCTGCTCCCAATAAGGGTCGTCAAAATGGGCGGGCCAGTCCTCGGCTGCGGGGATAGCGACCGGCTGAAAAGCCTGGAGGATGGTTTCAGGATTGGTGTAGGCGTTCTCCTGGAAGATGGATTCCGGTAGCCTATCCCCCAGCAGATCCCAGCCCTTCTCCGTCACAACTTCCACCCGGTAGCCCCCATCCTCCTCCGTAAGCATCACGTCCACTCCGGAGGGATCGTCCGGGCCGCTGCCGGTGCTGGTGCAGAAGCAGGTGTCGCCCATCTCGCGGCAGGCCAGGCCGATCATGGCGGTGTTCTCTCGCCGCCGGGCGTAATACGGATCCTTCGCAGCCGGATCGAGGAAGAGGGCATCCAGGATGTGCACGCCGCGCGCCTCGCAAGGCCGGACGCCGAAGATCACCTGGTGTTCACCCGGCAGAGTCTCGACCAGCCTGACCTGCTGGCCGGTCTTCTCGATGGTCATCAGGCGCTCGGTGGGCGGGAAGAAGAACTCCTTGACAGGCAGGACCGGACGGGTGAACTCCCAGACCAGCTCGGCGGAGCTTTCGACCGGCTGGTAGAGCAGCACCCCTTCTCGCAGGCGAGGCGCGACCAGGATCCGCTCGAGCGCCAGGGCATCCAGCCAACCCGCCAGTTGAGCCCGGGTGAGAACGCCGGCCGGGTGGCTGTCATTGAAAAAAGCAGGTTGGCGACCGGACATGCGGATATCCTCCATCACTAACCCTCCTCCCCGCCCAGCACAGTGACGAACGGCGGCGGAACCGGCGCCAAACCAGCCTGAAACCCGAATGCTGTCTCAACTTCACCTGCCAACATCCGGTTGAGCAGGCTGATGGGGATATCCATCGGGCAGGCCCGCTCGCACTCGTTGCAACCGACGCAGCGCCCGGCCAGGTGGTAGGCGCGGCCCAGGTGGAAGGCGCGCTTCTCGTTCAGCCGGATTCCCATGCCAACCCATAAAGAATCGTCTCGTTCGTACAGGCAGGTTGGGCAGTTGCACATCGGGCAG
>DASWHG010000134.1:0-3793 GCA_036393315.1 Anaerolineales bacterium | reverse complement strand
TGGTGGACAAGCGACTGACTTCAATTTCTGAGGAGTACCTGCGCACGATCTGCTCCACGTAGCCCAGCGAGAGCAGCGCGGCGTTCGACTGCGTGCCGTCCGCCAGCACCTGGATACTGGCCGGGCGGTTAGCGCTCAGGTCGCGGCCCAACCCTTGCGGGATGATCAGGCCGAGAGCCGCCTGGCCGGATGCGATCAAGGCTTCGAGTTCGCTTTCGTCGGCTGGGTAGAAATCCAGTGTGAACGAATCAGCCTGGCGGAAGTCTTCGATCAGGGCCCGGCTGGCGGGAGAGTTATCACGGTCGAGCACCGCCGTGGGGATGTGTTTGACATCCATGGTCAGCGCCCAGCCGCACAGCAGGATCTCGGCGAAGACATAGATCACCAGCACGACGATGGGCAGGTCGCGGAAGGTCTGGGTGAATTCTTTGCGGATGAGGGAGGCAAGACGGGTGCCCATCGTTATCCAATCCTTTTCTTGAAGCGCAATGCGGATATCAGCACCAGCCCGGTGGCGTAGGCTGCCAGGAAACCCATGGCCGGGATGGACGCTGCCAGCCCCTGTCCCTTGAGGGCGATGCCCCGCGCCAGTTCAATGAAATAGCGCGCCGGGAAAGCGTTGGCATAAGCCTGCATCGGCGTGGGCATGGTGTGGATGGGAAACAGGAACCCGGAGAACAACATGGAAGGCATGATGGTCAGCACCAGGGCCAGCAGCATGGCGGCTACCTGGCTGCGGGTCAGGGTGGAGACCAGCAGCCCGATGCTGACCGTGCATACTACATACAGCACAGAGGCAGCCAGGAACAACAGCAGGCTGCCGCGGAATGGAACACCAAACCAGAAGACTCCGCTGGCCAGCACAATCAGCATTTCAATAAAGGCGATCACGCCATACGGGATCAACTTCCCCAGGATCAGTTCCACCGGGCGGATCGGGGAGACGAAGACCTGCTGGATGGAGCCGCGCTCCTTTTCACGAACGATCGCAAGCGCCGACAGCAAGGGCGGGAAGGCCATCAGGATCACCCCGAACAGCCCGGGGACGATAGAATTCATGCTTTTCAGGCCCGGGTTGTAACGCACGCGCGATTTCACCGACAGGGCAACCAGCTGCTCGGTAGATTGTCCTGTCCGGCGTTTGACGAAGTCTTCCAGGAGACGAGCGTTGTAACCGGCGTTGATCGCCTCGATGTACGACTGCGCCACCTGGGCAAAGGGTGTGTAAGAGCCGTCCATGATGGTCTGGACCTGGACCTGGCGGCCTGCGCTGAGCTCGCGCTCGAATCCCGGCGGGATGACCAGGGCTACGTCGGCTTGATCGCGGTCGAGCAGATCGCCCAGGGTTGCATAATCCGGAACGTACCCGGCCAGGCGGAAGTAACCTGAGTTGCCAAATGCACGGGCGTAGTCCCGGCTGGCTGCCGACTGGTCGAAGTCCAGAACGACCAGCTCAATGTCCCGCACATCGGTGTTGACTCCATAGGCGAACAGGAAAAGGAGCACCAGCGGCAGCACCAGGGCGATACCCAGCGTGTACGGATCGCGCAGGATCTCGCGGGTTTCTTTGCGCAAGACAGCCAAGGTGCGAGTAAACATGGTTATTCCCTCACCACGAGACGAGGCAAGAATCGTCCCGTGCGCTGTATGTACGCCCGGTACTCATCGCCGAACTTCTCAATCAGTGTCGCCTCTTCGCTGCCAACCATTGAGGCTGCCATGGTGAAATATGCCAGGAAAACAATGCCCATAAACCAATTCGCCGATATGAGAAATGTGGCCAAACCGGCTAATCTGAACGGCAACTCTACGTTCATGTGTCACCTCCTGGCTGGGAGTTATTTCGATACTCTTCCATTTCAATGAAGATTACGAACAAATCCTCGAGCGAAAAGGGGATCGGCTGGATATGCATGGGGGCATCACCCTCGGATGTGAAAGCCGAGTAGATCTCAGAAGTCAGGCGATGGGTGTCTTCGACCAGCGCGTGGACGCGATTGCCGAACAGGCCAACTCCGAATACCCCATCCAAGCTTTGGATGCGCCGTAAAGCGCGCATGGGTTCCGGGGAGGCGATCTCGAGCATCTCACCAGCGCGCATGTTCGCCCGCAGGCTGGCTGGACTACCCAGGGCGATCAGTCTCCCGTTGTGGATCAGGCCAAGCGTGTTGCAGTGTTCAGCCTCGTCCATGTAATGGGTGGTGACGAGAATAGTCACATCCCGGTCGGCCAGTTCGTAAATCAGGTCCCAGAAAGCCCGGCGGGAGATGGGATCAACCCCAGAGGTTGGCTCATCCAAGAACAGGACGCGCGGCTCGTGCAGGACGGCGCAGCCTAAAGCCAGGCGCTGCTTCCACCCGCCCGACAGGTCACGGGTCAGAGCACGTTCTGCGCCCTTGAGCCCAGCCATCTCCAGCGCCCAGCGTTTGCGGGAAGCGAGGTGGTTATTCGAGAGGCCGTAAACACCGGCGTAAAAGTCCAGGTTCTCCTCGACCGTCAGGTCGTTGTACAGGGAGAACTTCTGCGACATGTAGCCGATCTCCGGCTTGATATGACCCTGCTGGCTCAGGATGTCGTATCCCGCCACGTTGCCCTTACCGGCCGTTGGCGGCAGCAGGCCGCACAACATGCGGATTGTGGTGGTCTTGCCACTACCATTCGGGCCGAGGAAGCCAAAGATCTCGCCCTCATGTACATCGAACGAGATGCTGTCCACGGCAGTAAATCCGTCGAAGGTTTTGGTCAGGTTGGAAACGTGGATGGCATGAGGCGGGTCGCTGATAGCAGATGGCCCATCGCGTATCGCGGATGCCGTATCGTGGTCCGCAAACAAATCACGATCTGCGCTGGGCGATACGCGAATTGTGATGGGCGATCCGCCATCCGCGCTCTTCTTCTCCAACATCGCCACGAAGACTTCTTCCAAACCAGGCGGGGAGCGCCGCACGTCCGAGAGCTGGACGGCGTACTCCTCCAGTTCGCTTTCCAGGACGGGAAGGTCATCCTCCGGGTCTTCGACCAGCAAGTGCACGCGCTCCCCAAAAACCTGCACGTGCGAGACCTTCGGATGCTCACGCAGTCTGGCGACCGCCTCTCGTTGTGGTTCAGCGAGGAGATCTAGCATCTCTCCCTCCAGAGTGGCTTTGAGGGCGGCCGGGGTGTCGCAGGCGACGATCTCGCCCCGGTGCATCAGCGCTACCCGGTGGAAGCGTTCTGCTTCGTCCATGTAGGGGGTCGAAACAAACAGGGTGATGCCTTGTTCCAGGAAACCGTTGAGCAGCAGCCAGAAGTCTCGGCGGCTGACCGGGTCAACACCTGTAGTCGGCTCGTCGAGGAACAGCACCTGTGGTGAATACACCAGCACGCAGGCCAGGGCCAGCTTCTTCTTCATCCCGCCGGACAGGTGCTCGGCGCGGCGCCCAGTGGCCTGCTCCAGCCGGGCGATGCGTAGCAGCTCTCGAATTCGCGGCTCCCGCTCCTCCTGGGGCACGCGGTAAAGGTCGGCGAAGTAGTCAAGATTTTCTCGCACGCTGAGCGAGCCATAAAGGGTAAAGCCTTCGGACATGTAGCCGATGCGCCCGCCCAGCGCAGCCGGGCTGGCCACCACATCCACCCCGGCGACGGTTACCTCCCCGGACGTGGGGCGCAGGATGCCGCATAACATCTGGATCGTGGTCGTCTTGCCGGCCCCATCCGGCCCTAGCAGGCCAAAGATCTCGCCCCGGCGAACTTCGAGGTCAATACCGCGCACGGCCTCTTTCTTATTCCAGCGGTTGCCATAAGTTTTCGCCAG